>NZBC01000031.1 GCA_002687715.1 Planctomycetota bacterium | reverse complement strand
TTGAGAGAAAGTCCTTTTGCAGCAATCTGGAAAAAGAAAGAAGCTCATTTCGGACAATTCTACGATTGGGAGCGTCCTTTATATTTCAACTCACAACTCGAGCCGAGACTGACCTTCGGCCGGCCTGAATGGTTTCCACAGGTGGAAAGCGAGGTCATTCAGGCCCACACGAAAGCGGCTTTGTTCGACCAGTCCACGCTTGGGAAAATCCGGATCGAGGGGCCAGACGCCGTGCCCCGTCCGAGCGTCCCCGCCTCCTCGATCCAGCGAATCGAGATCGGCTTCGAGGTCGGCCCACTCGGAATCGATGAAGGGGGACTGATCTTCGTCGAGCCCGACCCCTTCTGGTACTGGAGCAGCGCGCAGGCCATGGACCCAAACGACCGTGGCTACACGACGATCAGCGCGCGCAAAGGCGGGGTCGAGCTCCGGCCGTCGAGCCTGGGAGCGGCCTTCAGCGTTTCGGGAAGGGCGCTCGCTCCGGGCGAACGACTCGACATCGTCTACGGCGCTGGCCCGAACGGTGCGCGCGTCGACCGCTATGCCGAGCGGGGGTCGGAGATCCTGATCGGGGTCGACGCCGATGGCAATGGCACCCGGGCATGGCTTCCAGAGTCCGTGCAGATGGACATCACAGCCCGCGAAGGCGTCGCGATCTTCTCGCATGGCCCGGCAGAGCTCGCTCCAGGCGAGCCCCTCGAGCTCACGATCGCAATCGTCGACGCCGTCGGCAATCGCGCGCGCTGGCCCGCTTCGTCGACCGATGCAAGCGGAATCGCGAGCGGCCGATTCCGCCTCAGAACGCTCTCGGGTTCGACGACAGCACTCGTGTCGGCTTCCGAGGTCGTCACCGTGAGAGCGGCCCAGGACGCCTCCTTCCGGATCGCCGTCGGCGAGGCCGGGCGCGAGGGTACGATCCGGCTAGGCATCGAGGGCGAAGGCCCGCTCGAGGCGTTCGACGCCTTCGTTCATCCCATCGTCGTGCGCAGGTCGGCGACCCGGCTCGTCTGGGCCGACCTCCACGGGCACACGCAAATGTCCGACGGCAGTGGCACCCCGGAGGAGTATTTCGCCTATGCCCGGGATATCGCACGACTCGACGTGATTGCGCTGACCGACCACGACCATTGGGGCCCACGCCCGCTCGCGACGCGCCCCGACCGGCTCGATCGCATCCACGCAGCCGCCTCGCGCTTTCACGCCCCAGAGCGCTTCGTCACGATCCCGGGCTACGAGTGGACCAGCTGGCTCCATGGCCATCGTCACGTCCTGTCTTTCGACGAAGAAGCAACCCTCTTCTCCGCCTTCGACGCCCGAACCGATCGTCCCGACGAACTCTGGAATGCCCTGCGCGGCCGGCCCGCTCTCACGTTCGCTCACCATACTGCGGGCGAGCCGATCGCGACGAACTGGATCTTCGCCCCCGACCCCGAGCTCGAACCACTCGCCGAGATCGCCTCGGTGCACGGCATGAGCGAGGCCGCCGACGCACCTGTCCCGGTGCACGGCGCTCTGTCGGGCTTCTTCGTGCGCGACGCGCTGATGCGTGGCGACCGCCTCGGATTCGTCGGCAGCGGCGACTCCCACGACGGGCATCCGGGGCTGGCCCAGATCGCTGCGGGGCAGTCGGGTCTCGCCGGCCTCTTCACGGAAGCTCTCGACCGCCCCGAGCTACTCGCCGCGATGAAGCGGCGACACACTTTCGCAACCAACGGCATTCGGCCCTGGCTGGAAGTCACGATCGACGAGGCCATGATGGGCGGGACATTGCCAACGGCAAAGCAGCCGGAGAGGCAGGAGGGGAGGCAGGAAAGGCCGGACCATCTGCTGAGGATCCGCTACGAAGCAACGGCGCCGATCGACCGCATCGACCCCATTCGCTCGGGGCGCGTCGCGGCCGTCGACGGCGAAGACCGGCTCAGCCTGGACCTCGAGCGCCGCATCCCCCCGCTCGGACCCGGCGAGTTCCATTACGTGAGAATCGTGGAGCAGGACGGTGGCGTCGCATGGTCGAGCCCAATCTTCGCTGCGCGCCAAGCTCATAGCCCCGTGGCCCGCGAGACCGACCCACCTCGCTAGCACGGCGCCTGCCCGCCGTGGGCGACCCCCCAGCGGCGCGCTCGAGGAAGCCCAGGCCGCGCCGCGAGCCACCACTAGAACTCCGACCTGCAGCGCTCGAAGATCTGGCCGAAGCCCGCCTCGAAGGCGACGTGCGGCGACAGCAGACCCTGATCGCAGATCTCCTCAAGGGGCCCGGAAACCTCCTTCACGGTCGAGGCAATGCAGCCCTGGGATCCCGCGCGGTAGAGACCGCTCCGGGTGAGCAGCGAGCCAGCGACACCAAGTGACTGCCCGACTCTGCGGTGAACGACACCAACCATCAGCGCCATGAGGCAGGGCCCGTCTCCAGAAGACTACCAGACCCGGAAGCACGCAGCCTTCGACGACTTCGGCCTGCGATCACACGACTCACGCGAGGACGAATGCGGGGCTAGAGCCTGAAGCGACCGATCTCTTCCTCGAGCCTCTCGGCGTGAGCGGAAAGATCCGCAACCGTCTCGTTGGTCTGCTCCGCACGGCGCGAACTCTGCAGCGTGATTTCTCGGAACACCTGCAACGCTTCCTGGATCTGGTCAGCGCGCTTGCTCTGACCCTTGGTCTCGATGGCGATCTCCCTGATCTTCGCTGCGACGATCTCGACGGACTCGGTGATCACGCTGGAATCGCGGCGCTGGCCCCGGGCCGCGCTCTTCACCTCGAGACCGAGATGGCGCATCTGTTCGACACCGCGAGTGATCTCGGCGCTCGCGCTGTCCTGTTCACGGGTCCCGCGATTGAGCTGCATCGCGATCTCCTTGACCTGGGTCATCGCGATGCCGACCTGGCCGATATCCGCCGCCTGGCCGCGTGTGGCCTCGACGATCTCCTTCGCCCATCGGGTCGACTGCTTCGAGCTCTCGCCGATCTCACGTAGGATGTGCCCAGCCTCGTTCGAGAGCTCGACGCCGCGTTCGACGCGCATGGCCCCCTGCTCCATCGCCGACACCGCGCTGAAGACACCATACTGGACGGATTCGATCAGCTCGGCGATTTCACGGGTGCTCGAGGCGGTCCGTTCGGCGAGGCTGCGAACCTCTTCGGCGACGACCGAGAAAGCACGACCGTGTTCACCGGCCTGGGAGGAGATGATCGCAGCGTTGAGCGCGAGCAGGTTCGTCTGCTCGACGACCGACTCGATGACTCTGACGACGGCGCCGATCGATTCACTCTTTTCCGACAGGTTCGAGATGATGCTCTCGATTCCTTTGAACGAGTCCTGGATCTCCACCATGCCGCCGACCGTCTGGTGGACCGCAGACATTCCCTGCTCTGCTTTGTCCGCAGTCGCCTCTGAAAGCTCGTGGCTCTCGCGGGCGTTGGTCTCGACCTGGCGGACCGATCCGCTGAGCAGGTCGAGGGCCTGTGCGGTCGATTCGGTGGACTGATTGAGCGTATCGGCGCTATGTGCGATCTCGCGGATCGCACTCGTCATCTCCACGACACTCGAAGCCGTCGTGTCGATGGTGTGCGAGAGCTCGTCGATATGCATTCCGGTCTCACTGATCGACGAATCCATCTCGATCGCAGCACTCGACGTCTCTGCCGCGGTGTCCGACAGGGCCTCGACGTTCGAACTCACGGAGTGGATCGACGACGTGATGTGACCGATCGATTCGCCGCTCTCTTCGACCGCCCGCTCCTGGCGAACGGATTCCTCTCGCATCGACACGCTCGCACTCGCGAGCTGCTCCGTCGCCTGGGCTACATAGCGGGTATTTTCGCGAATCTGTGATATCAGGCCGCGCAGGCTGGAGGCCATCGCATTGAACGCGCGCGCGAGAACGCCCATCTCATCATCGCTCCGCACGGGAACCTGGATCGACAGGTCACCTGCGGTCATCGATGCGGATCCTGCCACGAGGCGCTCAAGCGGATCCGCAATCTGACTCCGCAGCCGCGCCGCACCGTACCAGCAGAGGACGAACGAGATGATCAGGACAGAGAGGACGATGCCAATCGAGGTAAAGAGAAAGCTCGTCACCTGCTGCGTATCGGATCGCAGGTAGACGGTGCCGATCCGTTCCGTGCCCATCACGATGCTGGAGGCTAGATCGATGTGCTCTCGGCTCCATTCGGGCCCGAAGGAGAGCGCTCTGGGCGGGCGGAAGCCCTCGACGTCCGCCCGCACGTACTGGGCGAAGACGAGACCAGCGCCGTCGTAGACGACCGCCGCCTCGATGGATTCCTCGGCCTTCAGCGCGCCCAGGGTTTCGATCGCGGAGGCCGCGTCGTCGAAGAGCAGCGAGGCCTCGGAGTTGCCGCCGATGACTCGGGCCAGGGCCCCGAGATTGTCGTTGGTCACCTGCTGGAACTGCACGAAGGCTGCGAAGAAGAGTGCGAAGACCGTGAGGAGGAGCGCGAGCCCCGTCGTCGCAAGATAGCCTCGGACGATTCGACGCTGAATCGATTCCGTTCCGACGTCAAGTGCACTCATCGGCGCACGCTCCTGCGCAGGCGGTGGATTGCGATACCGTAAATTCCTCGATCACTCATGGCGGCGCCTACTTCACGATCTTGGCGAGCCGGAGGAGCCTCGAGCTGATCTTGAGGCCGGACTCCTTGGCTGCGGTCGGATTGATTTCGAAACGGATCTTCTTGTCGGCTCGGAAGAAGTTCGCGATACCCCCGTCATGGGCGAATCCCTTTCGGTCCGAAACCGTGAACACACTCTTGTCGGCAAGGTCAACAAGCAAATTCCTGGAATCCTCGATGTCCTCGTCTACGTAGAGGATGTGACAGGTGGATGCGGAGAGTTTCGAGGTCTTGATGACCTGGACGGGGCGAGGGCCGACACTCTTCCCGGTCACCGTCGTGGCGACGACCTTGGCGAACGCGCTGTCTCCGATCATGCAGATCGTGATTGGCGCCTTCGCATCGTCGAACGCGCCCAGAGGCCATTCGACGTAGCGTGCGAAATTGAAGAGGAAGGCTGCCTTGACCCGGTCCTCGGACTGCGCTCGAGCATTCGACACCGCAACGAACGACAGGGCGAGCGCTATGACGACGGCTCGCAGACCCGCTGCTTCAGCCCGGCGGAAGAGTCGTCTGAGCCAGCTCGGACGCACGTTGCGAACTCCGTCCAGGGTGCAGGTGACTTCCACGCCTGTCCCCATCGGCAACCCTCCCGTCAAAATGGACCCGTCACCGTGGGCCCTGCCGAGAGCTCGAGGGGCAACCCCCCCATCAGCGATCTCGGCAACGGACTGACCGTCTGATGCGCCCCAGGATCTCCGTCCTCCTGCCTGTCTGGAACGCTGCGGCCAGCCTGGCCACATGCCTGCACAGCATTGCTCGGCAGAGCGAACCCGACTGGGAATGCATCGTCCTCGACGACGGCTCGACCGACGACTCTCTCGCTGTCGCCCGAGCATTCGCGGATCGGGACCCCCGCTTCCGGATCGAGGCCCGCGCACACGAGGGGATCGTCCCGACACTCGGCGCGGGGGCAGCGCTCTGTTCGGCCCCGGTCATCGCCCGCATGGATGCCGACGACTGGATGCATCGCGACCGGCTGGCGTTGCAACTCGCCGCCCTCGATCGCGCCCCGGAGCTGGCCGCCGTCGGTTGCCCCGTGCGGATCTTCCCACGGCGCGGGCTCTCCGAGGGACGGCGGCGCTACGAGGCATGGCTGAATTCGCTGCCCGACGCCGGGACGATCTGGCGAGAGCGTTTCATCGAATGCCCGATCGCCCATCCGACCCTGGCGATCCGCCGCGAACGACTGCTGGAAGTGGGCTACCGCGACCGGGGCTGGCCCGAGGACTACGACCTGATCCTCCGACTGCTGCGCGACGGCCCCTGCATCGGCACTCTCGATCGACGCTTGCTCGGCTGGCGTGACCAGCCGAACCGGCTCTCGCGCATGGACGCGCGGTATTCGCTCGAGCAATTCATGGCATGCCGAGCCTGGCACCTGAGCCGGGACTTCCTGACACGATCGGAGTCCTACATCCTCTGGGGTCACGGGCGCACCGGACGCGCGCTGCGCAAGGCCCTCGCCCTACTCGGCCATCACCCATCGACGATCGTCGAAGTCCATCCCCGTCGTATCGGGAAGACGATCCGGAACGCAGCCGTGATCGGCCCCGAAGACCTCCCTTCAAAGCCGTCCGACCCGATCGTCGTCTCGGTCGCAGGTGCGAGACCGCGTGGTGAGATCCGCGCAGCGATGCTTCGAATGGGCTTCGTCGAAGGCGAGCGGTACGTCTGCGCCGCCTGAGCGAGTGGACGCCCTGTATCGGGAGAAAACCACGTCATCCTGACGATGCCTGCCGACCGGCGCAGTCCGCGCGTCGAGCAAACGTCCTCCCTGAATCTGACGATGCGTTAGTCGAAACGACCCGCTGCGGGGCGAACGGAACGATTTCCGCGTGACCCGAAACCAGCTTTCGGAGCAACACACTATCGACCGGCGAATCGAAGTTCTCGCCACGACGAGAGAACGAGCCCGGCTGAATCGACCCACACCAAGGAGATCACCATGGGCAGCCCCAATGTCCTCGAGATGATTCGCCCCTTCGATCCGATGGGTTCGGATGCGGAGGAGCAATACGACACCGTCGTCCGACGCCTGAACCGGGTACGCGCACGTCGAAACCAGGCTGCTCGCGAGCTCGCCGAGCTCGAGCGCCAGTTCGTCGAGGGCGACCTCACCGTGCGATCCGGTCCGCGACGGGGCCAGACCCTCTCAAAGAGCGGACGTCGTCGACGCCTCACCCGGATGCTCGACCTCGGAGCCGAGGTGCACCAGCTCGACGAGGTCGAGGCCTTCTCCAGCGCGGCCCTCGATCGCATGAACCGGGCTCTCGATCGCTGGGCACGGGAGACCTACGGCTCCTGACGCGGCAGGCGCGGCGCGGACTCCGCGCACCAGGGCCTCTGCCCGCGGCCTCAGAACTCCGCTTGGCCCGGCGTGCGCGGGAACGGAATCACGTCGCGAATATTCGCCATGCCCGTCATGAACTGAACGATTCGCTCGAAACCGAGCCCGAAGCCCGCGTGGGGCACGCTGCCATGGCGACGTAGATCGAGGTACCACCAGTAGTCGTCGACCGGCAGTCCCTGAGCGCAGATCGCTTGCTCGAGTACGTCGAGGCGATGTTCGCGCTGGGAGCCGCCGATGATCTCACCCACACCGCCGACCAAGACGTCCATCGCCGCGACCGTCTCGTCGTCGTCGTTTCGGTACATGTAGAACGCCTTGATCTCCGCGGGCCAATCGGTCACGACGACCGGACAGCCGACGTGCTTTTCGGTCAGCCAGCGCTCGTGCTCGCTCTGCAGGTCGAGACCGAAACCGACCGGGAACTCGAAGGACTCGCCCGAGCTCTCAAGAATCGAGACCACCTCACGATAGGGGATCCGCTCGAAGGGCTTGTCGATCACTGTCCTCATGCGCGTGATCGCCTGCTCTTCGATCCGCTTCTCGAAGAAGGCCATGTCGTCTTCACAGCGGTCGAGCACATCGCTGAACACGGACTTGAGAAAACGCTCCGCCAGGTCGGCCAGGCCATCGAGATTGCAGAACGCCGCTTCGGGCTCGACCATCCAGAACTCGGCCAGATGACGTGCCGTATTCGAGTTCTCTGCGCGAAACGTCGGGCCAAAGGTGTAGACCCGGGAGAGCGCCAGCGCGCCGATCTCCGCCTCGAGCTGACCCGAAACCGTGAGAAAGGTCGGGCGGCCAAAGAAGTCCTGGGCGTAGTCGATTCGACCGTCCTCGTCCCGCGGCGGGTCGTCCTCGGGCAAGGTGCTCACGCGAAACAGCTCGCCCGCCCCCTCGGCGTCCGAAGCCGTCACGATCGGCGTGTGGAGATAGAGGAACTCCTCTCGCTGGAAGAACTCGTGGATCGCCATCGAGGCGGCATTGCGCACACGGAGCACGGCGCCGATCGTGTTCGTGCGTGGGCGAAGGTGCGCGATCGTGCGCAGGAATTCGAAGCTATGGCGTTTCTTCTGGAGCGGATATTCCTCTCCGGCGGGCCCCACGAGCTCGACTTGCTTCGCGTGTAGCTCGAAACGCTGCCCCTTGCCCGGTGACTCGACGACCTCGCCCCGTGCCTCGATCGCGCAGCCGGTGGTGAGCCTGCGAACGACGGATTCGTATCCCTCCGTCTCGCCGTTCGCGACGACCTGCATCCCATCCATGCACGAGCCGTCCGACACATCGAGGAAGGAGACTTCCTTGGCGTGTCGCACCGTTCGCAGCCAGCCCCGGACCGTGCCATCGCCTCCCGCCGATTCGCGGCCCAACAGGCTACGAATCGACTCGAAGTTCGTCGTTGTGTGCAACACCTCCCATACCTCCCTACAGCTAGATTACCCCGCTCCCCGGAAGACCCGCTAACGTCCGGACACGCCAGCCATGAGGAGCCCGCTCCGGGCGCGACCCTTCGATGCCGATCAACTGGTTTCCCGGCCACATGAACCGTGCTCGTCGCGAAATCGCGGCGGCGATCCGGAAGGTCGACGTCGTGATCGAGCTGGTCGACGCGCGGCTTCCGCTGGCGAGCCGGAATCCGCTGCTCGGGAAGCTGGCGGAGGGAAGACCGGTCCTCTCGATCTTCAGCCGCGCAGATCTGGCGGATCCCGAAGTCACGCAGGCCTGGCGGCGGGTCTGGTCCGAAGCCGGCATCGGACCCCGTCCCCTCGCCCTGGTGATGACAGAAGCCCGCAGCGTGCGCTCGCTGCCGGATCGTTGCCGCGAGCTCGCCCCCCATCGCGGCGGTCCCGGCCGCACCCTGCGCACGATGGTCGTGGGGATCCCGAACGTCGGGAAGTCGACTCTGATCAACTCGCTCTGTGGGCGGCGACTGGCAAAAGTGGCCGATCGGCCGGCGGTCACCCGCAAGAGCCAGCGCATCGAACTCGACAGCGATTTCTCGATCTTCGATTCACCCGGCGTGCTCTGGCCGAAGCTCGACGATCAGCAGGGCGCACGACGACTGGCCGCGAGCGGCGCGATCGGGGAGAACGCCTACGAGCCCATCGACGTCGCGGGCTGGGCGGTGTGCTTTCTCGCCGAGCGTTATGCCAACGAACTCGATGCCCGCTACCGGCTAGAAGGCCAGGCGCAATCGATCATCGCATCGACCTCCGATGATCCGGAGGACGCCTCTCGTGCGGTGGGACTGCTCGAGGCGATCGGACGCAAACGGGGCGCGCTGCGGGCGGGGGGCCATATCGACCTCGACCGCGCAGCGGACCTGCTGCTGCGCGATCTGCGCGGGGGCAAGATCGGCGCGGTCAGCTTCGAGCGGCCCGAAGACCACGCCACCTACCTCGACGTTTTGCGCGCACCCGGAGGTCGCGCGGAGTCAGCCGACGCGAGAAGCTCTTCCAACAGGGCCGAATAGGCGCGATGCCGAGGCTCGGAGATCGCGCCCGAGGCGACCGCGGCGAGCACGGCACAATCGGGCTCGCTGCGATGAAGGCAATCGCGGAAACGGCAGCCCTGTTTCACGGCAGTCTCGAAGCTCGGAAAGTACTGGGCCGCTTCGAGCGCCTCGACGTCGACGGCAATGAAGTCCTTGAAGCCCGCCGTATCGACGAGCGTGCCGCCGCCCGCGAGCACATGCAGCGTCGCCGTCGTCGTCGTATGCCGCCCCTTTCCGCTGCCGCGGTTCAGCGCGCCGACAACCAGCTCGAGATCCGGAACCAGCGCATTCAAGAGCGAGCTCTTGCCGACGCCCGATGGACCGACGAGCGCCGCGAGCTCACTCTCCCCGATCGCCTGCGAGATCGCCTCGACATTCTCTCCCGTCGTGGCCGACACCCGAAGCACGTCGCAAGACGCGCCGTAGATCTCGAACAGCCGATCCGCGAGCTCGGCTCCACCCGGCAGATCGATCTTGTTCAGGATCACGAGCGGCTCGATCCCGGCGGCCCGTGCGATCACGAAGCCGCGATCGACATAGCCCGGCGGCTCACGCGGCTCGGGCGCGAGGACGATCCCGAGCCGATCGAGATTGACCGCGATCGTGCGGTCGCGACCGCGCGGGTCTCGGCGACGCAGCACGCCATGAGCGGGCTCGACGACGAGCCGCTCTTCCGAGAGCACGACCCGGTCTCCGACTGTGGCCTTCTGGTTCGCTGCGAGCCAGACCTGCCGCTCGCCTCCGTCGTCGAAACGAACCAGCACGGCGACGCCATGATGGGCGGCGACGCGCCCACGCGGCGCATCCGGAGGCAGCGACTCGTCGCCATCGGGGCGCGACCCGCCCACTGCACCGCCGCGTCCGTCCTTCTTGCGTCGTCTGCGTCCCGCCACGATTCACTCCGCCCAGAGAAGCTCGGAGAGCGCCGAATCCCGCTCGATGCGTCGCCCGATCGCGGCCCGCACCACGCCCTCGCTCGCATGGAGCCTGAGCCTTTTCCGTGCCCGCGTGACCCCTGTGTACAGAAGCTCGCGCGTCATGAGCGGCGACGCGACATCGCCGAGCACGAGGTCGACGACTTCGAACTCCGAGCCCTGACTCTTGTGCACACTCATCGCGATCGCACTCTCGTATGCGGGCAGCCGCCCGGCCGAGAGCGCCCGGACGCCGCCCGCAGCGTCGGGGAACAACGCGCGAAGCCCCGCGCCGGTCTGCTCGACCAGACCGACGTCCCCGTTCCAGAGGTCCTGATCCGGAGCATTGTGAGTCACCAGCAGCATCCGCCCGAGCCACCACCCCGACCGACTCGTCGTCTTCCTCTCGGCGGCCCCGATCTCGTCGAGCAACACACAGAGGGCCTCGACGCCGAGCGGCCCGCGGCGATGCGTGCAGAGCACCCGATACAGCCCCATCCGGTCGAGCTTGGCGTGGTGCGAGTCCGCTCCCTCGATCTCGCGATGCATGCGCCGACTCTCTTCGACGAGCCGCGTGCGCACGTCGTCGATCGAGCGGGCATCGTAGCGCTCGACCTCCGGCGCTCCCCCGTCGGCGAGCAGCGCGAGCGCCCCATCCGCATCGCCCACGCGA
Source organism: Planctomycetota bacterium (assembly GCA_002687715.1). GTDB lineage: Bacteria > Planctomycetota. The sequence continues at coordinate 3,962 of NZBC01000031.1, read as the reverse complement.
ATCGCCTCGGCCAGCCGACCGATTCCGCCGGCATCACTGAAGCGGTGACTCGTGCGCAACGTGACGATCGAATCGGCCAGTCCACGCTGGGAGCTCGACTCGAGGTCGCGACCGGCCGCACCCCGATCGACCCCGCCGCAGAGCTCCGCGAGCACCGCACCCGAATCGACCGAGGTAAGCTGTTCGGGATCACCGAGCAGGACGACGCGCCCGACAGACGCACAAGCGCGGAACATTCGCGTCATCAGCGATAGATCGACCATGGACGCCTCGTCGACGACGACAACGTCCTGCTCGAAGGCCAGCTCGAGCGGGCGGCCGAACGCGTCGCGGCGGGTCTGACGATAGGTCGCCCGGTGGACCGTCTCGGCCGTGGTCGGCAACGCCGCGAGAACCTCCGGCGCGACGTCGAGCGAAGCCCGCTGCCGCGCGAAAGAGCTCGCCATCGCCGCTGCGGCCCTACCGGTCGGCGCGAGCAGGCGAACTCTTGGCGCGGCCTTCCCCGCAGCGAGCGCCTGCTCGATCAAGAGCGCGATCAGCCGCGCGACCATCGTCGTCTTTCCCGTACCCGGACCGCCCGTCACGATCGACAGTGGCCGAACAAGACCGGCGCGAAGCGCATCGCGGGGCGCCGTGTCGTCTTCGCCCTGACCGCCAACAAGCCGCTCGATACCGTCCCGGGCCAGGTCCCAATCGACGGCCAGGTCCCGTGCACGAGCACGCTCGAGGAGCGCCGCCGCGAGCATCCGCTGACTCTCGAAGGCACGCCGCAGATAGAGTCGACCACGCGGGTCGAGCAGCAGCGGACGAGGCGCCTGCGAATCGATCGGCGCGAGGGCGACTCCGGCCACACGACCCACGAGTGGGCTCTCCGCGATCTCGTCGAGCCAGGCTTCGAGTGACGGATGCGTCGCGAGAAGCGACCAGGTCGTCGTGACCCCTGCGACCTCGCCGACGAGTCCCCGTTCCGCGAGCCGCGGCAGATCCGCGCAGACGTGCCCGGCGGCCTCCTGTCGACAGGCGATGGCGAGCGCCCAGCGCACCCCCTCACTCGCCTCCTCGTAGAGCGCCCCCAGTCGGCTCGCGAATTGCTGGTCGAGGGGCGAGAGCACACCGCGAGCGCGAGCGAGCGCGAGCAGGTCGTCAGCCGACGCCGCCCACTGTGCGTGACCCACAGCACTCACGCCTCGACCTCCCGCACTCCGCCGAGCAGATCTGAGGCACCCCGCACGAGCTCCATCTCCGGGCGATCGAAGAACACCCCGCAGCCCGGCGCGTGGGATTCGGCCAGTCCTCGGAGGAAGAGATAATAGACACCACCAAAATGTCGCTCGTAGTCGTAGCTCTCAACGCTCCGGCAGAGGTGGCGATCGAGGGCGATCGCGTAGATCAGGTACTGCAGAACATAATCGTGCTCGATCATCGGCTCGACGAGTCGCTCCGGCATGTAGTCGGCCTGTCGCACGCCGAGATGGTTCGACTTGTAGTCGATCAGGTAGTAACGCTCACCGTCGTGGAAGACGGCGTCGATGAATCCACGCAAGAAGCCGTCGAGCTCCCGCCAACCCAGGCGCGTCGCACGGTCGGCGTAGCGCGCGAGCGGCGATCCGGCGGACGACCGACGCAGCAGACGGCCGAGCTCCACTCCGCTGAGTCCCGGCCCCGAGTCGCCCACTGCCGCGGCCAGGGTGAACTCCATCTCGGGCAGCAGGCGGCCCGACGCGAGGTCCGCCAGTCGGAAGGGTTCGGGGTGTGTGCGCAGAGGTGTCCGCGACACCGAATCGACCACATGGACGATCTGATCCTCACAGGCAGGGTCGAGCGCATTGCGGTCGATAGCCTGGCGCGCGAGCTCGCGCAGATAGGCCTCGTCGATCCGCGAGAGGTCGACCTTCTCCAGCACTTCGTGGAGCAGCGTGCCCGCATCCGCACCGCGCGCGAACGCGTGCATGTCCGACGCCAGGTCCGGAACGGCTTCTTCCATCGGGGACGGCTCGCGTTCGATCCCTGCGTCGACATCCCGACCCGTGACATCGAGAACCGAGAGCCGCATCGCGCTGCGCGCGCTGTCACGCACGATCGCCGAGAAGCTGGTCGTTCGAACGGGCACGCCCGGAACGCGGCTCGGCGCGCGGAACTCGAGTGGGCCCGGCGAGGCGGCGGCAGAGCAGAAACCTGCTCGCGGCGCGAGCTTCGCGTCCTCGACGACGACCGCCGCGTCGCCGGCTGCATCGGCCAGGGCCCGCCAGGCGCCTCGCCACTCGGCGTCGCCCCATTGCTTGAGCTCCGCAGCAGATCCCGCTCGTTCGCCACCCGCAGTCTGCCACTTCGGCGCGTGCAGCAGCCAGGCCAGCGACGTGTCACGGTAGCCGGCGCCGATCGGCCCCCACATCACGACCGCTTGATGCTTTGCTCGTGTGAGGCCTACATAGAGCAGCCGGAGCTGCTCCGAAAGCTCCTCCTCCCGCGCACGCGCCACGTGGATCGCGTAGTCCGACCCCGGCGCGCCGAGATCGAGCGTCCGGCCGCGAACATCGGAGTGGAAGCGCAGCACCGGGCGAGGCTTCATCTCGTCGCACGCTTCCTGGTCGCTCGGAAGTCGCGATGAGACGTCCTCCCAGAGACTGGGAAGATAGACGATCGGGTACTGCAGCCCCTTGCTGCGATGCAGCGTGACCAGCGAGACGGCTTCATCATCACGCTCCAGCCTGAGCAGTGAGGCGTCGGCGCCCGCCGCGTCGCGCAGGTCCGGCGTCTCGATCGCCGTCTCGAGCCAATGCACGAGTGAGCTGCGGGAGACGGGGCGCTGCGCGGCCACACTCTGCAGCAGCTCTGCGAGATGGAGCCAATTCGTGAGTCGTCGATCGCCGTCTCGATGCGAGAGCAGGCGAGCCGTCACGCCCTCGCCTCGGCGCCAACTCTCGAAGGCCCGAGCGAAGCCCGATTGCGACCAGATGCGACCGTATTCCGCAAAGCGCTCGGAGATCTCGGCGAGCTCCGGTGAATCGTCGCCCAGCGACGCCAGCGCCGCAGCGCCCTGCCCATGCGCCCCGCTCGACAGCGCACCCCGCAAGGTCCTCGGGTCGCCGGATCGCAGCATCGCCCGCAGCACCGAGGCCAACTCCCAGGCCTCGCGCGTATCGAAAACGTCCGCATCACCGCGATCGACACAAGCAAGCCCCAGCTCCTCGAGGGCCCGACGGGCCTCGCGGAGCTCGCGGTTACGTCGGCAGAGTACGACGATGTCGGATGGACGAATGGGCCTGCCATCGATCTCGGCACCTGAATCGAGGAGGTCGGCCATGTCGGTCGCCATCGCTCGCATCAGATGGACGCGCCCGAAGCGAACGGGCACGGATTTCAGATCGGACCTTCCCAGAAAGTCACCGGCTGCCTGCCGATCCACGGTCAAGACACGCAGCCCCGCATCACTTCGCTCCGGGGCGACCAGCTTCGACGAGGCCCGGTCGCTAGGCGACACGGGTTCGAAGTCGATCTCGGCGAGACCGAAGACGTCAGCGGGGCGCCCGAAGAGCGCGTTGACCGCCGCGATCAGCCCCGGATCCGATCGCCAGTTCACAGCGAGGCTGTACTTTCGCTCGACCGCATCCGCGCGGGCCGCGAGGTAGGTAAAGACGTCGGCGCCGCGGAAGGAGTAGATCGCCTGTTTGGGATCGCCGATCAGGACCAACCCACGTCCCGATTCGAGCGGACCGCCGCGATGCCAGACCGACCGGAAGATCTCGTACTGGACGGGATCCGTGTCTTGGAACTCGTCGATCAGCGCGAAGGCATAGCGTCCGCGGAGCAGCGCGATCAGCCGTTCTCCGTCGACCGAGCGCAATGCGGCGCGCAGCTCGCTCAGCAGGTCGTCGAAGAAGAGCAGGTGCTGCTGCTCGCGACGCTTCCGCGCAGCTAAGCGAGCCGCGTCGACAAAGCGCTGCCGAAGCCAGAGAACGCGC
>NZBC01000030.1 GCA_002687715.1 Planctomycetota bacterium | reverse complement strand
TACCACCTCGGCAACTACCTCTCGCCGTTCTACTCGCCGGAGCTGGTCGGCGAGTCGCCTCACAGCTGGTTCGGCGCACAGCCGGGCTGGTGGCCGGGCTGGCTGCCGTTCTCGCCCGCGCTGCTCATTCTCTGGGCGCCCGGCGGATTCCGGTTCACCTGCTACTACTACCGGAGCGCGTACTACAAGGCGTTCTGGGGCGATCCTCCTGCCTGCGCGGTCGGTGAGCTGCGCAAGGGATACCGCGGCGAGAACTCGATGCCGCTGATCCTGCAGAACATCCATCGCTACTTTCTCTACCTCGCAGTCCTCTTCATCGGCGTTCTGGCGTGGGACGCCTGGAAGGCGATGTGGTTCGTGGATGCGGCGGGTGGAACCGAGACGTTCGGAATCGGGGTCGGCAGCTTCGTGCTCACCGTCAACGTCATCTTGCTGGGGGGGTACACCTTCGGCTGCCACTCGATGCGACATCTCATCGGTGGAGTGAAGAACGTCCTCTCCAAACAGCCCGTTCGAAAGAAGGCCTACGACTGCGTGAGCTGTCTCAATCGCGGACACATGAGATGGGCGTGGTGCAGCCTCTTTGGCGTGGGGTTCTCTGACCTCTACGTTCGCATGTGCAGCATGGGCGTCTGGACCGACGTGAGGATCTTCTGATGTCGGACTACCGGACGATCGAGCATGATGTCCTCGTCATCGGCGCCGGCGGTGCGGGACTGCGGGCGGCGATCGAAGCGTCGGCGTCAGGCGCGTCGGTCGGCCTCGTGTGCAAGTCCCTCCTCGGGAAGGCCCACACGGTCATGGCCGAGGGCGGCATGGCCGCATCGCTCGCCAACGTCGACGACCGCGACGACTGGAGCACGCACTTCGCCGACACGATGCGCGGTGGTCAGTACCTGAACAACCCGCGCATGGCCGAGCTCCACGCCAAGGAAGCTCCCGATCGCGTCCGCGAGCTCGAAGCCTGGGGCGCCGTTTTCGATCGCACGCCCGATGGCCGCATCCTCCAGCGGAACTTCGGCGGCCACAAGTACCCCCGGCTGGCCCACGTGGGCGACCGCACGGGACTGGAGATGATCCGCACCCTGCAGGATCACGGCGTTCATCAAGGCATCGACGTCCACATGGAGTGCACCGTGCTGCGCCTCATCAAGGACGGCGATCGCGTCGCCGGCGCATTCGGTTACGACCGCGAGCGGGGCAAGTTCCGTGTCTTCCGCTGTAATGCGATCGTCATGGCCACGGGCGGAATCGGCCGCGCATTCAAGGTCACCAGCAACAGCTGGGAGTACACGGGCGACGGACACTCGCTCGCGTATGACGCCGGCGCCGATCTGCTCGATATGGAGTTCGTCCAGTTTCACCCGACCGGCATGGTCTGGCCCCCGAGCGTCGCCGGCATCCTCGTGACCGAAGGCGTGCGCGGGGAAGGTGGGGTCCTGCGCAACAGCGAAGGCCGGCGGTTCATGTTCGACGACATCCCCGACCTGTACAAGCACCAGACAGCCGACAACGAAGAGGAGGGCTGGCGCTACACGCAGGGAGACAAGGACGCTCGGCGTCCTCCCGAGCTGCTCACCCGGGACCACGTCGCTCGCTGCATCCTGAGAGAGGTGAGAGAAGGACGGGGCAGCCCCCACGGAGGCGTGTTCCTGGACATCGCGTGGATCAAGGATCGCATCCAGGACGCGCCGGAGCGCATCAAGAGGAAGTTGCCGAGCATGTACCACCAGTTCAAGGAGCTGGCGGGCATCGACATCACGTCCGAGCCGATGGAGGTCGGCCCGACGACGCACTACGCGATGGGCGGCATCCGAGTCGACGGGGATTCGCAGATGTCGTCGGTGCCGGGGCTGTTCGCCGCCGGTGAGTGCGCCGCGGGGTTGCACGGGGCGAACCGATTGGGGGGCAACTCGCTCTCCGACCTGCTCGTATTCGGCAAGCGCGCCGGCGAGCACGCCGCGGCGTTCGCCAAGGACCATGGCACAACGTCGGCCGATGAGGGACAGATCGAAGACGCCGCGCGATGGGCGCTGGCGCCGTTCGAGCGTGTCGATGACGGCGGGGGCCCGTACCAGGTGCAGGCCACGCTGCAAACCAGGATGCAGGAACTGGTCGGCATCGTCCGGCAAGAGAATGAGCTCCGAGAAGCCGTCGGGGTCATCGGTGAGCTGCGGGGGCAAGCAAGCAAGGTCGGAGTCCGCGGCAATCGCGAGTACAACCCGGGCTGGCACACCGCGCTCGATCTTCACAACCTGCTGATCGTGTCCGAAGCGGTCGCACGGGCCGCCCTGGAGCGCAAGGAGAGCCGGGGCGCGCACTGTCGCATCGACTACGAGGGCAAGGACCCCGAATGGGGCAGCAAGTCGATCATCCTGCGAAAGGGTGAAGACGGAGGCATGGAGGTCTCGACCCAGCCGACTCTGGAGCTCCGAGACGACCTGAGTCAGATCATCGAGGAGAACCAGGCATGACCCGGGCGACCTTCAAGATCTGGCGCGGTGATACGAACGGTGGCGAGTTGAAGGAGTACAACACCGACGTCGTCGAAGGGATGGTCGTCTTGGACGCGGTGCACGACATCCAGTCTGAGTCCGCCAATGACCTCGCGGTGCGCTGGAACTGCAAGGCGGGCAAGTGTGGGTCCTGCTCCGCAGAGATCAACGGGATGCCCCGGCTCATGTGCATGACCCGCATCGGCGACCTCGACCTCGATCAGCCCGTGACCGTCGAGCCCATCAAGGCCTTCCCGCCGTTGCGCGACCTCGTCACCGACGTCTCCTGGAACTACCGGGTCAAGGAGAAGATCAAGCCGTTCAAGCCCCGTCCGCCGGACGCACCCGATGGCACGTGGCGCATGGACCAGGCCGACGTCGATCGCGTGCAGGAGTTCCGCAAGTGCATCGAGTGCTTCCTCTGCCAGGACGTGTGCCACGTCCTGCGCGAGCACGAGAAGCACGACTCGTTCATCGGACCCCGGTTCATCGTCTACACTGCAGCGCTGGAGATGCACCCTCTCGACACCGAGGATCGTCTGCCGGAGCTGAAGGTGGCGAACGGAATCGGCTACTGCAACATCACCAAGTGTTGCACCGTGGTGTGTCCGGAGCACATCACCATCACCGACAACGCCATCATCCCCTTGAAAGAGCGGGTGGTGGACCGGTTCTATGATCCCTTGAAGCGGCTGTTCCGGGCCATCACGGGCCGGAAGTCCTGATTCTGGAGCGACACCATGGCCGACCTGGAGTTCGAACCGAAGCCCCTGTCCAAAGCCGCGGTCGAAGGCGCCCTCGACAAGGCGGAGCGCTACCGGCTGCTCAACGAGCCGGCCGATTCGGAGAGCATCGCCCGCGACGTCCTTCGCGTCGATCCCGGGAACCAGGAGGCCGTCGTGACACTCCTCCTGTCGCTCACCGACCAGTTCACCGATCGCTTGACGGGTAGGTTCCAACCCGCGTGGGACCTCCTCGAGAAGATCGAGGACGAGCACGACCGCTTCTACTACACCGGGATCATCTGCGAACGGCGCGGCAAGGCTCACCATCGCCAGGAGAATCCCGGCTCCGGCCAGATCGGCTACGACTGGCTCCGCCAGGCCATGGACTGGTACGAGAAGGCCGAGAAGATCCGCGCCAAGGGTCGCGACGACGCGGTCCTGCGCTGGAACGCCTGCGCGCGCATCATCAACCGCCATCCGCTCATCTACGCGAAGACGCACGACGAGACCCACCCGCCGGTCCACGGCGAGTGAACCCTGGTTCATCTCCTTCTCCGACACCCTCGCACTCACGGGCGGATCGTCCGAGGGCAGATGAAGGTACGCCGGCGGTTCATGCTCGCGCGGCTCCGTGAAGAAGAGGAGAGCAGACGATGACCAATCGCCAATCCACCGTTTCGATTCTCCTCCTCCTCGCGCCGACCGCCATCTCGAGTTCGGCGTTCGCGCAGCCGGAAGCGCCGGCTCGTGGGTACACGATTCCCATCGTCGACATCTCGGCGCAGAAAAGTCGGCAGGTCATCGTGGACCGGGAGGCGGGCCAGTACCTCGGACATCCGACGACCGTCCTGCTCGAGGACGGCCGCACGATGATCTGCGTCTACCCCAAAGGTCACGGGCGGGGCGCCATCGTCATGAAGCGGAGTACGGATGGCGGCCTGACCTGGAGCAAACGCCTTCCGACGCCCAAGAGCTGGTCCACGTCGAGGGAGGTGCCGACGATCCACCGGGTCGTGGACCGCAACGGCAAACGGCGGCTCATCATGTGGTCGGGTCTGTACCCGGCCCGGCTCGCCGTCTCGGAGAACGATGGCGCGACCTGGTCCGAACTCGAGCCGGTCGGCGACTGGGGCGGGATCGTCGTGATGGGGTGCCTCACCCGGCTCGAGAACGGCGACTACATCGCGCTGTTTCACGACGACGGTCGATTCTTCGCGGAGAAAGGCAAGAGGCGCAAGCCACGATCCATGCGCCTCTATCAGACCGTGTCCAAGGACGGGGGCCTGACCTGGGGATCTCCGCGGCAGCTATTGGAGACCTCACCCCACCTGTTGTGCGAGCCCGGGATCGTGAGGTCCCCCGACGGGAAGAAGCTCGCCGTTCTCCTTCGCGAGAACAGCCGGACCCGAAACTCCTTCGTCATCTTCTCCGTCGACGAAGGTCGAACCTGGTCGAAGCCTCGGGAGCTCCCGGCCGCCTTGACCGGGGACCGCCACACTGCCCGGTACGGCCCCGATGGTCGACTGTTCATCACCTTCCGCGACACGACACTCGACAGCTCCACGAAGGGTGACTGGGTGGGCTGGGTCGGTACGTTCAAGGACATCGAGAACGGGCGCCAGGGCCAGTACCGCGTACGGATCATGGACAACAAGCACCGCTGGGACTGCGCCTACCCGGGACTCGAGGTGCTGCCGGATGGCACGTTCGTGACGACGACCTATGGTCACTGGACAACGGGCGAACCAGCCTACGTCGTCTCGGTTCGATTCAAGCTGAGCGAGCTCGATGCCTTCCTCGCGAAGTAGCCCCGTCCTGATCGCCCTCCGGCAGCGAGACCGTTGACCTTGGACCTGACGGACCTCGATCAGCATGCCGGGCATCTGCGGCGGCGTTTCATGGCCGACGGCTTCCTCTCGCTGCCGGGGTTCATGACCGCGGCCGAGGTCGCTGAGGTCAACGCGGGGGTGCAGAGATTCATCGAGGCGGTCGTGCCCGCCATGCCTGCGGAGCTCGTGTACTACGAGGATCGCGGCGACCCGGCGACGCTGAAGCAGGTCCAGCTGCTGCACGAGCACGATCCCTACTTCCGCTCGTTGATGTCCGGGTCACGCTTCCAAGCGCTCGCGAGAGCCCTGCTGGGTGAAGACGTGGTGGGAAGGAACCTGCAGTACTTCAACAAGCCACCGGGCATCGGCCTGCCGACCCCGCCCCACCAGGATGGCCGTTTCTTCATGCTCGAGCCCTGCACTGCGCTCACGATGTGGCTCGCGCTCGAAGATGTCGGCGAGGCGCAGGGCTGTATCCGGTACGTCCGGGGTTCCCACACGATGGGAATGAGGGTGCACGAGAGGTCGGGTGTCCTGGGTTTCAGCCAGCACATCCCCGGGTTCGGCCGCGAGGAGGACCTCGAACGCGAGGTCGTCTGCCCGAGCACGGCCGGCCAGCTGCTCGTCCACCACGCGCTCACCATCCATCGGGCGAGCGGCAACCGTTCGCCCGACCGGTCACGCCGGGCGCTGGGCTTCATCTACCACGCGAGGAGTGCGCGGCACGACGAGGCGGCCCATGCGGCGTACCAGAACCGCCTCGCCACCGAGCTCGCCGCGCAGCGGAAGATCTGAGTGACCAACCGAGGCAGCTCCAGCTAGTCGGCGAAGATCCACCCGAAGAGCTTGCGGAAGCTCGGCGCCTGGCCCTGCGAGAGGACGCCGACCCGGAAGATGCGGCTGGCCGCCCAGACACAGGCCACCGAGAACGCGATGGTGAGCACGACCGCGGCGATGATCTCCCACGCAGCGGGGCCGGGGGGAACCGCGAGGCGTACGAGCATGATGAACGGCGTCGCGGGCGGAAACAGCGACAGCGCGGTGGAGAAAGTGCTGTCCGGAGCCTGGATGACGGCCACCCACGTGAACATGGGGATCATCACGATGACCATCGCGGGCATCATCATGGCCTGGGCATCGCGGAGCTCCGAGCAGGCGGCGCCGAGCCCACTGAAGATGGACCCGAAGATGAACAGCGCCGCGAGGTGGAAGAACGCGAACCAGAGGTACAGGGATCCGGGGATCAGGTGCGCGAACTCGAAGCGGTGGGCCAGGAACGCGACCCCTCCGAGGTAGAGCACCGCCAGGGTCCACGAGACGAACACCGTGCCGACGAGCTTGCCCAGAAACAGCTCGAACGGGCTCACGGACGAGATCAGGACCTCGGAGATGCGCTGCATCTTCTCCTCGAGGACGTTGTTGAGGAGCATCGGACCCGCCATCATCACCAGCAAGAACAGGAGCATCATGGCGCCGAGCGGAACGGCGAAGTTCGCGATCTCGTTGACCTCCTCGGCCTCCTTGACCACACCCTCGGCGGTCATCTCGACGAGACCGAACTTGCGCAGCGGAACGCGGAGGACCAGTCGCTCGACCGTATCCTGATCGAGGTTCGCCGCCGCGAAACGCTCCCGGCGGATCTCCTCGTTGAGCAGGTTACCCAGCCAGCGCGGGAGGCCCTCGTAGGTCGGCGTGTTCGTGTGGTAGGCGACGGCAGCCTTGCCCGGGGCCTCGATCACGTTCGGGGGAATGATCACGTAGGCGAAGAGCTCGTCGGCACGGACGCGGTCCGAGAGCGCAGCTTCGTCGTCGCTCGCGGACTCCAGGAGCCAGCGCGCGTCGGTCTGCTCCCGGACGGCGCCCTCCTCGCTCCAGATCGCCTTGTCGTTCCGGCCGTCGGCGGCGGTCGCAAGACGTTCGAACAGCCGCCCCGTCCGGTCCACGACGGCCACCCGCCGGTCGGTGAGGTCCTTGCGATCGTGGAGGAACGCCTGGACGACGACCGAGCCTCCCATGAACAGCGGCATGACGATGACGCTGATGATGAACGCCTTCGTCCGGACGGTGTTCAGGTACTCGTTGCGGGCGACCCGCAGGACCTTCGAGTTCATCAGGCGGCTCCCTCGGAAGCCTCCGGGCCGGCGATACGAAGGAAGATGTCGTGGAGGGACGGCCGGGCGATCTCGAACCGGCGGACTTCGCCCCGGTCCACGAGCGCGCGGAGCAGTTCCTGGGGGTCCGTCGCGTACCGGAGCTCCTGCGCCCGTCCCAGGTCGCGAACGTCGGAGACGCCGGGGATCGCCTGCAACGCAGCGACGCCGCCTGCAGTCTCCACGCGGATGACGTCCGTGCCCTCGCGGGCGTGGATCTCGGCGAGAGTCCCGTCGAGCACCTTCCGACCGCGGAAGATCATGCACAGGGCATCACACATCTCCTCGGCCTTGGCCATGTCGTGCGTGGAGAAGATGATCGTCGTACCTCGCGACCTCAGGTCCAGGATCGCATCCCGGAGGACCTCGAGGTTCACGGGGTCCAGCCCCGAGAAAGGCTCGTCGAGGATCACGAGCTCAGGGCCGCTCAGCACGGTGCTGATGAACTGCAGCTTCTGCTGCATGCCCTTGGACAGCGTCTCCACCTTCCGATCCGCCCAGTCGGCGAGCTCCAGCCGTTTCAGCCACACGTCCGTCTCGGCGCGCGCCTCCCGGCGAGGCATACCCTTGAGACCGGCGTAGTACGACGCCACGCGGCGCACCGTCATCTTGCGGTACAGACCGCGCTCCTCCGGGAGGTACCCCACCCGATCGTTGGCAGCACGGCTCCTCGTCTCTCCGAGCACCTCGACGCTCCCCGAGTCCGGCCGGATGATGTTGAGGATCATCCGCAGGGTGGTGGTCTTGCCCGACCCGTTGGGTCCGATGAAGCCGTAGATCGACCCCTTCGCGACGCGGAGCGAGAGGGCATCCACGGCGCGGTGCGAGCCGAAGCTCTTCGTGATCCCTTCGAGGCGGACGGCGGTCATGAGTGGGGTGGGCGGCCGGAGGGTCCGGTCCCTCCGGATACGGAGGGCCGGCTCGGTATTCTCCGTTCGGTGCTCAAGAGAGCAACCCTCACTCCCGTCGTCGGCGGAGCGACATCGGGATGCCCAGCAGCAGAATGCCGAAACCGAGACACCAGACCGCCCCGGCGATGGCGGTGAGACCGGCGGTCGTCCAGGCCACGGCGAGCCTCCCGCCCGTCGTTTCCTTCTGCGGCTCGAACCGCGTCTCGAAGTGACCGAGCTCCTCCCTCACCGCGTCCATGGCTTCGAAGGTGCTCATCCCCTCGGCTTCGAACCTCTCGAGGAGCTCGTACTCCTCGACGTCGGCGAAGAACCGGCCGTGGTCCCAACCCTGGAACTGCGCGACCGTGTACGCGATGCCGTTGGGAATGCACCAGCAGAGGACAGCCAGCATCAGGCAGCCCACGAGGAGTCGCTTCCACCCCACGTGGTCCATCGCGCCGGTGATCCCGGTGTAGAGGAACAGGACCCCGGACGAGGCGTAGACGCTCATCATGAACGCGGTCTTGTCGTCCTCCGCGATGGCGTCCATCGCAAGGCGAACGGCCGCGACGGCCCACAGGACCCAGATCATGGGCCGAAACGCGCGCCAGGTTTCCTTCAGCAACTGCATCCGAGATGCTCCTCGTAGACTCGTGTAGGTTGCTCTCCCAGGACGGAGCCCAACCGGCATCCTGCCCCGACACCTTGATACCCTCGCCGGGCTCGCGGAGGTAGCCCCCACCATGAATCGACTCTGGCCATATCCGTGGATCGTGACCGCCATCCTCCTCGCGACCGCCCGCGCCGCGCCCGCGCAGGAGGCCGCCTATGACCTGCTGATCAAGGACGCGCTCGTGCTTGACGGGACCGGCAACCCCGCTCGCCGCGCCGACGTCGCCGTGCGCGGGGACGCGATCGTGGCCGTGGGGCGTCTGGGGTCAGCGAAGGCAAAGCGGGTGATCCGTGCCCGTGGGCTCCACGTGACGCCGGGGTTCATCGACGTCCACTCCCACGCCGATCGCGCACTCGCTGGAAGCAACATCGAGGCTCGGAGAGCGCCCAACCTCGTCAATCAGGGAATCACCACGGTCGTGCTCGGAGCCGACGGCCGCAACGTGAAGTGGCCCATATCGAAGGAGATCGCGGCCTTCGCCGACCCGGGGGTCGGCGTCAACGTCGTCCCCATGATCGGACACGGAACCGTGCGCGGCCGGGTGCTCGGCACGAGCTATCGGCGTCCCGCGCGGCCGGAGGAGATCGAGCGCATGAAGGCGCTCGTGCGCCAGGGCATGGATGAGGGGGCGTGGGGCATCGGCGCGGGGCTCGAGTACCTGCCCGGCCGGTTCAGCACCACGGAGGAAGTGATCGCGCTCGCCAAGGTCCTCGCCTCCTACGACGGTTTCTACTACGCCCACCAACGCAGCCAGTCCCGGTTGCCGCGCTGGCAGCTACCCAGCATGGTCGACGGTCCTACGCTCGACGGCGTAGACGGCATCCGCGAGACGATCCGGATCGCGACCGAGGCCGGCATCCGCGCCGTGGGGAGCCACATCAAGGCGAAGGGCAGGTCGAGCTGGGGCCGGGCGGTCCAGGACACGAAGCTGGTGGAGGCCGCGCGGGCGGCGGGGCACCAGGTCTATCTCGATCAGTATCCGTACGAGACCTACAACGGCGGCGCGGGGCCGATCTTCCCCGCGTGGGCGCTCCGAGGGGGGCCGGACGAGCTGAGGAAGCGGCTCGCGGATCCCGAGACCCGGACCCGGTTCGAAACGGTTCCGAATCGATTCGGAATCGATTCGGAATCGATTCGGTATCGTTCTAATAGACCGGTTTG
>NZBC01000029.1 GCA_002687715.1 Planctomycetota bacterium | reverse complement strand
GACTCGCGAACGTGTCCCACAGATCGGGGTGGTGTCCCGACGAGAAGGCGAGGACGAACGTCGCATCGGCGCCGCCAGCGTCCGAATGGGAGCTTCCGTCGCCGGGGTCGGCAAGCCCGGCGGTGGTCTGCTCGATGACGTCACGGACCGCGTCGGGCCCGTCGGTCAGCGCACTGATTGCGGACGTGAATCTCATGCCAACGCGGATGATACGTTATCCGCGCCCCAGGATCGCCGCGCGGCATGACCTCGACACCACTCGACATCCCCGAAGCTCTCGTCGATGCCATCCGTTCGGCAAGGAGCATCGGCGTCATCACGGGAGCCGGCATCTCCGTAGCGTCGGGGATCGCACCCTATCGCGGCAAAGGGGGCGTCTACGACGATCCAGAAGAAGGCGACCGCACCGTTGAAGCGCTTTCGGGCCCGACGTTGCGCAACGACCCCGACCGCACGTGGCGCGCCCTCGCCAAGCTCGCGTTGATGGCGAAAGACGCCAAGCCGAACCCGGGTCACCAGGCACTGGTCGAGCTGGAACAGCGGGTCGACCGGTTCGTCTTGCTCACCCAGAACGTCGACGGCCTGCACGAGGCCGCCGGCAGCCAGAACATCATCGACATCCACGGCTCGATGTCACGCGTTTACTGCATGGGGTGCGGCGACCCCGCCCCGGTGCCCGACTGGACCACCCTCGTTCAGGCCCCGGAGTGCGCGGAGTGCCATGGCGTGCTGCGCCCGGACGTCGTGCTCTTCGAGGAGATGCTCCCGGAGGAGAAGGTCCGGCGCATGTACGAGGAGCTCCTCCAGGACGTCCCGGAAGCGGTCATCGCGGTGGGTACCACGGCGATGTTCCCCTACATCCTGGAGCCGATCCAGATCGCCCGAAGCCTCGGCATCACCACCCTCGAGGTCAATCCGGAGCACACGGCTCTCTCCTCGATCGTCGAGCACCACCTGCAGGCGGGCGCAGATGTCGCGCTGCCAGCGCTCGTTGCTGCGCTCTAGCCTCCTGCTGCGCGAAGGCAGCTCTTCCGGGAGCGCTATCCACCCACCTTGCGGAACCTCGAGAACCAGTTCTCCCCCAGGAAGGGCTTCCGCTCGACCCGCCGGAAGCCGGCCGCCTCGATCTCGGCCGTCGCCTCGGCCTCGTTCGCTCGCACGTGACCCATGATGAACGGCCGCGTGACGCCCTCCTTCTTGTAGAAGTCGATGACCACCAGCTGACCGCCGGGGCGCAACGCCTTCCAGATCGAGGCGAGCGATTGATCCGGATACTCGAAGTGGTGATAGGTGTCGCACAAGAAGACGACGTCGACCGCATGTGCGGGAAGTCCGACGGACGTCTCCGTGCATTGCACCGCCTCGAAGTTCCGCAACCCCGACTCCCGGCCGGATCGCGCGAGATGCGTGACGAAGTACGGCATCAGCTCGACGGCGTACACTCGGCCGAGGATCCCGACCTCCTCGGCGAACCGGCGCGCCAGGAAGCCGGTCCCGGCCCCGACGTCCGCGACCGCCGCCCCGCGGTGAAGCCCGACCGCCGCGACGATCTCCTCTCTTCGAGCCCAGATCTCCCGACTCTCCGTCTCGAACCGACCGAGCCACGGATCGATCGACTCCGACCCATAGAACCGGTCGTTGATGCCGGGCCGGACACTTGTCCTCGACTCCGGCGACATGCACCCCGTCGCTCCGAACAGAGCCAGACCGACGACCCACGCCATCACCCACCCGTGCCTGCACCTCGTCACCATGGAACGACCGTACCCCAAAACCCGGACTCCCACCGGAACCCCGAACCGACCCGCGGGTTCCTCCCATGGTCTCTCCCCCCGGAGAGCCAGGACCCGCAAGGGGGAGTCCGTACGGCTCTTCCGTGCGGGTCGCTCTGCGCTCGCGTTCTTTCCTTGGACGGATTCGAACGCGACCGACCACCCCCCGCCCCTCGCTCCGCGCGCCTCAGGAAGCGGGGAGCTTCTTCTTGCCACGGGGTTGGACCGCGTTCGGTCGCCAGTCCACCGTCGTCGCGGCCGCGCTCCAAGGGGACTCATCGCGCCGGTTTTGTCAGAATGACCGCCGCACCCGATCCCCCCCACGACCGCGAAAGGTCCGAACGTGCGCCGAAGCTCCCTGGGTACCGTCCTGCTTGTACTCTTCCTCGACCTCGTCGGGTTCAGCATCGTCTTTCCGATGTTTGCCCACATCCTGGAGTGGTACGGCGCTCAGGGCGGGGGGTTGCTCACGGATCTCAATGCCGGGATCGATTCCCTCTTCGGCCTCTCCGGCGAAGAGGTCGGAATGCGGCACGCCGCATTCTTCGGCGGGATGCTCGCGGGCCTCTACAGCATCATCCAGTTCCTGGTGACGCCGTTCTGGGGGCGGCTCTCGGACCGCATCGGACGCAAGCCCGTCCTCCTGGCGACCGTCGTGCTGAACGCCCTCGGCTACCTGCTGTGGATCTTCTCCGGGAGTTTCACGCTCTTCGTCGTGTCCCGGATCATCTGCGGGTTCGCGTCGGGGAACATCAGCGTGGCGAGCGCCGCCGTCGCCGACCTGTCGACGGAGAAGGACCGCGCCAAGGCCATGGGGCTGATGGGCGCCGCCATCGGATTGGGGTTCATCGCCGGACCGGCGCTGGGAGCGACGTTCGCCTTGATGCCCCAGCCTTCGGGTGACGGTGGCGCGTTCGCACTCAACCCCTTCTCGTTCCCCGCCGCCATCGCGTTTGCGCTGTCGGTGTTCAACGTCATCTGGATCCTGCGGCGGCTCGAGGAAACGCGCCCCGAGTCGGGGGCCCCCTCCCGCTCGGTTCGGTCCATCAATCCGCTTCGGTTCTTCCGGCGGGACCTCGGCGAGGGCATCGCCACCCTCAACTTCGCCTACCTCGTGTTCATGGTCGGATTCGCCGGTTTCGAGGGGACCCTCGTGTTCCTGCTGGTCGAGAAGCTCGACTACGTGCCTGGGAGCGTGGGTCTGTGCATGGTGTGGATCGGGTTCTGCTCGGCAATGATCCAGGGCGGAGTCGTGCGACGCGTCGTCGCAAAGACCGGAGAGCGCAAGCTCGCCCGACTCGGGATGCTGCTTCTCATCCCGGGCTACGTGATCTGCGGCATCGTGGCCTGGAACGAGACAGAGGTGTTGATGTGGCTCGGAGTGACGCTCCTCGCGTTCGGCGTCGGGTTTCTCTCTCCGACCCTCGCCGCGATGGTCAGCGTCCGCAGCAGCAAGAACACCCAAGGCGAGGCGATGGGCTCCTATCGGTCCGTCGGTGCGCTGGGGCGGGCTCTCGGTCCCATCCTGGCTGCGGTTCTCTACTTCCGGTTCGGGGCCGGCGCGCCGTATCTCGCTGCCGCGGGCCTGGCCGTCATCCCACTCGTGATGATCTCGTCCCGCCGCCTCGACGACGCCGCCCAGGCCAACCCTGCGT
The DNA here is from genome assembly GCA_002687715.1 of Planctomycetota bacterium. Classification (GTDB taxonomy): domain Bacteria; phylum Planctomycetota. The sequence goes on along the minus strand of NZBC01000029.1, from coordinate 11,466 downwards.
AGCTCCCCGGGACTTTGATAGCGTCCACCGTGTCGCTCCCCCCGTTTCGCATCGTGTTCGTGTCGCAGGAGGCCGATCGGCCAGCGGCCGTCGCCGCCGCCGTCACCGAGAGTCCGCCGCCGGAAACGGCACCGATCCACATCGACGGGTTCGCCACGGCCGAACTCGCCGCCCGGCGTGACACCGTGATCGCGGCCCTCTCCGCGGCCGACGCCATCGTCGTGAGCCACGTCCTCGTCGACGAAGTCGCGATCCGGGTCGCCAATCTCCTCGACGCCGCGGTGCGCCCGGATGCCCAGGTGCTGGTCCTGAATTCGCTCTGGCCGGTCATGCAGCGGACCCGGCTGGGCTCGCTCCGGTTCGGCGCCGGCGACGCCCACGGCAAGCCCGACCTCGGACCGTTCGCGCGCTTCCTGCCCATCGATGGCGACGACCTCACGACCGCGTTCCGCGCGCTCATCGACCGTGGGCCCGAGCTGCTACGCCAGCTGCCTCCGACCCTCGTCGACGTCCGCTTCTTCCTTCAGGCGTACCTCTACTGGTCGAACCCCGCACCCGTGAACCTGCGCGCGCTCGCATTCCGGTTCGCGGACACCTACGGCGCGCAGCGGGGCGCGTGGTGCGATCTCTACGGCGACCCCGAGATCTGGCCGAAGCTCGGTCTCTACCACCCCGCGTGCGGCATCACCGAAGACGCGTCCGACCTTCCCGAGCACTCGGCCAGGCGGGGGACGATCGGCTTGCTCCTCATGCGCGGACCGCTCGTCGCCGGCGCGACCCGGACCGCCGACGCCGTCATCTCCCGCCTCGAAGCCGCGGAGTTTCGCGTCGTCGCCGCGTTCGCGGAGAGCTTCGACTTCCGCGAGGCCATCGGCCGCTATCACGACCCCGCGGAAGCATGCGCCATCGTGTCGCTCACCGGCTTCCCGCTCGTCGGTGGTCACAACCGATGTGCTCCGGACGAGGTGGCGGCGTTCCTCTCCGAGCGGAACATCCCCTACGTGGCCACGACCGCGCTCATGACCCAGGACGTCCATGCCTGGGAGCGCTCCCCGCTCGGCCTCACCCCGATGGAGCTCGCCATGCAGACCTCCATCCACGAGCTTGAAGGCGGGATCGAACCCGTGGTCGCACACGCGCTCGCCGGCGGGCCGGCCGACGCCGTCAAGGACGTCATCCCGGACCGGGTCGATCGCCTCGTCTCACGCCTCGGTCGTTGGCGCGATCTGCAGACGACGCCAAACGCGGACAAGCGTGTCCTGCTCACGTTGTTCTCGTTCCCGCCCGGGAAGGGCTCCGTCGGCACGGCCGCGTACCTCGACGTGTTCCGGTCGGCATGGAACATCCTGGAGCGCCTCCGGGACGAGGGCTACTCCGTCGACCTCCCCGAGTCGCCCGATGCCCTGCTCCACGCCGTTGTCGAGGGCGACGACCCGTACGCCCCCATCACGTCCGCCGGCCTCGCCGTCGGTGAGCGCGTCGACCTGGCCACGTACGAACGCATTGCGCCTGACCACCGCCGCATCGAACGCATGTGGGGCCCCGCTCCCGGGAGCCTCAACTCCGACGGACGCCATCTGATCGTGCACGGGATCCGACTCGGTAACGTGTTCGTCGGCGTGCAGCCTTCGTTCGGATTCGAAGGCGACCCGATGCGCCTGCTCTTCGATCGCGGGGCGACGCCGCACCACGGATTCCTCGCCTACTACCGGTGGGCGACCGAGATCTTCGGCGCACACGCCGTGATCCACCTCGGGACCCACGGCGCGCTGGAGTTCATGCCCGGCAAGCAGGCCGGACTGTCCTCAGCCTGTTGGCCGGACATCCTGGCGGGCGAACTGCCGAACCTCTATCTGTACTCGGTCAACAACCCGTCGGAGGGCACGATCGCGAAACGACGAGGTCACGCGGTCACGATCGGACACCTCACTCCTCCCGCTGACCACGCGGGCCTCTACTCCGACCTCCTGACCGTGCGCGACCTCGTCTCCGACTACCTCCGTGACGACGATCCAGAGCGTCGCCGGACCGTGGTCGCGTCGCTGCGCGACCTCGTCCTCCAGGTTCATCTCGATACGGACCTGCCGCCCCCACTCGGCGAGGACGAGATCGGCCGGTGGGTCCGTGACCTCGGCGTCGCGTGCAAGGAGATCGAGACCCGGCGCATTCCGGTCGGCCTCCACACCATCGGGCGCCAGCCGGAGGCGGCGGAGCGCACGGAAGTACTCGCAGCACTCGCGTCCGCGCACGAGACGGAAGGGCTCGCGGCTCTCTTCTTGACCGCCCACGGTCACGACCCGGGAGAGATCGAACGCGACGCACAACGCCGGAACGCCGAAGCAGTCCATGCCCTCGCGGATGCGGAGCACGCCGCTCGCGACGTCATCGAGCAGTACGTCGCGGACGGCGCGGACGCGGCCCACGCACACGCGCGTCGCCAGCTCCCCGACGCGGGGGTGCGGGGGGTGCTCGATTCGGTCGCCGAGGCTGACCAGCGCCTGCAATCCGGAGACGAGCTCACTACCCTCGTCCGAGCGCTGGCTGGCGGCTACGTCGCTCCCGGCCCAGGCGGTGATCCCGCGCGGCATCCTGGGGTCCTGCCCGTCGGCCGCAACCTGCACGCGCTCGACCCCGCTGCCGTTCCGTCGGAGGTGGCGCGCCGGCGGGCCGAAGCGGCGGTCGCGCTCCTCCTCGACCGTCATCGCCGCGTCCACGGATCGCCGCCACGTCACCTCGGCCTCGTGCTCTGGGGGCTCGACAACATCAAGACCCACGGGGAGGGAATCGCCCAGGCGCTGTGCCTGCTCGGTGTGCGCGCCGCACGGAACTCCATCGGGCGGGTGACCCGCGTCGAGTCCGTTTCGATCGCGGAGCTGGGCCGGCCCCGGGTCGACGTGACCATCACCGCTTCCGGCATCTTTCGCGACATCTTCGGCTTGCAGATGGACCTGCTGGACCGCGCCGTCCGCCTCGTGGCCGGACTCGACGAATCCGACCAGGACAACCCCATCCGGGCTCGGGCCCGCCGCCTGCGCGACCGCGGGTTCTCCGACGAGGAGTCCAGCGCGCGTGTGTTCTCCAACGCGCCGGGCGCGTACGGGACCCACATCGACTACCTGGTGTCGATGTCGCGATGGGAAGAGCGCACGGATCTGGCCGCCAGCTTCGTGCGCCGCAAGGGGTTCCGATTCGGCGGCGGCGCCGACGGCGAACGCAGCTGCGAACTCCTCGGGGCTCTTGCCGAGGACATCGACGCGACCGTCCAGAACCTGGATTCGTCTGACGTGTCGCTGACCGACGTCGACCACTACTTCGAGTACCTCGGCGGACTCACCGCGGTCGTCGAACAGCGCGCCGGCTCCCGGCCCGAAGCGCTGGTCATCGACGGGACCTCCGGACGTCAGCGCCTCCGCGACGCTGCGGAGACCATCCGACTCGAGACCCGGGCGCGGCTCCTGAACCCGAAATGGTACGAAGGCCTGCTGAAACACGGCTACGAGGGAGTCGAGGAGATCCGCAAGCGCGTGGAGTACACGTTCGGTTGGAGCGCGACCTGCGATGCCGTGGATGGATGGGTCTACGAGGAGGTCTTCGCCACGTACGTCGACGACCCGCGCGTCCGCGACCGGATGCGTTCCGCCAACGTCCACGCGTACGACGGCCTGTTGGGGCGACTTCGCGAAGCCGCCAACCGCGGCTTCTGGTCGCCGGACGAGGGGACGCGCCAACGACTCGATACGCTCCACGACGCCGTCGAGGACGCGATCGAAGGCGTCGCGCTGTGATAGAGTGTAGGGCTCCCCTGACCTGACAATTCGCGCCCCCCAGCGAAACGCGACCTCAGCCGTTGCCCCCTCATCTGCCCTCATGAGCCTCGTCCTCGTCGCTGCTGTGGTCTTTTCGAGCGCCGCGACTGTGGTCGCCTTGGTCACGGCGCTGCGCATCAGAACCCTGGTTCCGGCGGCGGTCCTGCCCGCAGCGGCCGGCACCGCGTGGGGCGCCACGTACGTCGATCTCGAAATCGCCACACCGCCCTGGCCGCTCGAAGTCGCCGCTCTCTGCGCTGGCGCGGGGTGTCTCGCGATTGCGACTCTCCTCGCCATGTCCCTTCTGCAGCGCAATGAAGCACGGCGACGCGGCGACGAGCTGCTCCAGGAGTTGACGCGGAACATGAACGAGACGTCCTCGCAGCTCGAGTCGGGCGAGATCCGCATGCGCCAGCTGACGGGCGTCATTCCCGTTGGCATCTTCGAGGCAGACCTCGATGGCAACGTCCTGCACATGAGTACGCGAGCGCGGGAGATCACGGGCCTCGAGAAGCCTGCGACCAAGGGTGATCGTTGGATCGAAGCGGCTCACGAGGACGACCGGCCGGCCATCCGCGAGTGCATTCAGCACGCGGTCGCGAATCGCGAACCGTTCGACGTTCAATGTCGCTTCGCGCGCGACGCCGACGAGGTCGTCTGGGTCAGCCTGCACGCGCAGCTCCAACACGACGGGGCCGAGAACCCCATCGGCTACGTCGGCTACGTCGCCGACGTCACCGAGCGTCGGCTCGCCGAGGAGACCCACGCTCGACTGGAAGATCGCCTCCGGCAGACCCAGAAGCTCGAGAGCCTCGCGGTCCTCGCCGGCGGCATCGCGCACGATTTCAACAACCTGCTCGTCGGCATCCTCGGCAACGCCGGGCTCGCGCTCGCTGATCTCGAAGAGGAGTCAGAAGTGCGCGTCGCCGTACAACAAATCGAAGCCGCCGCCCTGCGCGCAGCGGCCCTCACCGAGAAGATGCTCGCGTACTCGGGCAAGGGTTGGCTCGTCGTCGAGCCGGTGAACCTCAACCAGTTCATCGAGGACAGCGCCCACCTCCTCGGGATCACGGTCGCGAAAGGTGTACGCCTCGAGTACGACCTCGACCGGAGCATCCCGTGCGTCGAAGTCGACCCGGCCCAGCTCCGGCAGGTGATCGTGAACCTCGTCATCAACGCATCGGAGTCGTACTGCGAACGTGGCGGCCCGGTGGCCATACGCACGAGCCTGGTCGACGCGAAGCGCCGAGACCTGGAGAACGCGTTCGCCTACGAGGAGCTCCCCGAGGGGTGGTACGTGGTCCTCGAGGTGAAGGACGAGGGCTGCGGCATGGATGCGGCGACTCAGGAGCGCCTGTTCGACCCGTTCTTCACGACCAAGTTCACGGGACGCGGTCTTGGGCTGGCAGCGACGCTCGGCATCGTGCGCGGCCATCGTGGCGCGATCCAGGTCGAATCGGCCCCGGGTGAAGGGACCAGCGTCCGCGTGTTACTCGCGGCGGCGGACCCGGCCGCCGCGCCGCGGTCCAATCCGCCGGAGTCCGAGCACACCCACGGGGGTGACGGGCACACTGTCCTGATCGTGGACGACGAAGATATCGTGCGCAACATGGCGGCGCGCATCCTGCGCCAGCGCGGATTCGAAGTCGTCGAAGCGCGGGACGGGGCCGAGGCCGTCCAGATGTACCGGGATCGCTCCGAGGAGATCTCCGTCGTGCTCCTGGACATGGTCATGCCGGAGATGACGGGTTCGCAGGTGTTCTCGAAGCTGCGGCAGGTCCGGGCCGGGGTGCGCGTCCTCCTCACCAGCGGGTACTCGGAGAGCTACGCCAAAGACGGCTTCGGGGAGGATGACCTCGCGGGGTTCATCCAGAAACCCTATCGACCGTCCCAGCTCGTGGAGAAGATCCGCGAAGTCCTCCAAGTCTGACCGCGGCGAAGCCATCCGCTCTGCCGACGAAGCCGTTGTCTTCCGGGAGCACGAACCTCCAGGTCCGCGCTCCCGTCAGAGAGATTGCTTCACACGCTCTCCAGGAAGCGCCGCCAGGTCAGATTCAGCCGCTCCGCCACTGGCTTGGCCGTCTTCGGGACGGCGTGACTCCAGAACCGTTGGACGGTACCCGACATCACGAGGAGGCTCCCGTCGCCCAGCGGATACTCCCGCTTCTCGCCCGTCTCGCGATGGCGGAGCAGGAAGCGGCGCGTCCCGCCGAAGGACACGGACGCGATCGTCGGATCCGGCCCGAAACACGGCTCGTCGTCGGCGTGCCAGCCCATGGCGTCCGATCCGCAGCGATACAGGTTCACGAGCACGCTGTTGAAGACGGCCTCCGTCTCCTCCTCGACGCGGCGACGCAACTCGCAGAGATCGTCGGTCCACGGTGCCGGATCGAGCGTGAGACCGGAGTAGCGATACGAACAACCCTCGTTGGCGTGCCACGAGGTGAGCCGAGGTTGTGCCCGCACCTTCCCGAAGACCGTGACCTGCTCCTGGCGCAGCGGAAGCGTCGTCCGCAACCGATCGAACAGGACGGTGGACTCGGGGCACGAAAGCCAGCGCGGCCACCACCGCACGAGCCCGCCATCCGCAAGCACGTCTTCGACGTCCGGAGGTGTCGTTCCCACAGTGCAGGATCATACGTCGACCCCCGTGTCGAAACCGGACCTTCGCACGGAGTAGCGGTAAGCCCGTTCGCGATCGGACGGCACCCCCTCCTGTCGGCGCGCTTGGGAAGCCATCCGCCCACGAGCACCGCTCTGGCATCCGAGCCCGAGAATGCGCCGTGGTACGCTGGCCGATCGCCACCACAGGAGAGGCCGTGCACCTACCTCTGGATCCCCGCCGATGAGCCTCACTCAGCGGGTCGTCACCCTTCTCGTGCTCGCGGCCGTGACGCTCTCCGCCCCGGCCCAGACGAAAGCCAGGCCGTCACTCGGCGACCGCACCGCCTTCGAGGTCGAGGTCCGGGACCGCGACGGCAAGCCAGTCGAGGCCTTCCCGATCATCGCGGTCGTACGTTCGAACGGTCGCCCGGTCACGGCGGTCTGGTCCGATGATTGGATCTGCGTCCGCGCCATCACCGACGAGAAGGGCACGGCTACCCTCGATCTCCGGTTGACCTTGCAGCAACTGGGGGCCAGCGTCGACAAGCCGGGCAAGCTCGAGGTCGTCGTTCTCCCTGAGATCCTCCAACCGGACCCGAAGCTCGTCGTCCTCCCCTACCAGAACCTGCCTGCCGATCCCGTGAAGATCGAGGCCCCACGGACCGGCCGGTTGGTCGTTCGCATGGGAGACGTCGCTGCCTTCACCGAACCCATGAAGACGGTGATCCAGAGAGCCGAACGGGAACGCACTGTGGGAACTCTGCCGCCACCAAGGCTCCTCGGCGCACTCCATCGGAAAGGACGGGCTCGAGACGTCGTCTTCCCACACATCGCGATCGGCCAGCGCATCCGCGCGGTCCGGCACGCACAAGGCCGCGCCGACTGGTGTAGCGCATGCGGCCCTGGGCCCGCCAAGGCCGGGGAGACGGCCCTGATCACCGTGCGGCGGCGCCCCGAGCACTGGACCCTCTCGGGACGGCTCGTCACCGCTGACGGACAGCCGGTCGCCGACACGACCGTCTCCATCCGGACGGTCCCGCGCCCTGACACGCTCCCGTGGTTCGTCGAAGCGCTGGCGGAGACGGGAGTCCCCCTGGTCCCGCCCGCCGCCCGCTCCCGCACCGACCGTAACGGGCGGTTCCGGGTGATGGTCGACTACGGGGCGATTCCCCCCATCGCCCGGGTCGAGGTCACCATCCACGCCGAGACCCGCGGCGGGGCACGTGGCGGACATGCGGCCCGCGTGTACCTGTCGGGTACTCCCGAGCCAACCACCGTCGAGGACCTCGGCGACGTGGTCGTCCGCGACCAGCCGCTGGTCGTTGCCGGACGAGTCGTCGACCGGTCGGGCAAGCCGGTTCACGGAGCGACACTCGTTCCGCACCACCGGCTGCTCGCGGACTTTCTCGGAAGGGACGTTCGCGGCATCATGGACGAACCGCCCGGTGTCACGTTCTCTCCCGCCCTCGAATCCACTGCGACGACCGCGCAGGACGGATCGTTCGAGATCCGAAGCCTCAGCCCCGGAGAGAAGACCTGCTTCGTCGCCGCCCGGGGATTCGCCCGCGCCCAGATCACCACCACGACCCTTCGCAAGACGCCAATGGTGACCCTCGATCGGTCAGTCTCGGTATCTGGGAGGTTGGTGCTGGACTCGGGGATCCCGCCTGAACACCTGGCCGTTCGCGCACGCGGGCCCACCTGGAGGACCCACGAAACCCGCGTCGATCACGAAGGGCGCTACTTCATCGAAGGGATCCCGCGGGGCCGAATCACTGTCAGCGCTCTGATCGGGTCCCACCATTTCGAGAACCTCGGCACCAAGGAGCTCCGGCCAGACAACTCCAATGACGGATGGCCCGGACGCGTCGACCTGAGGGGCCGCCTTCACGCCTTCACGATCTCCGTGCGGGACACTGCGGGCAAGCCCGTGGTCGGCGCTCGCGTGACCGGCGGACGTCCGGGGCCGTTTGGTGTCGCCCATGACACTCGGGAGGCGGACGAGACGGGGCGCGTCCAAATCGTCACCAGCGGGCGTCCGTACCGCCTGAGCGTCCATGGCGTCGGGTTCGTCCCCCACAAGCAGGAAGGCCTCTCCGAGGACGTCACGGTCACCTTGAAACCCGGGCGCTGGATCTCGGTTCGATTCGACTTGGGGACGTACCGCCCGCCGACGGGGATGACCAGCCTCCGCGCCGTCGCGACGCATGAAGATGGTCCGCGGATGTCCACCCCCGCCGCCGACCGCTCGGCTTCCAAGGTCTTCCGCGACGGCACCGTCGACCTCATGGTTGATGGACCCGGGATCTACCGGATCCGCTTGTTCTTCGGGTTCCTACGGGGATCCGGCGTCGCCTATGAGGAGATCGACCTGGTCGGCCCCGACACCGTCGAGATCGGAGAGAAGGACATGGTGGTCGAGCGTACCTTCAAGTCGCGAATGTCGGACATCCGCAAGGCCCTCGAGACGGTCTTGCGCTGACGACTCCGGCCAAGGTTCGGAGCACTGGCCGACGGACAGATGAGGTTCCCCTCCGAGAGAAGGCGGGGCTCGGCGGCGAGGAGTTCCGCGCGAAAACGCACGCGAAGACGCCCTTTTTTGGCCACGGATCCGCATCGGGACCTTGATCGGTGGCGATATAGTGAGGGTGGCGGAGACGGAGCGATCTCCGCCCGGAGTGCACACCATGTCGAAGCGATTCCTCCTTGCACTGCTGACGGGCTGCGTCGCGTCTGCGACGGCGCTGCCGGCCCAGAAGTTCGAGCCGGACCCCAAGGCCAAGGAGCGCAAGGAGTATCGAGCTCGTCTGGCGAAGCTGGACGCGCGGGACGGCGACGGCTTGGCCGCGCTCGCCCAATGGTGCCGCGATCAGAAGCTCTACGGCGAGATGCGACGCACGGCAAAGAAGGCCGTCGTGCTCGCGCCGCAGAACGAATCGGCGCACATCCTGCTGGGGAACATGAAGGTCGACGGGCGCTGGCTGCCCAAGCGCAAGGCCATGCCGCAGCTCGGGTACGTCAAGTACAAGGGTAAGTGGCACACGCTCGACGAGTTCGCTCGACTGCGGGCGATCGAGGGACACCAGAAGCGGGTACGTCGGCTGCAGCGCACCATCGACAAGCACGTCCGCCACATGTCGGTATCCTCCGACAAGATTCGCATGAAGGCCCGCGATGACCTCATCGTGTTCGCGCGCAAGGAAGGTCTTCCGAAGCTCGTGCCCGCCGCGCACAAGCTCCACGACGAGCTGGGCGCGTACTGGGCCGAGGTCAGGCGCGCCAATGCGCTGATCGAGGTTCGAGCGCAGCAGGCCAACCTCGTCCGGATGCGCCGCTTTCAGACCAGCCTCGGCGCCGGATCTCCGGTCACGCTCGAGCTGCCCGAAGTCCGCAGCGTGAGCATCGGCACGACGGTCCTCGTTCCGGTCCGCTAGCGCTCCGCTCCCCCCCTCAGGGATCCGGACGGACGAGCGGAAACCGTCGCGTTTCGCGACGATGCGTTGGTCTTTGCCACGCTGTACGCGGGCGTGCAGTCAGCGGCGCTCTTTTCCAGGACGCGTACGCAGAGCGTCGAACTGTGTCGCGTTTCGCGACGCTTTCCTTCGCGATCGTGTCACTGCGACAACAGGATGCTGTTTTGTCCTGCGTGATACGTGATTCGCTCAAGCGCGGGGGAACCTACTCCCGAATCTGTTCCCGACGAGCATGTCTCAGGCTCCGACGAGCCTGGCGTGGAGGAAGGGAACAACTTGATGAGTACGCGTCTCTCGCTCGCTTCGACGAGCATCCGGTCCTGGGCCGTTCTTCTGGTAGTGGGTTTCGCCCTGACCGCCTGTGGTGGCGGCGGCGGCGGCGGCGGACTCGGTTCCGACGGTCCTCCAGCGGCTCCGCTGGGGGCTTCGGTCCCGGCCTCCGGAAGTAATCCTCTGAACGTCGTGAACAGCTCGAACGTAGCAGCGCTGTTCATCGACGTGGTCTTCGGCCCTGAGTCAAGCTCCGAGCACACGGTCACGGTCACCATCGATGACGGCGGCGCGGATGGCGTCGTACAGGCCACCGCGCAGGCCTCCGAAGGTGCCGGGACGGTATCCGTTGGTCCGATGGACCTGTCCTCGCTCGATGACGGCTCGCTGTCCGTCACCGCGGAGGTGGTGTCGTCGCAAGGCAGCAGCGGCGTCATCCCCATGGGGACGCTGGCCAAGCAGACCACGGGCTATCAGACTCCGATCAAGTCGAACGTCGCCGCGCTCCCGTCCGGTCAGTTCCCGACCGGTACGGCGCAATTGGACGTGATCAACTCGGTCAACGCGAATCAGGTCACGGTGGCGGTCGAGTTCGGGGCCGACTCCGATTCCTCGCTCACCGCGGTCCTGTGTCTGTTCGACGGCGTGAACACCGTATCGGTCCCTCCGTTCGCGGCGCCGGAAGGCGCGGCAATCGTCAACGTAGGCCCACTCGACGCGACCGGCCTGGATGAAGGTTCGATCACGCTGAAGGTCGAGATCACGGACGGCTTCGGCAACCCCACCACGTTCCCTGGGGACACCGCGGTCAAGGACACGATCGTTCCCACGCCAAGCGACGTTTCGGTACCCAGCGGCGACAACAACTCTGAGGGTTGGGTCAACGTCGCGACGTGCAACGATGCGACATTCCTCGTCCACATGCCGGCGAACTCCACGTTCGCGGACCTCGTCACGGTGAACATCAGCGACGGCTCGAACATCGTCACGGTCGGCCCGCTGGGCTCGCCCGCCCCGAAGGTGGGAGAGCAAGAGCAAGACACGCACGAGATCAGTTTCGAGAACGTCGATCTCTCCTCTCTCAGCGACGGCTCGCTGACCATCACGGGTCAGGTCGAGGATGATCACGGGAACCTGATTTCGTTCGCGCACAGCCCGGTGTCGGCGGGTACGCCCCTACCGGCGAAGGACACGGTCGCCCCTACCGCGACGTCCTCACTGATCGCAGCCGGCCCGAACAACCCGGCGGGGATCATCAACATCGCCTCGCAGAGCCAGGTGTCGGTGGACGTCGGCGTCCTCGGCACCAGCGT
>NZBC01000028.1 GCA_002687715.1 Planctomycetota bacterium | reverse complement strand
GCCTGCCGAGCCAATACGTCTACATCCCGGCCCCGGCCACGCCGCACCTGTGCATCGAGATCATCACGTGGAAGGTCCGGGGCAGGATCACGCCCAGCAACTACTACTACCCCTATCACGGCTCGGGTGCGAACCGCGCCTGGCGCTACAACTGGGTCAACAACCAGGCAATGCTTCCGGGCATCTCCACGACGTCCGGCAGCAAGATGGGGTTCCTGCTCTCCAATGGCAACTTCGTGACGGTCGGCACGGGCTGCAGCAGCTCGAAGAGCACGACGCTCGAGATCGGCTCGAGCACCTTCCCCCAGGCCAAGAAGCCGATGGACATCACGCTTACCGGGGGCAAGCCGTTGGCCCCCGCCGTGCTGATGATGGGCCTGAGCTTCGCCAGGTTCTCGACGCTCAACCTGCCCTTCGACCTGGCGCCGTTCGGGGCCAAGGGTTGCTTCCTCTGGAACGACCCGACCTTCCTCTTCCCGGCCGCGACGGGTGCCTCCGGCGCCGCCAAGGTCACGCTCGTGATCCCCGCCGGCTTGTCAGGCGCCCGCCTCTACTCGCACTACTGGGTGCACGACCCGGCAGCGAACAGCTTCGGCTGGACGACGTCGTCGCAGGGCAAGATCCTGTTCGGCAACTGAGGGCCTGACCGCGGCTCCGAGCTGTGCCCGCGTGGCAAGCTCGGGGCCTCTTGATGCGGTGGAATCCGGCGGGGGATCAAGCGCCGGAGCCTTCGTTGAGCCCTCGCCGGACGGGACGGGACAGGACTTCTGGGCCGATTGATTTCACGGCGAACACCACCTTGGCGCCAGCATGCCGGCAGGGCCCGTCTGGTCCCGTTAGGTCACCGGGGGCGTCGCACCGTTGTTCGGGCTCCATGGGCCCGTTCGCGCTGACGCTTACCGCGGCACACCCTTGCGCCAGTGGCGGAGCTCTTCGATGCGGTAGCGAAGAACGAAGTCTTTCGCTGTGGACAGGTCGCGGTGTTTGCCGACGCCAAACGCATCGGCCTTTGCGAACGAGCGCAAGACGTGGCCGAGTCTCGTGTTTCGGTCCAACAGCCGGGGGTCCGGGAGCTTCGGTTGCAGGCCGACGCCCATGAGGCTGTCGCTGTCGCTCTCCCAACCCGTCGTTTGCAGCACGACCTGGCCGTCCTCGGGAACGATCACGTCGACGACCCGGCCGATCTTCACGACGTCGTCGTCGTCGACGTCTCTGAGCCCGGGGACGTGGGACCAATCACCGTTGACGCGGATCCACAGGTTCCACTCGCCCGAGGCGATGACGTCGTGGTCGGAGAGGATCTCGATCGAGTCCAGGGTGATGCGGATCGTCCGGTACGCGATCGTCGGCACGTGCTCGCTCCAGCCGACTGCGATGTCGGCGGCGAATCGCGGCGTGCCGCGCGGTCGGCCGAGCGTGAACTCGGCGCGTGCTTGTCCGCTCGCTTCGCTGGCGCGGCGCTGGGCGAAGATGTTCCATCGCTTCGCAGTCGGTTTGTGCGAGGCGAGCGGGTACACGACGTGTACCCGGGTCGGGGCGGATACCGGCAACGGCGTGAGCCGCGGTGCTGGTCCGCCGAATGGCAGATCGATGATCTCGGCGCGTAGACGTGCGTCCGGCGACGGCTTGGGTGGCAGCGGCACGTCGAACTCGTAGTTCGTTCCTTCGACGGGATCGTAAAAGTAGCCACCCTGACCGTGGAAGTAGACGCGTACGCGGTGGACCAGCGATGGCGTCGCGTCTTCCGGTAGCAGCATCGGCGCCAGCCGAGTGAACGCTACCCCCTTGGGCGGGTGCATCTCGGTTCGGTAGGGGGGGTGAGCGCAGTCGAAGACCCAGCGGCCGATCAGCCAGGCGCGGTCCCCTGCCGCGGGCCAAAACCGGGGCGGGAAGTAGTTGATCTCCCACTCGGCCTCGAGGATCCGCTCGCCCGACACGACGCGGTTGCCGTCGCTGTGCAGGTGTGTGTACTTGGGGTCGAGCGCGAGGAAGATGCACACGTCGTGACCGTCGTGGGTCCACGGCCAGTCTTCGGCGGCGGCGAAGGACTGCCGGACGATGCCCTCGAGGACGATCGGAACGTCGCGTCGCTCGACCGCTACCCAGTTGGGATCGGTTCCGTGGTAGTTGCGCGGGCCACCGCTGCGGCAGCCGCACTTCAAGGCGCGTGCGTTCGGGATGAGCTTGCCCGCTTCCTGGGCGACGATCGTGGGAGCAAGGACGGCCGCAACCGCGATGGGCAAGAGCGCTCGATGCATCACCGCACGAGTATAGCTGCGGGTGCTTGGGCCCCGAGACGACCCCATGACGTCAAAGAGCCATGACGTCAAAGAACGGTGCAGACGATCGATTTTGGATCATCGGGCACAACGGGGGCTGGGGGAATACTGGCGCGGCCGTCCAAATCGATGGAGACTCCCAACCCTGAGGGGCAGTCCGGAAGTTCGAGATCACGGCGCGGCCGTCGCCGCGCCGTGATGGATCGAACCGGTAGGGCCGCTTGATCGCCTACGCGTTCATCGGATCAGCGGTGGCGCTGATCACTTCTTTGGCGCCGGGGTGGCGCTGACGTTGAGCGAGTTGCTTGACTGCCAGATGAGCCTCTTGAGGTCGAACGTGGCCGCCTGAAGCGAGAACTTCACGGTTAGGTTGGAGGGGACGCCCACCACCGTTCCGGCCGCGCCGGCACGGTTGGTCCTGATCACCTCGAGGGCGATCAGGCCCCGAAGCAGCCCGCACCTCCCGACCATTATGACGCGCGGATCCGCAGAGATGACCACGAGCCCTAACGCGTTCGGCAGGCTTCGCGTGAGTTGCAGCCCGAGAAGGTACGCGTTGCGGCCGGTCGTGACGCTGCTAGTCAGCGTGCCGCCGCAGCTGGGGAAGCCCCTCGTGACCTCGCAACCGCCCTTCCGCGACCAGAACGTGTAGAGCTCTGCGCGGCTCACCTTCTTGTCGCGGTTCGTGTCCGCCTCCACGATCGTGGCCCAGGTCTTGGCGCCGGTCTCGCTCTCGGTCACGAAGTTGTCTGTGTTCTTGTCGTACAGCTTGAAGAAGGCCTCGACGCGTTCGCGGATCGGGTCCTTCTTCTGCGAGGCAACGGTGTCGGTGGCGCAACAGAGGAAGAGGCCACACAGGGCGGCGGCGATGGTGCGGGTCATGGTGAGAACTCTCATGGTGGATTTGGCCTGCCGAGGATAGCAAAGCAGCAGGCGAAGGGGGTGGAAGAAGGGGCACCCACGGGTGCGGCGGTCTATCCTAGTGTGGGTGCTCGAAACCGGGAACTCCGATCGAGGCAGCTACGCCAACTCGCTGCTGAGCGTCGCCGAGTTCCTGTCTACGCAGGCCATCCGCCCTCCTGCCGTAGCCAGTGCAATGAACAGCGGCGGGAAACTCGAACGGAGACTCACCATGATCATCTCGAATCACCTCCCAAAGACCCCCCGGTGGCTGCTCTCGACGGTTCTTGCTGTTGGGGCAGGCCTTCTTCCCCTGAGCGTTGCCTACGCACAGGACGTCAACGCAGTCGAGCGACGCCTGGACCGTGCCATCGGTGCCGGCGAGATCACACCCGAGCAGGCCAAGGTCATGACGGACGCGCTCCGTCGCGCCGCGCGTCAGGGTGGGGACAAGCGAGGCCCTGGCCAGGACGCTCTCAAGCGGCGGTACGCAGAGGCCGAGCGCAGGATCAGAATCGCCATCAAGGAGGGCAAGCTCTCGCGCGAGGCCGCGGTGAAGAAGCTCACCGGGATTCGCGAGCAGTTGTTCGGTCAGTCCCCCAAGAAGCGCAGCGATGCAGACAAGTCCAAGCAGCGACAACGTCGGACGCGGTACGCAGAGCTCGAGCGCAGGCTCAAGGCATCGGTCGTTGCGGGCAGGCTCTCTTCCGAGGACGCCAAGAAGAGGCTCATCGACGCCAAGAAGAGGATCGTCCAGGCTCGCGAGAAGATGTCCGGCAAGGCTGGCGGCAAGCAAGTTCGCGACGAGGGTGCGCTCAGGCGGCGCTACGGAGAACTCCAGCGCAGGGTCAAGGCAGCGGTCGATGCCGGCCAGCTCTCACGCGAAGACGCGGAGAAGAGGCTCATCGACGCTCGCAAGAAGATGTTCGGCAAGCCGGGGCGTAGGCGCTAGGCCCGGCGTGGCCGCCTCGTGGGGGTTGCAGATACGCACCGGTCGCTGAGCACCACGTCTCACTCCAGCTGTGGCTGATGTGAAATCCACATCCGCTCAGGAGGCAGTGAGATGCTCGGGCACCTCGAGGTGTGGAGCGAACCCTTAGCGCACGACCTCTACTCGCACCGCATTGGATACGTAGTCAAACGGGCCGAAGAGACAGTAGGCGAAGTCCATCTTCATCCCTACGAAGGCGGAGTCGAGCGCCGGCAGATTGGCCTTGGCTGCACCCTTCCCGCCAGCGTCCAGCACTCCGAGGAAGTTGGCGAAGAGCGGCGTATTCAAGGCGGCGAGCACCAAGCTCGTGAAGACATCCGGGTTGATGGGCAGCGTCACCTTCCCTCCCGGAAGGAGAAGACCCGGCGAAGTCCCCGTGATTCCGCCCACCAACAGATAGCCTCTCTTGGCGTGAGAACTGCCGGCCTTCACGGTGAAGCCCACGCTCCCGCCGGTACTCGCCGGCACCGTCCTGGTGTCAGCCGCCAGCGGCGAAGTCCAGTAGCGCTCTGCCCGCGCGATGCTCCCCTGGTAGTCGTAGTCCCAGACCTTCTTTCCGGCAGCAGTCACCTCGAACAGGTAGCCGCTGGTCCCCTCGCAGATGATCGTGTTCCCGTTCGGCAGGCGGTAGGCCCCCGAGAGGTGGTTCGAATAAAAAGACGACCGGTCGGAGTAGCTCCACACCGGAGTCGCCGGGCCGAAGGGCTTTGTGGGGGCGATGAAGTAGTGACCCTTCGTGTCGACCGGGGGAACGACCTCCACGACGGTCGAGTAGTCGTTGTTTCGACCGGGGCGATCACCGTTGTCGAAGGCGAGGATGTTTCCCTCACCCGGCAGACCGCCGTCGATCCAGTTCGCGCCGTGAACGACGAAGAACTTCTGATCGGCTGACGTCCCGCGGCCGTATGCCTGTGGGTTGCCCCACCGGTAGAGGATGTCACCGCCCTTGCCACTCCGTCCCCCCGTGTGACCGGCAGCCTCTTTGGTGGTCGTGCTGTGATCGATCACATAGAACTCGTGGAGGAAGTGCGAGCTGAACACGATCTGATCCAGCTTCTCGTTGTAGTCGATGGCATTGGCGTGGATCCAATCGCCCCTGCTCACCTTCCCGAAGTTGATGTCGATCAGCTCGGGGTGATCGGCGACGACGCCGTAGTTGGGCTTTCTCGAGTCGACATCCTGAATGAGGTGATCCCAGGCGTGCCACTCCCAGACGACGGTTCCTCCCGTCGCTCCCACGGGCTTGATCTCGGCGATGAGGGTCGGCCACATCTCACCAGTGATGGACTGCCTCCCGGCGGCGACGGCCTCCTGATTGCTCTTCCTCTCCCATGCAATCAGCAGGATGTTTCCGTTGGGCATGGGCTGGACGTCGTGGTGCTGCTGGTGGGAGGAGGTCGAGAAGTAGTAGTCCCAGGTCAGCTTGCCGTTCGCGTCGTAGCGCTGCAGTCGGCCACCGGCGCCGCCTCCGCTGAACGACCCGCCGCTGTCTCGGCAGGGCCTCAAGATGGAGCCGTCATCGAACAGGTAGGCGATCAAGCCCGGTCGCGCGCTGCAGGACCAGGTCTTGACGGTCTTCCCGTTCATGTCGACCAGGAAGGTGTTGTTGTTGCCGAGCGGCGAGACCAACGTCTCACCCTTCCATGCCGTCTGAGCGTCGCCGGACGGCGTGCAGAGGCAGAGAGTCAAGGTCCCTAGCACGAGCATGCGCATCATCTGTGTCTCCCTGTGACGGTGGGTGGCAGGCATCGCTGAAGCCGCGATGTAGAGTCCGGAAGGATGCTAGTGGTTCCTTAAGGTCGCCCGAAGCAGCGTCAAGCGCGTCGATCCGTCTCCTCGAGGCGCACCCAGGGCGTGTCGTGGTCGACCCTTGCGAGCGCACGGCGTTAGGGTTGGCAGCGTCGGCGTTAGATGCGGGCTACTGGATGTTCACCTCTAGCCCGTCGCTCATGCTGAACGTGCCCGCGCCCCCGCATGTCGGCGTGTTCGCCCAGAGGACTTGATTGTAGAACCGCAGGCCCGTGGTTCCGGTTGGGAGGGGGAGCTTGAAGCTCGTCTTGCCGCCTGAGTCGGAAACCAACGGGAGCATCAGCAAGATGGTCGCGGGGTTCAGCCAGAGGTCGATCCCGAGGACCTTGAGCGGGGCCGACAGATTCGACCCTGCGAATAGATAGGCACCCCCCGACAACGGCGGAGCCTTCCAGCATGCGAATCCGAATGCCGTCGACCCCGCCTTCGCGTCCGCCAGCGCGTAGAGAGCCACATCGCCATTGCAGGCCGGAGTCGAACGGCCGAAGCGCCGAACGCCGTCCGGGTTGAGTCGGAGGCGCGTCACAAGCGCGTCGTAGTTGCCTCCGTGCGTCGTGTCGTAGGCGCCGGCCGTCGTAGGGTACTTCGGGGAGAGGGTTCGCCCCGTCACCGTAACGTGACCCAGCGTACCGCGCGTCACGGCGTAGCCCCATTCGTGATTCGCCCCTCCCAAGAAGGTCGAGTAGGCAAGTAGGCCGCCACTCGGCCCCACGTGAGACACGAAGACATCGCGCAGCCCGCTGAGCGTCGTCGCGTACGCACCTGGCGTGACCGGATAGTCGGCCGACTGTGTGTCTCCGGACACGATCGTCGAGCCATCTGGCGCGAGGGCCAGCCCGTCGGCACCCTCGAACGCTGTGCCTCCGATCAAAGTCGAGAATACGAGCTTCGCTCCCGTCGCATCCACCCTCGCAACGAAGACGTCGCGGCTCCCCTTGAACGCCGACTGGAACGCGCCCGGCGTGACAGGGAAGCCGCCCCGGCCATCGGTCTCGCCGGCGATGGTGGTTACGCCCTTGGAGTCGACGGCGAGCGCGTAACCGATGTCGTTGCCGGTGGCGCCGAGGAACGTCGAGAAGAGCAGCTTGCTGCCCGTCGGATCCAGGCTCGTTACGAACGCGTCGAACGCGCCGTTCCACGTCTCGTCGTATGCGCCCTTGGTGGTTGGGTAGTCGTTCTGGCTCGCGTAGCCCGTCATGATGACCTCACCGTTCGGGCCGAGGTCGGAGGCGAGGGCGTAGTCGACGCCAGATCCCCCGATGAAGGTTGAGAAGACGAGCTTGTTTCCGGCGGCATTGAAGCGGGTCGCGAACGCGTCCTGCGAGCTGCCATTGAACGTTCGGTCGTAGGCTCCTACCGTCGTCGGGAAGGTCGTATTGTTGCTCACCCCCCCGACCACTCCCATCACGGTCGTCTCGCCGTTGGCCTGCACTCTGACAGTGCGGACAGTGTCGCTGCCGTTGCCCCCGAGGAAGCTCGACCAAAGCAGCGCGTCCCCGGCAGGGGTGAGGCGGGCGACGAAGCAGTCGTTACTTCCGTTATGGGTTTGGTCGAAGGCTCCCGCGGTGGTCGGGAAGTTCGTCGACGCCGTGTAGCCGGCGATCGTGATCAAGCGGTTCATCTGCAGGAAGACGCTCCGACCGAGGTCGACCCCGCTGCCCCCGACGAAAGTCGAGAACAAGAGCGTGCTCCCCGTCCGGTCCAGCCGGCACACGAAAACGTCCGAGTTCCCATTGTGGGTCGCGTCGTAGGCGCCGGTCGTCGTCGGGAACTTCGGGGAAGCCGTGCCGCCGGTCACCGTCACCATACCGGTGAGATCCTCGGCCACCGACCAGCCCTGATCGAGCTGCTCCTCGCCCACGAACGTCGACCAGATGATGGCCGGGTCCACGAAGAGAGGGTGCGTCCCGTCCCACGCCGCCACGAGGCCGAACCGATCGGGACCGAGGAGCACGAACCGGCACTCGACTTCGCGCTCCCCCGACGGCGAGCGCACCCAGGCATCGGGCGGGGGCTGGCGCACGGGTCCCAGAGCTGTGGGAATGATGAGGGCCCCATCGGGCCCGAGGGCCAGATCCCGGCCTCCTTCGACGCGGACCACCACCTGCGACAGGTCCGCTCCGGGCTCGAGGAAGAAGTCGTACTCGAGCCCTTTCGCGCCCTCCCGAAGGCGAACGTCTATTCCGGGATAGATACCGGCATAGCGAACGGATGCGTAGCCAGGCACATCGCGCCGCCACTTCTGCGGGTCGTTGCCGAGGAAGAAGTGGTTGGGGCCGGGCCGCTTGTTCCGCGGCAGTAGCCGAGGCGCCTCGCAGCCGTTCTCGAACCGCATGCGCAAGGCAACCCCTCGACGGGTCTGCGCCGGCAGTTCGTCGAGGAGGGGAAGCGGGCCGGCAAGCGGGACGTTGCTGGCGAGTGTCGGCTCCTCCAAGGTGAGGACCCACCCTCGATCCTCGAGGAAGGCGGTCATCGGTCCGGCGCGGGCCACAAAGCGCGCGGGGAACTCCCACTGGCCCCGGTTTTCGACGAACGAGAGGCGGTGGAGGGCCTCCATCGTGCGTTGCGGGTGGGTTGGGGTCAGGTCGTGGCCGCTCCTGGTTGGTCCACGGTTCTCCCCGGGGAGGAACGCGAGGAGTCCGATGGCGGGCAACAGGGTAATCGCGGCGAAGGCCCGCGTCCCCTTCGACGGTTTCCGGAGCATGGTGATTCTCATCTGGCGCACTGTTCTGTCGCACTGTGGGCTGAGACACGCGAATTGTGCAGCCACGCCGCTGGGTTGACAAGTCGTGCAGCCCACTCCGCGTCCACCAGAGGAAGATGTTGCGGATAGGTCCTGCCAGGGCTCTACCCGACCCGCGTGCTGGGCAATGTAGCGGGGCGGGACTACACTTCGCTGGAGGAGTCCTGGCCCGCGCCCGGTCGCATCGGTGCCACCGGGGGCTTGGCCCCACTCATGAGTCTCGAGACCAAGTACGTCGCGCCTGCAGCGTGCGGCCATCTGCTGCTGCAACGCCTGAAAGCGGTCTGCAAGCCGGACCCTCGGTTTCGCACGAACCACGTGCACAGCGTCTACTTCGACACCGCCGACTTCGACGCGATGAGCGAGGTCGAGAACGGCGACTACTACAAGACGAAGGTCCGCATCCGCTGGTACGAATCCGGACCGCGCTCGGCGAGCGGCGCCTTCCTCGAGAGCAAGTGCAAGATCGGTCGCCGCCGCGACAAACGCCGCATCGCGCTGCCGGACTCGTTCCGCGGCGACCTGCCGCTC
>NZBC01000027.1 GCA_002687715.1 Planctomycetota bacterium | reverse complement strand
GTGTCTGTATCGAGGCGCGACGCGAACTACCCAGGCCGGACCTGGAGGTCCGCGCTCCGGCCGCGAAGCTGGGATTCGCAGTGGAGCGTTCTCCCAGCTCGCGACGGACCATGCGTTGCATGGAATGCGGAGCTCAGGTCCGCGCTCCCGGTCAGGAGGGCGCGTTCGCCCGCGGAAGGAACACCTCGCACATCATGCAGCGGATGCTCCCGCCGCCGTAGGTCTCGATGGTGGGAATGCGGATTGGCACGGGAGTGCCGTGGGCCTGGAGCGCCTGTCGCTGCCCTTCGTCGAACGTCGTCCACGCGGTCGTGGACAGGACGATCCGGGGCGCGCCGTCGGTTCCTCGAACCTGCAGGGCGTTGCCCGCGAATCGGTCCAGCTGGGCGAGCGAGAACGTGATGAGCTCACGGCCGGAGTGGAGGAGGCTCGTGATCACGTGCTGGCGTTCGCTGGTATCGGGGATCGCGTCCGCGCACAGCAAGGCGAATCGTTCGCCGACCGAGAGCATCACGTTCGTGTGATAGATCTCCCGCCCCGATCCGCACACACCGTGGAAGCGCCGGGCGTCGTAGCCCAGGCGATCGCAAAACGCTCGCACTCCCTCCGCGGTCGTCCGCGGCGACTGGCACGCGTAGGCGATCCGGTTCGGCCGATCCAGTACGAGGCTGCCCGTTCCTTCGACGAAGTGGCCCTGCTCCCGGAGACCGCAGAGGTCGATGACGCGTTCGACCCGATAGCCGTGACTCGCGCCGAGGGCGTCGATCAGGTCCTGGCGAACCTCCCGCTGGCGGCTCGGGTCGTGCATGGGGTAGGTCACGACGGTGCCATCCGGGTGGGTCGACATCCAGTTGTTGGGGAACGTTGCGTCCGTACAGAAGGGCTCCGGCCGGTCTTCGAACACGACGGTGCGGATCCCGGCGGCCTCGAGTGCCACGACCGCGACGTCGAATTCGTCGATGGCGGCCATGGCGACGGCCCGCGCGTCGTGGTCGTCGACGTTCTGGAACGCGTTCGTCGCCGCCGTTTCGGGGTTGCTCCCGAAATGGAGCGGCCGGATCATCATGACCGCGGACGCGAGTTGGGGCTGCGTCATGGGTTCGTAACCGCGGCGGCTACTTCCGTTCGGCCTTCGGGTACGTGCCGTTCGCCTTCATCCACTTCGTGACGTCGCGCATGCGCCGGCGATAGACGCCCGGGTCCTCGAACGGGACCGGTCCGGCAGCCTTCGCCGCTTTCAAGCACGCGGCGGCGTCATAGGGAAGCCCGTTGTCGCCGTACTTCGAGACACTCTCGATCGCCAGCCGCGCCCCGATCACGAGCACCGAGTAGTTCTTTCCGTCGACGTAGACGTACCCGAGGGTGCGCTTGAACGGGTCCTTCTGGCCGGATCGGAGCAACTCGACCTTGTCCGAGGCCGCGATGCAGCCGAGGAGGAAGCCGGCCGCGACGTCCCCGAACGGCTGCGCGTACGGGATGTCGTGGTCGAGGTGCAGCACCTCCGGGGTGTCGATGCCGAGGATGCGGACGATCTCCTCAGGCTTGCCCTTCCAGTGGATGGTGATCGTGTCGCCGTCGTCAAAGCTGATCAGGTCCTTGGGAACCTCGACGCGCTCCGGACCCTTCGACGGGGGTACTTTCGAATCGCCGGGAACCGAGAGGAGGGTCGCGAGGACGAGAATGGCTGCGGACGCAAGTCGAAGGTGGCTCATCCCTCCATGAAAGCCGACGCTGATGCCGCCCGCTACCCTCGATAGAATCCGTCCATGTCGCGGAGGGATACGAAGGTTCTGATCGTCGGAGGTGGTGCGGCCGGGATCACCGCGGCGTTGGCGCTCGCGCGGCGGAGCATTCCGGTGGTGGTGGTCGAGGGCGGGATCTACCCGGGCGCCGAAAACTGGTCTGGGGCCGTGTACTTCTGCGAAAACCTCGTCCGCCCCGACGTCCTCGGGGAGGATCTCCTCGCCCAGACGCCGATGGAGCGGCGGATCGTCCAGCGCGGACTCCTGCTCTGCGACGGCAACATTGCGCTGGGTGGGTCAGTGCGCTCGGGGGAGGCCTTCTCCAACTGCTACACCGTGCTTCGGCCGGTCTTTGACCACGATCTCGCGGAGAAAGCCCGCCTTCTCGGTGCGGAGATCCTGTCCGGGACCCAGGTCCTCGCGCTCATCCGCGAGAACGACGCCGTGAAGGGCGTGCTGACAGACCGCGGGCCGATCTGGGCCGACGTCGTGTTCCTGGCCGAGGGCGATGCCTCGAATCTCGTCTCCCGGGAAGGGCTCGAGACGATCGAGCCCGGCGACGACGGCCTCGCCCGCCCGGAGTTCCTCCAGGGGATCAAGGAGGTGCTGGAGCTGCCGGCGTCCTCGATCGAGAGCCGGTTCGGCGTCCAGGAGGGGGAGGGGGCGTGCTTCGAGATGCTCCTGCGCAATCCGACGATCGACGGAATCACCGTTCCGTTGAACGCGGGCGCGTTCCTGTACACCAATCGCGACTCCGTGAGCCTCGGGATCGTCGCGCCGCTCGGGAACCTGCAAGAGGCCCGGGTCCCCCACAACCGGCTCATGGAGTGGTTGAAGGGGCTTGATCCGCTCCAGGAGCTCCTCGCAGATGCGAAGCCGGTGAGCTTCGGCGCGAAGCTCATCCGAGGCGGCGGTTGGCGGCAGATGCCGCGGTTGGCGGCGGATGGGCTCGCGGTCGGCGGCGCGGCGTCCGGCATCGGAGTCGACTTCCCATGCCCCAACTACACCGGTCCTGCGACGTTCATGGGCTACGCATTCGCGCAGGCGGTCCAGGCGATCGAAGAGGACGGTGGCAAGTACTCACGCGACGCGATCGAGGCCCACTACGTGCGGCGCGTGCAGGAGAGCTCGTACCTCGAAGACGTGACCTGGCTCGGCGACTGGCCGGAGTTCGTGGCGTCGTCGCGGGCGTTCTTCGGTGAACAGGTCGATCGCATCGCGGGTGCCGCTGACGCGATCACCGATCCGGCGCTCGGCCGACGCCTGCGCATGAAGCGCTGCGCCCAGCGCGTCGCCGGCTCAACGCCGATCAAGGAGGAGATGCGCGAGGCGACCCAAGCGCTCGGCCTGATGGAGGGCTGGAAGGCCGACATCCTCTATGCACTCGGTTGGTGGACGCTGAACCTTTTCATCGGCTGGTGGCCGCGCAAGTCGAAGACCGGTGCCGAATTCGTCCCTCATTTCTGGGAGGCGAGTGACGCACCGCGGCGGGCCCGCCTGCCGTGGACCTGGAGGTATGCGCGCTGGTTGCTCGCACCGGGGTTCGGTGAAGCGTTACACCATCTCTATCGCAACGACGGCACGCGTCTGCGCGACAAGATGCCGCTGATGCGGCGCGCGATTCTCTCGCGCATGAGCTGGGTTGACGTCGTTCTTCTGCCGTTGGCGGTTTCGTGGATACGGCTCCGCGCCTGGTGCGCCGGCCCGGAGGAGCGCGAGCGCTCGGAGCTCGCCCTCGACGCGATCCAGGAGAGGATCGACCATGACGCGAAGTTGTCGTGGATCACCTACCGCAGCGACGAGCGCACCCACATCCGGTTCCAGTCGGCGTACGACGCCGCGGGGTTGCCCGACAACGCGTCGTCGTCGCTCTTCCACGTCTGTCCGGCGAACGTCTACGAGGCCGAGACGGATAGCGCCCAGCGCGCCTCCGTCACGGTGCTCCACGAGAACTGCATCCGCTGCGAGACGTGTTGGCGGGCCGACGACGCGCGGGTCGACTGGGGACGCACCCGCGGTCACAAGCTCGTGTTCGAGAGCTACACCGCGGCGGATGCGTGGCTGCGGGAGTCCCGGGAGGCGGCGGGGCTGGCCGATGCGGGCCGCGCTCTGCGCGACCAGGAGCCCGGTGACGGGCCAGAGTCCGATGAGGGGGCTTCGTCCCCGACCGGGCCCCAGGTCCTGGTCGAGCCCGGACTTGCTCGCGACCTCGAAAACGTGCTCGACCGAACGGTCAAACACGCGCGGACGTTCCGAGCGCTCTACGCCCATCTCCCGCCTGTCCTTACCGGTTCGGACAACGCACACCTCTCCGCCCTCGGCCTCGCCGTCGTCGAGGGCGTCGACGCGATGGTGAAGCTGCTCATCCCATCGCGGATCGATCCGCTGGTCACGCGCGGGCGCGCGCTCGTGTCGTGGATCCGCCTCGCGCGGACGCACGTCGCGGTGCGGCGTTGGTTCTGGTTCGAGGCCGACCTGGAGCTCCTGTTCGTACATCACCTGCAGGACCTCGAGCGGGTGACGGAGATCGGTGTTCCTCCGCCGGCACTTGCGGACCGGTCGGGCGCCGGGGCCCGTCGCGTCGCGCTTCGCGGGTTGCTGGAGGACCGGCTCGATCGCGACGTCGTGAACGCGTGCGAAGACGAGGGACAACCCACTGCCGACGCCCGCCGGGCATTGCTGGAGCTCGCTGCTGCCCTGCGAGAACCGTCGGGCCGGCCCGTGCGTCCGGGGAGCGCCGCGCGGGATGCGGCGCTCGAAGAGGTCGCGCGAGGTTCGCCGGCGCTCGCGGCGACGTTTGCCGGACACCTTGCCGTGCTCGACCTCGTCTTCGCCGATGACCTCGCGTCCGACCCGCCTGCGGCGCTGACCGAGGTCCGTGACGACCTGGCCACTGGCCGCGTCCTCGGTGGCATCCTGCGCGGCGATTTCATGCTCGATGAGGACGGCCGGATATCCGGGGTGGCACCAGCGGCGTTGCTCGGTGGCCTGGGGCTGCTGTTGATGCCGACCGGCGACGGGTTCTGCATCTTCGCACCCGCGGACTCCACCGTGACAGCCGAGATAACCGGTGCCATCGGGCTGAGGGGCGCGGGGCCGGGTCGGCTCGAACTCGACGAGGCGTTCCCTCGGGCGTTCTTTACCGGCGAAGCCGCCGGCAACTGGCTACGTGTGCGCGCGGCGTGGGACATCGTTGCGATCGCGCGGGGCATGGCGCACTATCTCGCCGAGCGCGCATACGACCACGCGGCGTCGCGCATCCAGTTTCCCGGCATGTTCAAGGACATCCGTGGACGCGACACGATCGCGAAGTTCGGTGCGGTGCAGGCGATGCTCGCCGGCATCACCGAAGGTGTAGAGGTCCTGGAGGCGCTGCGCGGACGGGTCGGATCGGGTCGCGCGGCGGCGGCGCTCGCAGTCGATCTGCTCGGCCCGTCGCCCCGGTCGGTGTCCTATCTCACGGGACAGGTGCTCGGGGGCACCGCGTTCTCGGAAGAGGACCTGGTTTGCCGCTTCTATCGCGACGCAGCGGCGTTGACCCGGCTGCCGTTCAAGATTGCGGATGCGTGGCAGGAGCACGGACAGCGCGTCCTCGAGACGTTGCACCCCGGGCACGCCCGGCTCCCCGACCTCGACCTCGAAATGCGCGACGTCGGACCAGGCCCGCGGACGTCGAAGCTGATCGCGCTCTCGTTGAGCATTGCCGACGATGCGATCAAGGGGCTCACGCGGTCGGTGCGCGACGTCCCGACGGAAGATCGCGCAGCGCTCGTGCGCGACCTGGGCCGAATCGCCCTGCTCGCGAGCGGGCTCCGCGCTCTTACGGCGCGGGTTGAGAACCTCCTCTCACGGGGCGATCCGGATGCGACGCCGGTCGGCGCCCTGGAGAGCTACGCGAATCGGCTCGCCCGCAAGGCCTCCCGGTTCGCCGAGCGCGCTCGGGACGTGGGCGAACTCGTCTCGCTCGGGCGCCGTCTGCTCGACGGCGCCGCGGTCGAGGGGCCGACGGGAGCGCAGGGCACGACCTATGCGGACTACCTCGCTGATGGTTCGGCGTTCACGTCCGGCGACGGGTTTCTCCGGCCGCCCGATCCCGATGGTCTCGCGTTGACCCCCGAGCTGATGGAGTCCGATCCCGCCCTCGGAACCCTGCAGCGGGAGATGGCCGACCTGTGGGAGACCCGATTCCGCGGCCACACTTTTGGCGGTCGGCCGTACACCCGGCACGTCGAGGCGCTGCACCACGTGCCGCTCGACGACATCCAGACGATGATCGCGGAGGGGCGTTTCCGCGTCGTCATCCCGAAGGAGCACGGTGGTCAGGGCGAGAAGAAGGCCGCCTACTACGTCCAGTGCACCGAGATGATGCGGCGGGGCGACCCGACCCAGGCGATCATCGTGATGGGCTCGGCTTCCATCGGCACGACGCCGATCCTGATCGGCATCGAGCGGGACCTCCCGGAGATCTCACGGGCGCTCGCTGAACTCGTCGCCGCCAAGGACGAGATCGACGCCGTCGGCGGTCTCGTAGCGGAGGTGCTGCCGATGCCGGAGACGGGCTTCGCGGCCGCGATGGACGATGCGATGGAGCAGTTGGGTTCGCTGCACGCCGCGATGAAATCGAAGGCGAAACGACTCGTGCTCCCGGGCGTCCATCGGGCGCTGTCCGCGGTGGATCGAACGCAGAAGAAGGGCGACAAGGACGGGTTCGAGGCGGCGCTGCGAGGGTTGGTGCAAGCTCTGGCTGGATGGGAACAGAAGGTGCGGACCGAAGTGCTCACCGTTCCGCACCGCGAGGCTGCACACGGGTTCTTTCTGGAGCTCATCGCGCGTGGTTCGATCTCGGCGTTTGCACTGACCGAGCCCAGCGCGGGCTCGGACACCGCCCGCATCCGCACGCGCGCCGAAGCGCGTGAAGCCCCGGTAGAGCGTGACGAGCGCGGATTCTGGACCTTCCATCCCGATGGTGAGCCGGAGGACCAGCGGCGCAATCTCTTCACCTACGACACGCTGGAGTTCAAGGACGGCGGACTCCACTTCATTCGCCCCGACCGGAACCGGGTTCAGGTGCAGCTGCGTGACTTCGATCCCACTGCGGAAGCTCGCGCCCAGGATGACGGCAAACATCGGTACGTCGAGATCGATGGCGAGCGGATCGACATTCACGACATCGGTCGGGTCGACGAACGCGACGACGGCGCGGTGTATCCGTACTTCCGGGTCAACGGCGCGAAGATGTGGATCACCAACGGGTCCACGGCCGGGGTCATGGTGCTGTACGCCCGGACGCCGCGCGGTCCTACGGGCTTCATGCTCGACGCCCACGCAGAAGGCCTCGTCGTCGGCAAGGACGAGGAGAAGATGGGGCAGTGCGGGTCGGCGACCAACGAGCTCGCGCTCTCGGACGTCCGTATTCCCAGGGATCAGATCATCGGAATCGAGGGCCGTGGTCAGGAGAACGCGCTGGAGACGCTGAATGTCGGGCGCGCCGGCCTGTCCGTCTGCACGACGGGCATCATGCTCGACCTCGTCGACGAGATCCGCGCTGGACTTACCGAGCCGGATGCCTGCGATCTGCTGGACCTCGGCAAGATCGCGCTCGACCTCGTCGCGTCGGAGTCGATCGCGTGGCAGCTCGTTGGACGTTTCGACCATCCCGGCACCGAGTCGGCGCGTGTCGAGTCCGCCGTCGCCAAGGCGCACAACACCGAGGCGTTGCATCGCATGATCACGCGCGCCGAGCGGGTGCTGCCGTCGGCGTACGTTCTCGACCGACACGAGCTGGAGAAGCGGCGCCGCGACGCGCGCGTGCTGACCATCTACGAGGGTACGAGCGAGATCCAGCGCTACTTGCTCCTGCGGGACATCATCGACGTGCTCGACCTCGACCGGCTCGAGACGGGGACGTCCGGGACCGAGGAACTCGACGCGGCCCGCAAGGGCCTGGCCCGGTTCGTGCGCGAGGTGCGCGACGAGCTCGGGGGGCGAGCCTGGCAGGAGGTCGTCCTCCAGCCGGTCATGGCGTGGCTCGTCGATGCGCTGATCCGGACCGAGGTCCTGGGTGCGAGCGTGCAGCGGCTCCTCGTCGCTCTCCGGCTCTGCGAGGGCGAGACGGGTGCGGATCGTCGCGCCTGGTTGTCCGATGCGACCAGGCTCCTGGCCCGCGAGGCCGATCGGATGGACCTGCTGGCCTGGAAGCCGTTCGAGGCCGAACGGCGCCGGGTGCGGAGCGGCGCCGATCCATCGACGAGCGCACTCGCCGACCGCGCGCTGCTTCGCCACGAAGCGCGCTCCGAGCCCGCGCGGCCGCTCCCGGCAACGAAGCTCGGCGACCGTCCGCTCCGGATTGCCGTCGTGATCGACCCGCGCCCGATCGTCGCGCCGCGTCCGCGCCTGGCCGGCGGGCGGTTGCGCGAGCATGGCTACGAGCTGTCGAGCTGCGACCGCGGCCTGCTGCGCGAGATCGTGCGGCTGCGGGAAGGAGAGGGCGACGTGCTCATCACCGTCATCGGCGTGGGCCGGGTCGGGAGCTTGGATGTCGTGCAGGAGACGCTGGCGCTCGGCGCGAACCACGGGTTCCTCCTCAACACGGGCACGCACAACCTGCTTGCCCCGGAGGTCGCGGGTGCGGTGACCGACCTCATCAGTCTGCGCGCCGAGCTCTCGGACGGGCCGTTCGACCTCGTCGCGGGTGCCGGTGGGAACGCCGCATTGATGCTGACGCTCGCGCGACGACTCGACCTGGTTCCGCTCGATGGCGTCACGGCGTTCGGCGTCACCGTGGACGGAGACCGCGTGCGTACGACCGCGTCCCGGGCGACCGGTGACGACGTCACGCTCGATGGCCCCGCAGTTCTCCTCGTCGACGCGGAGGCGCAGGCCTCGGAGTTCACGTGGAGCACGGACGGCTGGCGCGACGCGCGCGATCAGGCCGTGCCCGTGATCGACTTCACGCCGGAGGGTCGTCCGGAAGCGACGCTGTCTGCGGTCGCTGATGAGTCGGATGACGGCGACTCCCGAGGCGCAGTGGACGGCGCGGTCGAGGTCTCGGACGCGGCACGCATCTTCGCCGACGCGATGGAGCTGGACGGTACGGACGTAGGTGGTCCCTTCGTGGGCGAGTTCGGCCGCGAGCCGGTCACGACCTTCCTCGCCGACCTCGGCGCGGTTGCGGTCGTCGAGGTGGAGCCGGGGGAGGGTGCGCCCGGACTTCGGCCTGCGGTCGCGGCCGCGGCGTCCGTCGCCGCGGCGCGTTCCGCTCCCCTCGGCGTGCTCCTGATCGTTGCGAGCCAGGACGACGAAGCGCTGCGAGCCGCGGCGGGGGACGCTCGAGCCGTGGCTCCGGCGGCTCACGTCGGCATCCTCGGCTGGAATGAGCTCGCGGAACGGTCGGAGCTCACGCGTGCTCATCTCATCGAGGGATTGATGGGCGACCGCTCACTGCCTGCGATCTTCGGTCCGGAGCTTCGCACTGCGGCGCTCATCGCCGGCGCGGGACGTTGCGTCGCCGACCAGCGCGTGTTGATCGTCGACGACGTGGACGGACTCGAACTGTCGAACGGGTCGTGCACCCTCACCGGGCTACGCTTCGACCGCAAGGTCCGTTTCCGGCTCGACGCGCAGATCGAAGGTGATCCTTGGCAGGCGATCGTTGCTTCGGACTTTGCCGGCGTCTCGCGCGACGCGGACGTTGCCGATGGGGCGGACGCGCGCACCGTGCTGCTCGACGACGTTCCGTTGCCGGACCGCGAGGACACCCTCGCTCACGTAGTGCGACAGGCCGAGCGTCAACTCGGTGTCTCGCTTCCCGAGGCGGAGTTCATCATCGACGTCGGCTACGGCGTCGGCTCCAGCGACGGCATCGAGGAAGTCATCGACCCGTTGAGGACGGCGCTGGAGCGTTTGGGGGTCAAGCGCGTCGTCATCGGCGCCACCCGCAAGGTCACTCAGGACCTCGGCATCCTTCCTGATGCGTGCCAGATCGGGCAGACCGGCGTCCCGGTCAACCCCCGCGTCATGCTCTGTGTCGGCGTTTCGGGGGCGCCCCAGCACCTCGAGTACATTGGCACCCGCGCGGTGATCTTCGCCTTCAACCGCGACCCCGATGCGCCCCTCATGACGCTCAACCACATCCGCGCCCGCCCGGTCGTGTACCCGATCCTGGGAGACCTCTTCGAGGAGGTCCCGCGATTCGTCGCGGCGCTCGATCAAGTCACGTCCGCGAGTACGTGATGGACCGTTGGCCGACGCATCGAGCGGGAAGAGACCCTGCTGCGTCGACTATGATGGGATCATGCTCCATGTGCTGATCGTCTACCCCCGTCCGCGGGGGCTCACGATCCAGCGCGTCGAGGCGCCGCGGCAGGGAGAATAGGGGAGCGCACATGCCGGTACGCACGCTCGTGATCGTCCTCGTCGTGATTGTCTTCGTCGTGACTGGGTTTGGCGCCGGGGCGTGGCTGCTCCTCCAGACCGACGGTGTCTCCATCGCGGACGCTTCGGGCGGAGTCGAGGCGGATGCTCCGGTCAGCGAGATGACCGGCGGGGGCGGACGCGAGAAGCCCCTCGCGGCCGAGCCGTACGACGAGGACGCGGCGACCGGCCGGCGTCCGGCCGCGGCCAACGAACGTGATCTCGTCCAGCCGGCGGGGCGTGCGGTGACGGGGTTCGTCTTCGACGATCGAGGCGCGGCTCTCTCTGGGGTGAATCTCTCGATCTACCCGCGCGCCGGACCCCGATCGAACCCCCTGCACTCCCGCACGCGGGAGGACGGGCGGTTCTCGTTCGCGCCCATCGCGCCGGGTCAGTGGGTGCTGGAGGTGCGCTACGTGGAAGGCGACGAGAACTTCCTGCACCCGTTTCCGCGGATGGAGCTCACGGAAGGGCGCGACGACATCCGGCTCGAGATCAAGCGGTACGACGGTCCGAGAGTGGAGTTCGAGGCGCGCATCATCGATGCGGATACGAAGCGGTCGTTGCGGCCGGAGAACGCGAGCCTCAACCCGAAGGAACGCGTCGGCAGCTGGCACCTGCCCAAGATCGCGATGAAGCGCGGCCTCGTGTCATCGGGCACGCTAGGACCGGGGGAGTGGGAGTTGAAGGTGAAAGTCGCGGATGGCCGCGAGACGACTCGGACCTTCACCGTCGCGCCAGGGGAGACGAAGAAGACCCTCACGGTCGCGTTCGCGCGGCCGGGCCGCGTCACCTTTCGCGTGCGCTTCGCCGGCCCGCGCCCCCCCCGGACGGAGGCCTGGGCGTCGCATCCCGCGTGGGGTGCCGATGCTCGGTGGCAGCGGCTGCCGGGGGTTGCCGTGCGCTATGCCCCCGTGGGCGACGACGGCGTCGTCCGGTTCATGGAGGTCCGCCCGGGGCCATTCCACGTGCGGTTCACGGCCGAAGGCTATCTTGCCGACCACACCCTGACCATGCCCGGAGGCGGCGACCTCACGGTCGAGGTGGAGCTTCAGCGTCCGGGCCGACTTCGCGTCAATGGCACGGCTCCCCGCGACACCAGGTGGACGCTGATCCAGACCCGGGTGGCCGGAACCGAAGGTGGCTACCAACGCACGCTCGACGCCAAGGGCGGCGAGTTCTACGAGCACGAACTCGACGTCCTGCCGGGCGAGGTCGAGTGGCGGGTCGTGTATCGGTCCAAGTCCGGGCAAGAGCTGGGCACCAAGGACGGGAAGGCCACCGTCCGGATGAACGAGACGGTCGCCGTGACCGTGGAGTAGTCCCGGCGGTCGAGCCGTCTTCGAGCGCGCTACTCCTCCAGGTCGATGACGAGTTCCGTCGTCTCCCCCGCCTTGATCTCGACGACGTGATTCGGGACGTCCACCTCGGTGCCGGTCTCGACTCTCCAAAGACCGGGTCGCAGGTACCGGAACGTGCCGCGACCGATGTCCTTGTCCTCGTTCAACGTGAGGTCCTCCCGGCCGAGGTAGGTGAGGATGAAGTCGCAGTGCTCGCGGTAGAGCTTGCCGCGTGCGGTCTTGAGCTCGACTTTCAGGGCGCCGGCGCGGCCGAGTTCGAAAGTGATCTCCGACCCCGATATCGAGGTCTCGATCGTGCGCTGCTGCAGCGCGTAGCCAGGGGCACGGGCGTGGAGTCGCAACTCCTGGCAGACGACCTTCCGTTGGCGCCCATTGCGCTTGGTCGGCTCCCAACGATCGCGGCCCCGGTACTGTCGCCATGGACCCTCAGAGTCGGAGGGCTCGATGGTCTCCCACTTCACGGCGGCCTGAATCGGTCTACCGGTGTCCTTCGCGGTCACTTTCACCGAGACGGTGCGGGGCGTGGGAACCGTGAGGCGCACCGAGTCGCCATCGGCTGCGACGTCCAGCCATCGATACCAGTGATGTTCCTGGAGACTGAGGACGTAGCGTCCAGGGACCACGTCGCTCGCCGCTGCTTCGAACATCCGCTTCCCGATCGAGCGGAATTCCAGTCGTTGTCTCGATTCGCCGGGATCACCGTCGAAGCTCCGGAGCACGGCGCGGGGCTTCTCGTTCTCGATATCGCCCCACGCCTTGGGAAACGCGATGATCACTTTCAACGATTCGATGCGGGGGAACCGCCGGGTCGGGACCGCCTGACGGGTGACCTTGCCCGAGCCTACGGTGAAGGACTCTGATCCGTAGACGAAGCCCTCCTCGTCGTTCCGCCGCACCGTCGCCACGTACATGCCGGCGGGCACTCCGCGCAGTCGCGCCCGCCCGTTCGGTGATGTCACGGCGTGGACATCGAAGAACCCGAGGTCGTGGTCCGGGCCACGCTCGAGTTGGCTCAAGAACACGTGTGGGTCTTCAAGGTCCGTCCACCCGGCGATCTCGAGATCGAGGCCGCCGCCCGGGGGGAGTTGCAGGATCGCGGGGCTCGCCTGTTCTTCCTCGGAGACGCCCAGACGGGCCCACCCGTGCCCGTCGGCCGTGGCGACGATCAGCAGGCTCTTCTTCTTCGGTCGAGGGAACATCACCTTCCCGTCGACGTCGGAGATCAGTGCGATCACGTCGAGCTGGGCCGCCTCGGGAAGGAAGAACGAGTCGCCGTCGACGGATTCGATCCATGCTTGCTCGGCTGTCGGCCAGACCCGGGCGCCGGCGATCGGACGTTTGTGGGCGTCCCGCACGACGACGGTCACGAGCTCGGGTCGCGCCACTTCGAGCGAGATGTGGCCCTGCGCGTCCGGGGCGAACGGTTCGCTGGCGAGCTCGCCGATCGGCAGGCCGTCCGCGGTGATCAACTCGACGCGCGGCTTCGATCCGTCGGGGAGCGTGCCATCGAACGCACCGTCCTTCACCGCGAACGTCCGCACGTCGTGCGTCGGATGTCCGATCCACACCGAGACGAAGCCGACGCCGATTCCGACGTCACCGCCGACGTAGGTGAGGCGACCGGTGAACGGATTCTCGGCGGGCGGATCAGCGGCAGGGGGCTCCGGCGGCGTTGGCTCGGCCAGGTACTCCTCGGGCTTGGTGATGCTGCCGATTCGGGTCGGCGGGTTCATGAGGACGCGTCGCTCCGCGGCCTGCAGGCCGAGTTTCTCGACCGCCTGCTTGAAGAACGCGTGTCCCTTTACGTACGGGAACACGGTCACGCGCGACACCAAGCCCATCATGCCCTCATCGAGCATGCCCTCGCCGCTGATGAGCATGTGATAGAAGGCGAGCGTCTCGTCGAGCCCGGCTTCGCTTGCGTAGCGGTGCGCGACCCACTCGGCCTGCCCCTCGGTAACCGCGCGGACCGTCATGATCGTGGACAG
Organism: Planctomycetota bacterium; assembly: GCA_002687715.1. Classification (GTDB taxonomy): domain Bacteria; phylum Planctomycetota. The sequence goes on along the minus strand of NZBC01000027.1, from coordinate 4,531 downwards.
TCCCTTGATCTTGCTCCACACCGTCACGAAGTGGCGCATCTGCCGGACGTGCACAGACTCGTGGACGAGCAGGATGTCGAGGAACTCCTGCGGAACGAATCCGGGCGACGATGTGACGGGGTCGACGTGGGCCGCCGCAAACAGCCTCCTGAGCTTGGCTGATTCGGTCTCCTTGCCGCGGGCCATCGAGGCTCGCATGTCGAGCCCGATGCGATAGAGCGAGCGGACGTTCGCCGGAATGATGTGGACCGTGCCGGTGGCGATGTCGACCTTGCCCATCAGGGCATGCGCGTACTGCTGTCCCTCGCCGCGGGAAATCGCGCGCAGCAGCCGCGGCTTCATCTGCTTGAGGAACGAGCCCCGCAGGCACGCCGACTCCGCGGCGACCATTCTCTCGATGACGTGCCGTGACACCGCCCGCACGTGAACCGGGGCGGTGAACGTCGACCCCATGATCTTCTCGATCGCGGGTCGCAGCTCGGCCATGCGGCGATTCATGCCGGCCTCCGAGAGGTCGGCGGGGGCGTCCTGCGCGAAGGCGGCGACGGTGAGGATGCCGACGACGATCACGAGAGTGGTGATGCGGTTGGTCATGTCTCTCTCTACGCGACCTGCAGTCTAGTCCGGGCTAACGCTTCAACTTCGACCCCGGTAGGACGAGCCGGTGCTGGCGGACGCCGTCGATGTCGATTACGTCGTAGACCACCGTGGGATTCCCGGGACGTGGGTCGAGGGTCACGGATCCGAAGGACTGCTTCGCGTTGTAGGAGAAGATCGCGTCCTTCTTCGTCTGGTGCACGTGTTGATTGGTGAGTCGCGACGAGTTGAACTCGTGGAGCGCATAGTCGCCGGGGCGCGCGATGACCCAGGCATCGGAGCGATGCCGATCAGCGGAGAGCAGGACGACGCCCTCGATCTTCCGCTTGGTGAGAAAGTCGAAGACCTCAGTGCGTTCCGCGCGGAACCCGTTCCACGTGTCCTTGGAGTTTCCTTTCGTGCGGTACTCGAACGGTACCGGCGAGCAGATCACCTTGAACGTTGCGGTCGATGCCGCGAGCGCGTTGAACAGCCAGGCCTTCTGGCGCGGTCCGAGCATGGACGTCGTGCTCTCCTCGTTCGGTTTCTCGCGGTACATGCGTCCGTCCAGCATGAAGAAGTCGATCGCGCCCCACGCGAAGGTGTACCAGCACCCGGGACGGGTCTTCGTGGGGAGCGTGAGAGCGAACGGGAGACCGGGGCGAGGCGGGACGTCGCCGTATCCCGGGTTGGCCCAGTTCTGGCGGAAGACGTTGAACACCGGGACCTTCCATGCCGGCTGGTCGAGGTCAGGGCCGACCCAGCAGTCATTGGTACCGAAGTCGTGGTCGTCCCAAATCGTGAACGTGGGAATCGCGCGAGTGAGCGCGCGCCACTCGGGTCGCGACTGCCGCCGGTGGTAGGTGTAGCGCTGGACGATGGGCCGCTTCGGATGGTCGATGTAGATGTTGTCGCCGAGGAGGAGGAGGAGGTCGAATCGGCCCCCCTGGATGGTCGACCACATGCGTTCATGTTGCGGCACGTACCCGGCACCGCCACCGAACCCGAGTCGGACCGGGTCGTGAGGGCCGCGCGGCGGCGGGGTCGTGAACCGGAACGCTCCCTCGTCGCCGCTGACCGTCTGCCCGTCGATCACCAGGCGGCCGGAGTAGGTCGTGCTCGGCCGGAGTCCCCGCAGGTGCAAGACGCTCGTGAAGTCGTCGCGGGCGGACGTGCGTCCCTTCGCCGTGATGGGCGTGGCGGACGCTGCCGTCGTGCATACCGCGGCGACGTTGCGTTCGCCGGACGTTCGGAGCCAGATACGCGCGTCGGCAATCGAGACCGCGCCGACGAGAGGTCCGTGCACGGGCCGATGCCGGAACTCGGTGTGCAGGCGGCGGATGAGCGTCGTGTCGTCGTAGAGCGCGAGTAGCTTGCGAGGTCCGGCGAGAAAGCGCCCCGCAGGGAGCCCGAGGTCGTGAGCGCGCTCGAGGTAGGCCGTGCCCTCCGCCTTGCGACCGGCCGCGCTGGCCGCGCACGCGAGCATGAACCAGGTCTCGGGGTCGGCCGGGTGCTCGGCGGCGTGGGCCCTCAGGTCCTTCTCTACGCGTTTGGCGTTGCCGTTGATGATCCGGCGCAGTGCGTATTGGTGGACCCGCTTGTACTGCTTCTGCGCCGCGAGGATTCCGCTCGCCAACAGGACGAGAATGAGCATTCGCATGATTCGGCTTACGATACGCGGAATGAACGGCCTCAGCGACGCACAGTTCGAGGAACTGAAACATGACCTCGCGCACCTCCTCGTCGAACTAGACGGTCTCCTCGACCTTACGGAGGAGGGAGCCCGACCCATCGAGCTCGATCAGCCGATCGGCCGCCTCTCACGTATGGACGCGATGCAGCAACGAGAGATGGCGATGGCCAATCGTGACGCCCACCGTGCGCGCAAGCGCCTCGTCGAGGAGGCGATCGAGGCGGTCGACGACGGAAGCTATGGACTGTGCGTGACCTGCGACCGGCCGATCCCGTGGGCCCGGCTGAAGGCGCTGCCGGAGGCGCCAACCTGTCTGACCTGCCAGGAGAAACGCGACGCCTGAGCGGCGTCAGGCGTTCTTCTCGGGTTTCTTGTCCGGCCGCAGGACGAGCGCCATGCCCGCGAAAACGCAAACGGCGGCGACGATAGCGGGCGTCCCGAACGGCTCGTTGCGTACGAAGAAAGCGGTCAGCCCGACGATGGTCGGTTGCGCGAACGTGTACAGGGCGGCAGTCGACGCGGGGAGCCGCACCATCGCGAAGAAGTTCAGCAGGTAGCCGAGACAGGTCGCGAACACGAGGATGAATGCGAGTGCCCACCACGCCGAAGCGGATGCGTCCGGCGGCGCGAGGTCAGCTCGCAGCGCGAGCATCGGGACGCTCCACGCTGAGAGCGCGAACACCCATCCGATGACGACGATTGGCGGGTAGCGCTGGAGGAGCGGGCGTGAGATGACCAGGTAGACGGAGAAGCAGAAGCAGTTGGTGATGAGCAGCGTGTTCCCGAGCCTGGAATCAGGGTCGCTTGCGCCGAACCAGAGGATGCCGAGGAGGCCGACGAAGATCCCGAGCCCGCGGCGGCCTTGCCACACTTCCGCCCCGACCAGAACCGCGACGCCGTAGGTCATGGCTGGAATGAGTCCGATGACGAGCCCGGTGTTCTGGGTCTGGGCGCGGCTCTGCCCTTCGAGAAAGCAGATCTGGTTGATCGCGATCCCCAGCATCGAGCAGGCGACCAGTCGGCCGAGATCGGCGCGGCGCGGGATCGCGGTGCGACCGTGGACGAGGAACGCGATCCCCAACAACACGATGCCCCCGGTCGCGATGCGCCACACCGCGACGGCGGCGGGTTCGAACCCGGTGAACGCTTCCTTTGCGAAGTACGGAAACAGCCCGAAACAGAGTTGCACCACCACGAGGGCGAAGTGTTGAGGGAACGCGCTCTTCGTGGTCATGGGGTTGCGGTAGGCTACCCGGTGGAGGGTTGCCATGAAGAGCGGGTGGGTTCTCGCGGCGTTGATGTTGGCTGGTTGTGCTGCGAGCGAGGGGGCTCGGGAGGCGAGGACGGGGGACCCGGGTACCTCCGCTTCGGTTCGTGAGCGGCCACCGCACGCGGTGAAGCCGCTCCGGGCGGGGATCTCGCAGCAGACGTTTACTGCGGGCCGGAGCGTAGAGAACCGTCCCATCGATGCTCACGTCCTCGGCGTAGGCGCCGATACGGTGATGATCATCGCGACCATCCACGGCGACGAAGCGGCCGGGACACCGCTGACGCACCGCCTTCATCGGCACCTCTTGGCGAACCCGGGGTTGGTCGACGGGCGCCGCGTCGTGCTGATTCCCGTGGCGAACCCGGACGGGCTGCACCGTCGCCGGCGCACCAACGTCCACGGCATCGATCTCAACCGCAACTTCCCGGCGAGCAACTTCCGGACGACGCGCCGCCACGGCAAGAAGCCGCTGTCCGAGCCCGAGGCGCAGGCCCTCCAGCGCATGATCCTCCGATACGCGCCGTCGCGGATCGTCAGCATCCACCAACCGGTGTCTTGCATCGACTGGGACGGACCGGGTGAGAAGCTCGCGCGTGCGATGGCGGAAACGTGCTCGCTGAAGGCGAAGCGCATCGGCAGCCGGCCCGGATCGCTGGGGTCATGGGTCGGGCTGGAACTGAAGAAACCGATCATCACCCTGGAGCTACCGCGGTCGGCCGATCGCCTTACGGAGGATCAGCTTTGGCGCCGCTACGGCCGCATGATGGTGCAGGCCGTGGTCTTCCCCGACTTGGCGCCGTAGTCCCCCCGGGGAGCCCGGACCTCCAGAGCATGTGAAGCGATCTGCTCTGGCGGGAGCGCGGACCTCCCGGTCCGCTCTGACGGCGAAGCCGGATCCGGATCCAGAGCGGACCTGGACTTCCCACCGGTTCACAAGGCCAGAGTGAGAATCTCAAGGTGGGTACTCGATCGCGGGATGTTCAGCGAATCGG
>NZBC01000026.1 GCA_002687715.1 Planctomycetota bacterium | reverse complement strand
GGTGGACGCGGCGGCACAGCACTAACTCCCCTCCGCCGGCGAAGCCGAGTCCCGGGAGCGCGGACCTCCAGAGCGTGTGAAGCAACCTGCTCTGGATGGGAGCGCGGACCTCCAGGTCCGCTCTGACGGCGAAGCCGAAACCTGACCCAGAGCGGACCTGGAGGTCCGCGCTCCCGGCGGACCTGGAGGTCCGCGCTCCCGGAAGAGCCAGGTGCGGCTCAGCGGGCGTCGAGGATGACCAGTCGCGACGTGCGTGACAGCCCGATGGCGGCGCCAGCGGCATCCTGAGCCTCGACGCGCCACATCACGGGCAGTGCGCCATCGATCCACTGCGGGAAGAGCGGCCACGGGATCGTGTCGCCTTCCGGATCGAGATTGCCGGCACTGAGTCGGTAGACGACGCGTCCGCCGACCCGGCGCGCGTTCCGCTCGGCGGCGAGCTTCAGGGCGACGGACAGCAGGGGCGTATCGAGGTGGAGCACCCATCGCGTCTGGCCCGTGGGAGCGTCGAAGACGAATCGGAGGTCGGGTGCGACGTCCACGTCCACCTCCTTCGCCGTGCCAGGGGAGGGGCGACGCAGGGTCGCGAGGTCGAGGGAGGTTCGCTCGAGGCCCGCTTCCGGGACCGGCGGTCGCGCCGTTGGCCACAGCGCTCGTCCGTCCGGCCCGATGATGACGAGCCCGCCGTCCTCGGGGAACGCGGGGGAGGGGGGCGCGTCTCCCTGCGGCGATTCCGGGGCGCCGAAGAGCGCGCGGAGCCCGGGAGGGTTCGGTGTCGCTCGGTAGTAGGCGATCGGTCGTCGCGACGGCCCGGCGACGCCGTCACGCCACTGGCGCAGCCGACCGTCGGGGTCGAGTGCCCGACCCGGCCACAGCGCGCGATGTCCACTCACGAACGGAAACGCGAGCACCCGCCGGTGCAGGAAGGGCGGCTGGCACAACGCGAAGAGATTGTTGTCGATGGTCGGGCAGCCGCGGTACTCGCTGGGGGTTTCGAACACGACGTACACCGCATCCGGGCCGTGGCGCTTCGACTCCTGGACCACCGCTTCCTGGAGCCCCCGAACCTGGGCGCCGCCGACGTCCCAGGACCGGAGGTTCACCTGCAGGACGACGGTGAACAGGGCCGCTGCGACCGTCGGGACGAGTAGCCGCGCCAGCGCCCCGCGCGAAGTCCTGGTCGGGCACCACGGGTCGACCAGCGTCACGCCGAGCCATGCCACGAGCATGGCCACGAGGTGATACGCCGACCGTGAGTTGAGCAGGTTCGGGTTGACCCAGAACACTTCCCACACCGGGATCCACGCGGTGAACGTGAACACGACCACGACGGCGGCGAAGCCGAACGCATCGCGCGCGCGGGTCCAGCTGCGGATCATGTGGAACACGGCGATCGCGAGCAACGCGGACTCGAGCCAGATGAGCAGGGCGAGCCAGGACAGGTCCCCGAACGCGGGCCGCTGGAACCAGTCGGCGTTGCCCGGGACCAGACAGATGCGGACCGTCTCGCCGAAGCGTCCAAAGACGTCGTTGGCGGCCGCATAGGCAGCGTTGGTCGGATAGCCGGAGTAGGGGCCAGTGAAGCGTCCCCAGATGGCGTAGCGGCACGCGAAGTAGGCCGCGATGAACGCGATGCCCACTGCGATGACCTTGCCAATGTCCTTGAACCGCGTGGCGAGCGGCCGGGCCGGGCCGCAGAACAGCGCCATGGTGCAGAACACGCCCGGCAGCGGGAGCGCGTGCTCGCGACTCAGCGTGCCGAGGACGACGCAGATCCAGGCCAGGACGAACAGCCGGGTTCGTCGTCGGTGCATCCACGCGTCGAACAGGATCATGGCCAGAAACGAGAACGCGAGCCCCATCAGGACGGTGCGCTGGGTGAGCCACAACACGGCCTCGGGGTTGACGGGGAAGACGGCGAACATCATCGCGCCGAAGAACCCGGCGAGCGGATTACGGAAGCGCGTGAGGCGATTCACGAGCCAGTAGAGCAGCACGCAGCAGAGGACGTGGAGAAGGACGTTCCCGATGTGGAACGCCACCGGGTCGGGGCCGAATACCACGTAGTCGAGCGCCCAAGACAGGGCCGGGATCGGGCGCCAGATGTCGTCCCACGTGCGCTCGGTCGGCCAGCCGAGCTGCTTCCACCAGCCCTCGAATCGGAATCCGCCGTCCTCGTCGGTGAACATCCCCATCGAGAGGTCGTCCTTGACGAAGTACGTGTCGAGGTTGCCCGCGTAGCTCGCGAACCCGACCACCGCCACGAAGATGACGAGCAGGCGGTGGTGACCCCGGTGCGGGTCGTCGAACCGAGGGGACGTCACGTCAGCACCGGCTGATCAGGCCTTTGGAGACGAGCACGCGATGCAGATCCTCTCCGGGGCCGAGCTCGGTCTCCGGCAGGACCACGGTGTCCTTGAGGCGCCGCGGCCCCAGGAGCTTCGCATGCGGTCCGACGACGCAACGTTCGAGAACGACGCCCTCTCCGACTTCCGCGGTCTCGTCAATGACGTTGTCGATGCCGAGGTGATCGAGGTAGGCGATGTTGCCGTCGAGGAGGTCCCCCGGGAACGTCACGTTCAGGTCCCAGTCGATGATCGGTTCCACCGCGACCTTCAGCCCTTCGTCGATCATGATCTGGATCGTACTGGTGATCTCGTACTCGTCTCTCAACGCGGTGCGAGGTGTTCGACGGATAGCGTCGAACACCTCCGGCCCGAACAGGTAGATGCCGCAACCCTTGAGCAGGTTCACGGGGTTCCGCGGCTTCTCGACGACGCGGGTGACGAAGCCGTTGTCGTCGAGCTCGACCGTGAAGTTCCGCCGGACGGGCTCCTTGGTCTTCTCCTCCTTGACCGCGAGCACGGCAGAGACGTCACCCTGCCGGTACCGTGCGACCAGGCGCTCCATCTCGGTCGCCAGATAGAAGATGTCCCCGAGGCAGAGGAGGAACGGACCATCCAGGTGAGGCTCCGCCTGCCCCACGGCATGGGCGATTCCCAGGATCTGGTTCTGCTCGACGTACCGGATGGAGAGACCTGCGTCACCGCCCCGTCCGAAGTGGTTGATGATCCGGTCCATCAGGTGCCCGACCACGATGCAGCACCGCTTGATCCCGAGGCTTTTGAACAGCTCGAGATGGTGCCCCATGATCGGGCGGTTGCCGATGGGCAACAACGGCTTCGGAAAGTGGGCGTTGAACGGATCGATCCGCGAGCCCTTGCCCGCGGAGAGGATGACACCGACGAGCTCGTCCATGGCTTTCGCACTCTCCCATCGCTCCTATCGACCGTCAAGCGGATGAAACACGCGCGACCAGCCATCTTCCCCGACGGAAGAACCGACGTTTTTTTGGGATCGGGGGGGTCAAGGCGCACGTGATGCGTCCGAGCATGGGTTGGCCGGCACGTCCGGCGTCCCGCTTCGAGCGGGGTTCTATCACAACGCACGACGGTGGGGCTTCGGTCGAACCGGGTCTCGACAGGGTGTCAGGGTAGGACTACTCCGTGTCTCCAGCCTCGCGAGGTTGGAACGGTGGGTTGCCTGCTTCAAACCCAGACACTCCCGGGACCCAGCCCAGGTTCTCCGGACCCCCCGCCCCTTGCACACGCGGCCGGGAGGTCGCGCCAGAGATATCCTTCCCGGATATTCTTGGACGGACGGCTGCCTCGCTCGGTTCACCGGCTGAGCGAGGCGCTTTTTTTTTGCCGACACTCCGGCGTCCAGGACGACCGCTACCAGGCCACCTGGACGGTTACTCGCAGCGGCGGAGACGACGCCACCGGGGTCCCCGTGGCCACGCTGCCGACGAGGAACTGCACTTCGACGAAGAAGCCGACCAGAGACGGGACGTTCGGGATCAGGATGCTCCCGGTCGCGTTGCCGGCGGCATCGAGGATGCCCGGAGCCGGGAGGTTGAAGATGCCGTTGTTGGGCGCCATCGAGAAGAGCCAGAACGGCGACGTCGTGTCGAGGTAGATGCCGTATCCGTTGCCAATCGGAACGGGCGCCGGACCGAGGCCCGTGGACGCGGCCGCGAAGATCACGTCACCTGGAAAGCCCGGGGCCGAGAACGTCAGGTTGCACGTCATGCCGACGGACGTTTGCGACTCGATGATCGTGCGCGCGGGGCTCGCCTGCCGGATCGACCAGACGGTGCCTGGCGAGTACTCCGCGACGAAGAGCGCTCCGGTCTGGTCGAACTGGAGATCGATCGGCGTCGTGAAATCCTGGGCGAAGTCCTCGGTCCAGGTCCCGGGGAAGTTCGTGAGGACGCCGTAGTGCAGTGGAAGCCGGACGAGATTCGCGCCGACCGAGGAGAACGTCACCATCACCATTTCGTTCCGATGGCCGCTGATGCCAGTGGTCGGATTGATGGCCATTCCGCAGGGCGAGGCGTGCGAGGTCAGCTCGAGGATCGGAGACTCGTTCGCAGCGCCGATCGGCGGGATGCCCCAGTTGTTGGGGTGCCCATAGTCGCGGGTGGGCAGGATGCGATCGATCTCCTCCGGCGGGTCGGGATTGCCCGCGACGAGGTTCGGGCCGTTGTCTCCGACGAACAGCTCACCGCTGACCGGGTGGACGATACCGTCGAATACGTTGCGCAGTCCCGTGGCGTAGATGGTCATCGCGGAGCCGTCGGGAGCCATCCGCATCACCGTCGCCGAGCGCGGATCGGGATCGACGTCGTGGTCGGACGCCGAGCCGAGCCCGAAGTAGATCGACGTTCCGTCGGTGAACAGGTCGTTGTTGTGATGCCACCCATTCGGGAGGAGGGTGGCGATGTTCGTCACCGTGTCTGCAACGAGGTCGCCGTCGATGTCTCGCAGGCGCTTGATGCTCCCGCGCGCCGACAGGTAGACCCAGCCCTGGAACCAGAGGAGGCCGACGGACGGGACCGGCGCGATGCCGGTGCCGTTCCAATACGTGGTGATCGTCTCCGCGACGCCGTCGCCGTTCTGATCTTCCAGCACCTTGATGTGACCGGATTGGTTGACCATGTAGAGGCGATTCTGATCGTCGACGGTGAGGCTCGTGATCAGTGAGCCGGTCGGCTCCTGGTGGAACTGGGTGAGGTCGTAGCCGGGCACGAGCATCGTGGGCTGCGCGAGCAATGCCGTGGTGCAGGCGCAGCTCCAGAGGGCGAGATAGGCGAGTCGCATGTGTCCAGTGAGCTCCCTGGGTCCTTCCGGGGCGAGCGAGACCATCGTACCAAGGGAGGGAGCCAATCCTGCAGCCGCAACGCGGGGTGTCCCCGAATCAGGCTGGTGGTTTCCCTCGCCGCTCCGGAGGAATGCGCGACTCGAAGCGCTTGCGGAAAATCGCCCGGAACATCATCAGCGCCGTTCGCGAAATCTGGCCGAGACCGCGCGAGTGTTTGGACTCGCCGCCTTCGCGCTCACCGTAGTGAACGGGAATCTCGATGCAACGGAGACCGTGACGCATGGCCTCGCACATCATCTCAGGGGAGAACGCGGGGCCCGACTCGCGGAGCCCCGGCGCGAGGATCTCGAACGTCTGCTGGGTCAGCGCGCGATACGTGCAGCCGACGTCGGTGAAGCGCGGCTCCATCGGCGCGTACCAGAGCAGCTCGAGGATCTTCGCCGCCGCCACGTTGCCCCACCGCAGCAGGAAATCCATGTTGGCGCCCTGCTGGACCATCTGTCGCGTGGTGCGCGTGCCGAGGACGATGGCGCAGTCACCGAGGTAGCAGAGGAGCTTGTTGAGGTCGTGGGCGATGAACGACCCGTCCGCCTCGACGAGCGCCATCCACTCGCCCGTCGCCTCCCGCATCCCGCGCATGAGCGCCTTGCCATAGCCGGGCTCGGCCTCCTCGACGACGCGGGCGCCGGCCTCCCGGGCGAGCTCGGCCGTCCGATCCTTGCAGTTGTTGTCGACGACCACGACCTCATCCACCGCGCCATGAGCGCGAAAGTCGCCTACGACGCGTGCGATGGTGGCCTCTTCGTTGTAGGCCGGAATGACGATCGTGACTGTGTGCCCCTCGTACATGGCGCGCGGATTCTATGGCTCAGACCGCGATCGGCCAATCCTGGGGCCGAAGACGAGGGTGAGGAGGAGGAGGGTAAGCCCGCCCCCGCCGGCCAGGAGCCCCACTCGGAGGCTTGGCGGGCGAAAGCCCAGAGTCAGAGTGCCGCGGCCTTCCGGAACGACGACCATCCGAAGCGCGTGGTCGGCCCGAACGAGGCCCCCATCGTCGAGCGCCCAACCCCGATGCCAGGTGTCGGCGATGAGGAGGGGGGCGGCCTCCTCGGCGTCGTAGTCGATCACGATGCGCGTCGCGTCATAGGCGACGAGGGTGACCTTCGGCGGCTCCTTGGAGCGCTTCCAATCCGATGGGAGGCCGAGGTACTTCTCCTGTTCCCGGAAGTCCGAACGCTCGATCAGCACGACCTGGCGCGGATCGAACGTCGGGCTCGCCATGCGCGCGAGGATCGCGTCGTCGTCGTCGAGGACCTCGATCGACGCGGGGGTCTGAAGGCGGGGGAGCGCCGTCTTCCGCTCGTGAACGGCCATCCGCTCCGCGAGGAGCCATGCCTCGGGCAGCTCGGGGACGCGTTCGCAGCCCGGTAGCGCTGCCGCCGGACTGAGTACGTAGCGCACGCTCAGGAGGTCGAGCAACGGCGACGAGAGGCTCTCGGGGCGACGCAGCTCACGCACGAGGTGGTGCGCAACGGCCGACCCCGCCTCGACCCGCTCCATGAGGTCTTCGATCCGGTGGTTGACGAGACCCTCGTACCCCTGCACGTCGGGGATACCGAACGCCATCAGGATATTCGGTTGCAGCGGGGCCAGGTCGTCCGACGTCCCCGCCGCGTCCGTTGCGGGGTTCTTGTACCGGACGACCCGGAACCGGCTCGCGCCGTCCGGATCGGCATGGAGGGCGGGAGGGACCCTCTCTTGCAGCCATTGGACGATTGGCGTGGGCTGCGGAGTCTGCGCCACCTGGCCCGGATTCGTGCGTTGGTTCAACCACGCGCCGTCGGCGGCCAGGAGCACCAGGAGCCCGCCCGTGGCGAGTGCGACGTGCCGGGTCCGGAGCACGAGTGCTCCGAGGAGTGCGCCGCCCGCCAGTGCGGCCGCGGGCCAGATCTGCGCGACGAACCACTGCTCGACGACGGGCCCCTGCGGGTCGTCGGTGCCGGTCGCGCCGACGGAGTCAAGCAACGCCGACGGCATCCACAGAGCGGCGACGAGTCCGATGAGCAGCGGAGCCACGACGACGCCGGAGGCGACGAGCGCGCGTCTGGTCCTGGGGAGCGCGCGCCACCGGTCGAAGCCAATGGCGGCGAGCAGCGACATCCCCATCACGGCCAGGAACAGCAGCCGCCGGATGCTCCCGAACGAGAACCCGGGCAGCCGGTAGACGACGTCGAGGAGCGGTGTGCCATAGGCGACGAGGAACCCGAGGAGCAGGAGGAGCAGCCCTGCTAGCGTCTTGCCATCGGGTCGTGCGAGGAGAGCGAGCAAGAGCAGAACCACTGCGATCATGCCCGGGTAGAACGCGCGCTCCATGAACGCGTCGCCGTTTCCGGTGAGCCCTGCGGCGTGCTTCGGGAGGAACGGGCGTCCGTCGGTGAGGAACGCGTCGCGGATCGCGCGACCGTCCTCCGTGTCGCCGTAGTCGCGCATCATCGCGTTGAGATCCGGCGCATGATCGATGACCCCGGGCAGGACGATTCCGGTCAGCTCCCACGGCTTGGCGGCGCCGGAGCGCAGCTCTTCCAGGGGGATCTCGCTGCGTCCCGAGAGGCGGCGCATCTCGAGGCCGGGCAGGAGCTGGGGCGCTGCGAGCAGGCATCCGATCATCACCCCGACGCCGGCGCGCGCGAGCCCTCGCGTCGCCGCCGCGGCGCCCGTGCGCCACGCGACGTCTGACGCTCGACACGCTGATAGCAGGCCGGCTCCGAGCAGCCCGATGATCGTGATCTGCGGCATGCCCCCATAGAACGAGAGCGCGAGCCCGATGGCGATCGGCGCGATCCCCACGAGCCCACGGCCGGCGGTGGCGCGGTCAGTGCCCCACACCACGAGCGGGATCCAAGTGGCGGCGTGGATGAACGGGATGATGTCGTGGTGGGCCAGGAACCACCCGGACCCGCCGTAGACGGCGGCCCCGATCAGCGCGGCTGGCGACGACGTGACCCGGGTCAACGCGAGCCAGGCCAGGAACGATGCGATCCACCCGTGGATCAGCGCCGACCACAGGAAACCGTCGAGCACGCCGAACCAGCGATAGATGAAGTTACCGGGATAGAACGCGTGAGTGTCCTGCGTCGCCTGAAACGGAGTGCCGCAGAAGATGTCCGGGTTCCAGAGCAACGCGCCGTAGTCGCCGTTCTCGACGGCACGATCCCATCGGACGAGGTTGGGCCAGCAGAAGACGAGCTTGTCCGTGCCGCCGAAGTCCTGGGTCTCCTCGAGGGCGTCGCCGGAGGTCGGCATCCAAGGGGGCACCGCTTGAAACGACACCGGGACGTAGTGCTCGCCGCGGACGACATACGGCGCGAAGAGCGCGCCGTGGAAGAGCAGCAGCACGCAGGCGGCGCGGAGCGCGCCGCGAGGGGTCGAGGTCACGCCGTGACCTCATCGGGGCCGAGGTCGTTCGCGTCGGGTTCGGTGGGCGCGGGTGAGCGCTCCTCGTTCCGAGCCCGGTGCCCGCCCGGATGGACGAGAGGCAGGAGAAGCAGGCCGATCCAGCCGAGCGCCGTGAGTACGACGCCGATGGTCACGGACTGCGGCACGTATTCGAGCTCGACGATCTGCTTGCCGGCGTCGACCGGGATGGCCATGAACGCGGTGTCCGCGCGTACGACGGGGACCTCATGCCGTTGCGTCTTCGATTCCCCGGGCGAGCGGACCCACGCGCGCCACCCTGGAAACCAGGTGTCCGAAACGACGAGCCAGCCCGCGCCGCGGGTGTCGAGGGAGAACGCGAGACGCCCGGGGTCGTCGCGCGTTGCGGTGACCACGTCGACCCCTTCCTGGACCGGGTGGACCGTGCGGGCGTGGTCAGGCCACTGGTGGATGATCACCTCCTCGGCGGAGTCGATCTCGCCGGCTCGGATGAGTTCACGGGCCTCCTCGTCGGGCAGACAGCGCGCACGGTGCACGACTCGGGCACGACGGAGCGTGCCCCGGTTCTCGTAGATCCACATTCCCGGGTCCTCGTCGCCATCGGGAGTCGTCGGGAAGACCAGGCGATTCTCCAAGGCGGGGATCCGGGTTCGGGCGACGAGGAACCGCACCCGGGCGAGATCGAGGACGGGGTTGTCGATTTGATCGGCTGCAATACCCGAGACCCCGACACTGCGGACCTCGGCTGCGACACCGCGCCAGAGCTCCGGGTACCACTGGGGCACCTGCTCGCGCCAACCCTGGGCGTCGGGCAGGCCATAGAGCAGCCCCACGTTCGGGGCGAAGAGCCTGCCGTAGTCGCGGAGGGCTTCGTCGTGGGTCGGCGAGACGCGCATGAACCGGTCCGTGCCGAGGTGGTCCTCGAGGAACTTGATGCCCGCCGTCTCGCGAAACAGGCCAGACCGACTGACGGGTTGGTTCGCGGGCACGAACACGAACAGGAGGTCGATGACGACGATCGCTGCGGCGGCGGCCGCGACCTTGGGCGCATGGTGCGGACGGCGCAGGCGGACCATGAGCAGACAGAACCCGGCGCCGGACACGAGAAAGATGCGCAGGAGATCGCGGGCGAGGTCCGGGAAGTCCCTACCGAAGGCCGTGACGTACTTCTCCGTCTCGAGGGCCTGGCCCTGCCCCATGGACTCTTCGACGCCGATCGCCTTGAGGACCTCGACCAGCACCGTGAGGATCGAATTCGGGTGCATGAAGGCCCAGCCGACGACCAGCGCCAGCATGACGAGCGGCACGCCCGTCGCCAGGGTCACGAATCGCACCGACTTGAGCAGCTTCGGTACGCGCCACTCCAGTAGCACGTGAAAGCCGAACCCCGCGAGCGCAGCGATCGCAAACGCAGGGATGACGATGGCTCGCGCGGGCGCGCCGACGTCGAATCCGGGTAGGTACGAGAGGCCGCGAATGATCCACTCCGACGACGCCATGAAGCCGCCGAGCACGCCCACGCCGACAAGCGACCACGCAGCGCGACCGCGGGCGTAGAGGATGCCGACGAACGCAAGCGCGAGTACGAGGATGCCCGGATAGAAGGTGCGCTCACTCCAGTTCATGACCGAAGGCACGTCGGTCGTGGGTCCTTCGCCGAGGACGAGCGTCGCGCCCCAGTGCGTGGCCAGGCCGGGATCGCGATCGGGGCCGCCGAGGTACTCGGGCATCAACATGCCCGACCACCCGCCGATGCGGAACCGCTGATCTACGAGGGAGTCCGCGGACGCGTCCTGGTGTCCCGAGTGCCGCATCAGCTCGAACGTCGGAAGCAGCTGCACCGATGCGAGCAGCCCTCCGACCATCGCGAACACCAGCAAGCCGCCGGCGTGGCGCGTCGCCTTGTGGCCGCCGTCGGCGCGGACGCGGGCAACGATGCCGATCAGCGCCCATATCGCGACCATCAGCGTGCCCAGGACGGCAAGCTGCGGGAACCCGGCCAGCCACATCATGGCCAGCGCGAGCGAGAGCGTCATCAGGCTCCAGCGGCCGTGACCGCGCAGCCGTGCCTCGACCGCGAACAGCGCAGCCGGCCACCACGCCACCGTCGCGACGAGCGGCGTGTTCTGGAGATGGGCAGCGACCCAGCCGGACAGCGCGAACGCGGCGCCGCCGACGATGGCGGCGAACGGCCGCAGGCCGCACATGCGGAGGAACAGGTAGAGGAAGAGCCCGCAGAAGAACACGTGCAGCGCAGCGACCGCGAGCGGCGCGTTCCACGGATCGACGAGCAGCGCGATCCAGTTCGGCGGATAGAAGACGGCGGTCAGCGGGTTCGCCGCGTGCGGGACTCCGCCGAGTACGTTCGGGTTCCACTCCGGCAAGTGGCCGGCCTGTGCCTCGCGCAACCCGTACACCATGTCCGGGTACACGAGATTGAACTTGTCCGACAGGACGTAGTTGATCGGCTCTTCATCGGGGTGCAGATCTGCCGGCCGGTCGCTCGCTGTGGCCCAGGGGATGTCCGCCGTTTCGGAGTGGCGGGGGAGGTAGACCTTGTCCGTGAGGAGGACGGGCGCGACCAGCAGGCCCACCAGGAGCGCGAGCAACCCCACGCCGACGAGGTCGCGAGCGTTCATGGGATCAGCTCCCGCCGCCGGGCTTGCGACCCACGACGATCAACGAGTGACCGGCGGGGACGGAGCAGCCGGTCAAGAGATGGCGCTCGAAGGAGAAGATGGACGTCAGCAGCCGGTTGGCCCAGTCGGGGACCCGAACGGAGACGTTGGAGTTGAAGTTCTCGTCGCTCGGCGGGCGGAGCCATTGCTTCAGCTTGACCAGAAGCACCACCGGGAGAATCGCCGGGAAGAGCAGGAAGTTGATGTAGCTCGCGCGGGTCACCCGGAACCCGCCGCGCGTCAGCTTGCGCGCGAGGTCGCCAGCTGTGTAGCGGCGCTGGTGGTGCACGATCCGATCCTGGTGCGTGTAGAGAAACTGGTACGCCGGCACCGAGATCAAGAAGTAGCCGCCGGGCTTGAGCAGACGGAAGCATTCCGCGATGGTTTCCTGCTCTTCAGGGATGTGCTCCAGCGTATCGAAGGCGCATATCAGGTCAAGCGAGCGCTCGGGCAGCGGAAGGTGCTGGCCGTGGGCCTTGAAGACCCGCGCGTATCCTCGCCCTTTGCAGTATTCGAGGCACTCCTGGGATATGTCCGTGCCGTAGACGTCGGCGAAACCGGACAGTTCCTCCAGCATGCCCCCCATCCCGCACCCGAGATCCAGGGCGCGGCGCCCGTTTCTCGTCCGCCCCGGCAACATCCGGTCCAGCAGGTGGACAAAGATGCTCTTCCGCCCGAGGAACCACCAGTGGGTGTCCTCCTGGTCGCGGAATTCCGCGTACGCCGATGCCTCCATGATGCAATCAGCCGGCGGGTTTCTTGACCTTCTTCGCGATCACGAGCATCTCGTCCTGCGGGTTCACGTAGAGGTAACGCCGGCCCATCCAGTGCAGCGGCTGGCACAGGAACCTGGGGATCTTCGCGACCCGGTGCAACCGCTCGCCGATGAAGTCGAACGAGACGTACTTGCCGGCGTTGCGGCGAGTCAGTTCGACGACCTCGAACCCCGCCCGGCCCAGCAGATCGCGGATCGTGACGGGGGAGAAGTGGTAGATGTGCTCGAGCTGCTTGAAGTGGTGCCACTTCGAGCCGAGCATCCGCCGTGTCCGCGACGACACGTCCTGGGTCTGCAGAACCAGCACTCCGCCGTCGGAGACGAGTTCGTGGCAGAGGGCGAGCTCCTTCAGTGGGTCGGAGAGGTGCTCGATGACGTCGAACATCGCGAGGATGTCGAAGCGCCCCTTCGGGAGCTCGGACACGACCTCGTCGAGCCGTCCGCAGAACAGCTTCTCGAACCCACAGCGGTTCCGCGCTGCTTCCAGGATCCCGCGCGAGATCTCGACGCCCCAGACTTCGTGGTCGCGCTCGCGCATGACCTCGAGGAACGCGCCCGCTGCGCAGCCGATCTCGAGCACGGGGCCTTGGGCCACGTGCCGGGAGATGACTTTGGCTTTGCGGCGGAACGTTCGCAGGTAGCCTTCGAGGTCGGTCTCGTAGGAAGAGTACCCGTACGCCTCGGCGGAGGCCGAATTGAAATAGGAATCGCCGTAGATCTCGTGGATGCGGGCCCCGTCGAGCCGCGGCGAGGTGTACCCGAGGCCGCAGCCCGAGCACAGGTGGACCTGGAAGGGCGGGTCGTCGACGAGGAGCTTCCGCTCCGAACTCTGGCACAGGTAGCAGGCCACCTCCTCGAGCGGGAGATCGCAGACTTCCTTCGCGAGCTTCTGTGAGGCCGACGCCACGGCGACGCTCATCCGAACCACTTCTGTTCGGTCGCGACCTTTTTGTGGTCCTTCCCGCGTCCGAGGAGGTTGTCCGCGATCGCGAGACCCATGCCGATGCTGTGGTCCATGTTGTTGTACTTGAACAGGCCCTGGCGCCCCGTGGTGTCGAGGCCATCGATGCTGTCGAAGTACGCGAGGATGGCGTCTCGCCGGTCACGGTACTCGAGGTCGTAGATCGGATAGGCGTAGCGCTCGCGCCGCGAGAACGTGTGCAGCACCTCCTTGGCGTCGATGAGCTTGATCGTGTTCGTCAGGTCGTCGACCACGATTTCCTGCAGCTCCTCGTCGGTTTTGTTCCAGTCTTCGTCCTCGTAGTTGCACGTGATCTCGGCGCAGAGCAGGGTCTTGTCCTTCGGCGCCGCGTCGGGCGAGAAGTTCTTGAACTCCGACAGCCGGTGCGTCGTGAGCCTCTTCTCGGGCAGGTAGATCCAGTGGTCGTCCGTGACCTTCTCCCGGTCGAGGATGAGGAACACGAAGATCATCGAGCGGTGCGACAGGCCGCTGCACGCGTCGGCGACGTTCTCCGGCGCCGGCGGCTCCGTCAGGCGGGCCAGCGTGGTGAGCGGGATGGTCCCGATGATGTTCGGCGATTCGATCCGCTGCTCCTGGCCAGCGGGGTCCCGATAGCGGACGGCGACGGTGCGTCCTTCTTCGGTCTCGACGGCCGTTGCGGGTGACGACATGTGGACCGTGTGCCCGTCTTCGCGTAGCTCCTCGACGTAGCTCCGGCACAGCGCCCCGATGCCGCCACGGCGCGGATAGAAGAACTTCGACACCAGCGTGCGGGGGACGTTCTTCGGGCGGAAGAGCGTCTTCATCACCGTGTCCCAGAGGCTGAGGAGCGTGATGCGCTGCGCGGCCCAGTCGGCGCTGATCTTGTTGCAGGGGATGCCCCACGTCTTCTCGGTGTAGACGCCGAAGAAGATGTCGTAGAGCTTGCGGCCGAACCGGTTGATGGTCCAGTTCTCGAAGTTGTCGTCGGGCCGGCGCGAGAAGATGTTCCGGACCTTCACCGCCAGGTAATCGATCCCGGCCTTGAGCAGCACCAGCTTCGGGAGGCGGAGGATGTTCGCCCCCTGCAGCGGGTAGTGGAAGAACCTGTCGTAGAGGAAGATCCGCGATTGCCGATTGGCCGTGCAGACGTTGTCGCCGAGCAGCCGCAGCACCTCGTCGTTCAGGTGTTGCTCGCCGGTGTGGAAGCGGTGCGGTCCATTGTCGTAGTCGAACTCGCCCCATTCGGTGGATTTGGTGAACGAAGCCGCCAGTCCGCCGGCGTGCTCGCTCGCCTCCAGGACCGTCACCGAGTAGCCGTTGGCGGCCAGCTTGTTCGCGGCCGAAAGCCCGGCCAGGCCTGCGCCGAGCACCACGACGCTGCGGTCCGCATCACCGTCGTTGTCGGGAGGGCCCGGGTTGTCGGGAGGGGCCGCATCGGCGCCCCGAGAAGTGGACATGGAAGAACTCATGGCAGGCTACCTGCCGAGCTGGAGACAATGTGGGCGGTGCGGACCCAGCCATTCTGGCACGGGGCCGGCTTGGACGCACGGGCCGGATCGCTCCAAACCTCGCAGGAAAAGCAGGTTGGCATTCGGAGGGCTGCATGACGAAAGGCGGGGAAGGATATCACGGGCCGTTCGGGGAGGCGAAACCACTCTCGAGGCTGACGGGCGTCGTAAACGCTGGTCATGGGGAACCTTAGACGATCGGGAGCAGGGGGCCATTGCTTGATGACACCTCCGAGCACAGGTAACATCTGGCGGCGCGACACGGACTTGCGTGCGCCCGCAGCCCCTACGTACTCGACAACGCGGGATCGCTGACTTGATCGCCCTGGCCCGACAGTGCGCACGCTTCAAAGAGCTTCTCTTCGCCCTCATGGGGCGTGAGCTGAGCGCACGCTATCGCGGGAGCATGCTGGGCAAGCTGTGGATGGTCCTCCAGCCGCTCGCCTTCCTCGGGATCTACTACGTCGTGTTCTCGAACCTCTTCGCGACGAAGATGGCCGGGGACTTTCTCCCGGCGACGTTTGCGCTGGCCATGTTCTGCGGGCTGATTCCGTGGATCGCGTTCTCGGAAACGCTTGCGCGAGGAACCACGTGTGTGCTGGAGAACGGCAACCTCATCAAGAAGTTCGCCTTCCCTTGCGAGATCCTGCCGGTCCACCTCACGGTGGTGAGCCTGGTCAACGCGTGCGTCGGGTTCCTCATGCTGGCGCTGGGCGTGTTCCTTCTCTTGGAGGGACAGCTCCCGCGCTGGGACCTGATCTGGTTGTTCCCGATTGCGCTGGTGCTCCAGGCTATCTTCACCCTCGGCCTCGTTTATCTGCTGGGTTCCATCACGGTCTACGTGCGCGACGTCTCTCAGATCATGCCGATGGTGATCACGTTCTGGTTCTTCATGAGCCCGATTTTCATGTTCGCCAAGAACCCCGGGACGCCGGAGCTCATGCAGAGTGTGCTGAGGTGGAATCCAGTCACGTATCTGATCGCGATCTATCGCGAGATCTTCATCTGGGATCCGGAGAGGATGAAGAAAGTGGCGGCGCACACCGAAGCGAACAATGCGTCCATCGCCCTCCCGTTCACGGAGCCGGGGGACGTCCCCTGGTTCGAGGTCGGGGTGTTCGCCGCGTGCGCCTTCGCGATGCTGTTCATCGGCCTGCGCGTGTTCCAGAAACTGAAGCCCGGCTTCTCGGACGAGATCTGACATGACCGAGATCGCCGTCAAGGCCGAGAATCTCGGCAAACGCTTCAAGATCTACCCGGACCCCATGGGCCGGTTCGTCGAGATGTTCTCGTTCGGAAAGGCCGTCCGCCACGAGGAGGTGTGGGCGCTCAAGAACATCCACTTCGAGCTGCCGCGCGGGTCGGCGCTCGGGATCATCGGTGCCAACGGGGCGGGGAAGAGCACGCTCCTCAAGGTCGTCAGTGGGACGACTCCGCCGACCACCGGGAGCTTCAGCGTCAACGGGCGCCTCGGCTCGCTGCTCGAGCTCGGCGCCGGGTTCCACCCGGAGTTCTCCGGCCGCGACAACATCTTCATGAACGCGGCGATCATGGGGATCTCCAAGCGCGAGGTGAAGGAGCGCTTTGACGAGCTCGCCGACTTCGCCGAGCTCGGCGAGTACCTCGGCCGCCCGGTGCGGACCTACTCGTCCGGCATGGCGATGCGGCTCGGGTTCGCGGTCGCGATGATGTCGCACCCGGACGTCCTCATCCTCGACGAGGTGCTTGCGGTCGGTGATCAGCACTTCCAGAAGAAGTGCATGGACCGGATCCGCGAGATCCGGCAATCGGGCACGACCATTCTCTTCGTCTCCCACTCCGTCTATCACGTGCGCCAGATCTGCGATCGCGCGATCTGGATCCACAACGGGGAGATGATCCAACACGGGGATCCGACCCGCGTCACCGACGACTACGTGAACTTCCAGTATGCGCAGTCGGCCGGGAAGGCGGCGCAGCTCGAGCAGACGGGCCACGCCGTGGTCGCTGAGCTACCGCACCTCGGCGACCTCAAGGTCTGTCGCGCCGGCGAGTCCGAGGACTGCGAGACGTTCGGCACTGGTGACACGGTGGATTTCCACCTCGGCTTCAAGAACCCGTCGGGCGAAGGGACCCACCATCTCGGCCTCATCGTGTCCCGGAACGACGACATCCAGGTCTTCACGTCGCGGTCGAAGGAGTACGGCCAACGGGTCACCGGGACGAGTGGTTCCCTCATCATGCGGGTCAAGCTCCCGTTGACGTCCGGTGAGTACTACGTCTCGGGGTTCCTTCTCGACGAGAGCTGCGACCACGTCATGGACCAGCGTCTGGCGTGGAACCGCTTCAAGGTCGAATACAACGGCATGGAGAAGGGAGTCATCCTGGCGGACTGCCAGTGGCTCACGCCTCAGGAGGCCGTGTGACGCCACGGCCGTCCAACGAGTTCGGGGTGAACTTCCCGCTCGCGGACGTGGAGGAGACCTGCCGCGCGCTGGGGATCGGCAAGGGAGACCGCGTACTCGAGGTCGGTGGCGCGGGCAACGCGTTCCCGCGGGCGAACGTCGTGTGTGACCTCACGTTCGGCTCCTGCGCACAGCGCAACGGCGCGCCGGGGGTGTTTCGCGATGACGTGGCCTACGTCGAGGCGCCGGCCGAGAACCTCCCGTTCTCGGACGACGAGTTCGATTTCGTCTACTGCACCCAGGTCCTCGAGCACGTGATGGACCCGGTACGGGCGTGCGCCGAGATGTCACGCGTCGCGAAGCGCGGCTTCGTCGAGCTCCCGTCGCGATTCGGCGAGCTCACGAATGGCAACCCGAGCCACCGCTGGGTCGTCGATCGCGAGGAGGACGTCCTCGTCTTCACGCCGCGCAACTTCCTCGAGCACCCGCTGAAGAACTTCTTCTACGGGTTGTACTTCGCAGACGAGGACTTCAAGAACCTCTCGGAGCAGACCTACCGCAACCTGTTCAACCACCAGATCCTGTTCGAGGGTGACCTCGCGTGCAAAGTACTCGACTCGACTGGCGGGGCGTTTGACTACGACGATCCCGTGCAGGCCGGCCGCGCCCACTACAGCTTCGCGCGGAACACCCTCCAACAAGGATGTGCCGCGTCGTACGCCTACCCGGATGCGCAGGAGGCGGTGCGACGGTTGCCGGAGTCCGTTCCGGCGAAGGTCCTGCTCGCGAACTACCAGACCCGTCTGCTGCGGCCCGAAGACGCGCTCGAGACCTTGCGGGACGTCTCCGGCGTGGTCGCGGACGCGCTTCGCGGCACCATTGAACGCATCCAGCGCGGCGAGGCACTTGACCCGCGTACGCTCCCGCTGCCCGGTGCCGACCCCGCCGCCCAACCGTCGATGCTCGCGGACCGACCATTGGTCTCGGTGGTCGTTGCCGGGGCGTCCAGCGCGGACCTCCTCACGTCGGCCGAGTCGGCGCTGACCCAGGACTACGAGGCGGTCGAGGTCGTCGTGGGCGCCGCGACCCCGTTGGGAGACGGATGGGAGCGACTGCGGATGGGCGATCGGCTCGTCACGCAGGAGCATCCCGGGGACACGCCACTGGGGGCGCTGTTGAATCGCGGCGCGGTCGCGGCCCGGGGTGAGTACGTTGCGTTCCTGGTCGAGGGCGACCGCCACCTCGCGCATCACGTGGACCGGATGGTGACTCAGCTCCTGGTCGGGGGTGGCGTGGCCGTGCACGGAGACCGCCTCCTGCTGACTGGCGAAGGCGTGGTCGGGCCGGATATCGTCCCGGGCAATCCTGCGACCGCCGCCGCGTCCCTCTCCACGTTCGTCGGTCGACGTGATTTCCTCGAGGGCGTCGGCGCCTTCGACGAATCTTCCGGGACCGGCGCCGGACTCCAGTGGCTACTGCGGGTGGCGGGCACGGGTCGCCTCGAGCACCTCGAAGAGGCTACGGTCGAGAGTCGCGGCCCGCTGCCCGAAGGGGCCGAGGTCCTCGATCAGGCCCGCGCCACCGCCCGCTTGAGGCCCATGGAACTCCTGCGTGATCTCATGGCCGCGTGCGTGCGTGAGCAAGGGCTTCGGGCCCGCGTGAGCGAACTCGAGCGTCGCCTCAGCGATGCGGGGGATACTCCGTGAGCTATCTGAACATGATCATGGAGGAGGCCTTCAAGAACATGGAGGCGGGCAGGTTCCCGTTCTCCTTTGGGGTGGAGG
Source organism: Planctomycetota bacterium (assembly GCA_002687715.1). Lineage (GTDB taxonomy): Bacteria > Planctomycetota. Next base: position 33,672 of record NZBC01000026.1, on the reverse strand, counting down.
CGACGAACTACTGCAACCTCCGGTGCCCGATGTGCCCTCGCGAGGTCGCCGAGCGCGGCTACGGAAACATGTCCTGGGACCTGTTCACCAAGATCGCGGACGAGGCAGCGAATCATGAGTACCGCATCATGATGCCGCAGGGCTTCGGGGAGTCGTTCATCCACCCGAAGTTCTGCGACATGCTCGCGTATCTGCACGAGAAGAACGTCCACCCGATCATGGTCATCTCGAACGCGACGCTGCTGAACGAGAAGAACGTGACCGCGCTCATCGATGGCCGGGTGGACCTCCTGAACATCAGCCTCGACGGTACCGACAAAGAGGTCTACGAGGCGATTCGCAAGAACGCGAAGTACGAGCGGGTCGTGGAGAACGTGAAGTTCGTCTTCGAGGAGCGCGGACGCAGGGGCGGTGAGCTGCCGCGCATCATCCTCCGCATGATCAAGATGGACGACACCGAGACGGACGTCATCGCGTTCAAGGAGATGTGGGAGCCCTGGTTGAAGCCCGGCGACGAGATCGCGTTCTCGCAGTACCAGACCTGGAACGGGACGGTCGAAGACAAGCGCACCGACACGCCGGAGGGTATCAAGGCGATCGAGGCCGGCCACAAGGGGCCGTGTCGCATGCTCTACAAGACGGGCCAGGTCTACTTCGACGGTCGCATGACGCCGTGTTGCTACGACTACAACTGCACGATGGAGATCGGCAACGCCAACGATCATTCGATCGAAGAGATCTGGACAGGGGAGCGGGCGGAGCACTTCCGGCATCTCCATGAGACGGGCCGGATCGACGAGATCCCCATCTGCCGTGGCTGCCAGGAATACACGCCCTGATCGCCTGACCACGACCCATGGCCCTTCTGCCTGACCTCTCGATCGTCGTCGTCAACTACAACACGTCTCTCTACGTGGAGGCGCTGTTCGACACGCTGTTCGACTCGACGGTCCTCATCGATGGCCGCGACGCGGTGATCGAGATCGTGCTGGTGGACAACGCGTCGCGCGACGAGGACCACGAACGGCTCTCCCGGCTCGCCGCCGACCCTCGCGTTCGCCTGGTCCGTAACACCGAGAACGTTGGGTACGCGATCGCGAACAACCAGGGATTGCACATCACGAGCGGCAAGTGGCACTGTGTGTCCAATCCCGACGTGATGGTGCAGCCTGGTTGCCTGCAGCGCCTCATCGACTGCGTGGAGACGCTCCCCGACGCCGCGATCGTCGGCCCCATGGCGACGATGGACAAGGACGGCGAGGTCTTCATGCCGCCGAACGAGCTTCCCGATCCGTACATCGAGGCGCTCACGGCGACGTCGCGCCACGAGCACGCCGTCTGCCGCTACAACGTCCGCCGCCGCGCCCGCTACGCATGCCGGTACTGGATGGCCACGGAGCCCATCCCCGTCGCGATGCTCTCGGGCGGGTTCTTTCTCGGGAGACGAGACACCTTCGAGGACCACGGGCTCTTCGATCCCTGCTATCCGCTCTACTACGAGGATACCGACCTCTTCCGGCGCTTCCACGAGCAGGGGTTGCGGCTCTGGCACGTGCCCGACGCGCGGATCGTCCACCACTTCTCGCGCTCCGCGATTCCGCGGATGAAGGCAGCGATGTATCGCAACGTCGTCGGCGCACGGCGCTACTTCAAGAAGTTCTTCGGCCACGCCGGTCTTCGCACGTGGAACGACATGCAGGACCGTGCAGCCCGTTTCGATCGCGATCAGGAGTGCCCCTACGAGTTCGAGGCCGTGCCCCCGACGTCCACGCCGCCGACCTTGGACCTGCCCGAGGGCGAGGACGTCTACGTCGAGGTCGCGGGCAACCCCAAGTTCTCGCTGACGGTAGGCATCTTCCCCGGCCGCGCCGGGCCGTACGAGTTGCCGATGAGCTTCTGGTTAGAGCTTGCGAACATCGATTACTGGTGTCGAGCTGCGAGTGTACGCACCGGCGACACGATCAAGGTATGGAGGCTCACCAAGTGTCCCGCGACCTGAACGACGTCGTCATCGGCCCGTACGTCGACGGCGACGAGCACGAGATCCTGCGCGTCTTCACCAAGGTGTTCGGTGTCGAGCGCTCGCTCGAGGCCTGGCGCTGGCAGTACCTCGAGAACCCTGCCGGCACCCACATCCACCTGGCCAAGTTTCCGGATGGGGCCGTCGTGAGCCAGTTCTGCGGCGTCCCTCGGCGCATGAAGGTCCGCGACGAGGAGTACTGCTTCTCGGAGATCGTCGACAGCTACACCGACCCGGACTACCGCCAGGGGCTGAAGAAGCCCGGACTCTTCGCATCGACCTGCTATGAGTTCGTCAATCACTTCGGCCGCCCCGATCGTGAGATCATCATGTACGGCTTGCCCAACCCGCCGGCCTATCGCGTCGGCAGCCGGTTGCTGGGCTACGTGAAGTTCTACAAGATCGAGCTGCTCACCAAGCACCTCGAAGGCGACGCCGCCGACCCCGGTGACGACGTCGGCGGCGGGGTGACCGCGCACCCGGTCGAACGCTTCTCCGACGACGTCGACCAGCTCTATGCATCGGTCTCGACGCACCACGACGTGATGACCATCCGCGACGCCCGCTACCTCAACTGGCGCTACACCGACCGCCCCGATGCCACGTACGACCAGATCGAGTTTCGCGATGCCGCGGGTGCCATCGTCGGCCTCTGCTCACTCCGACACCGCTGGCTCGATCAGCCCGAAACCGTCCCCGCCGAGCTCCTGGTCGGCCGGGATCACCCGGCCGTCCCTCACATCCTCCGCTGGATCGAGGCCCGTTCCCGAGCCCGCGGCGCCGACCGCATCCGAGCCATGTTCCGCCCCGACTCTCCCGAATGGACTGGCCTGGCCTCGCTCGGCTACGTCCCCGAGAGATCCCCGTTCCGCCTCGTCGCCCGCACCTACGAACGCGAGGTCGTCCCGCTCGACTGGCTCCGCGACAACTGGTACGTGACCATGGGCGACTTCGACATCGTCTGAGTATCCACTGCGATCCGCCCCGCAGCCGGAGCGCGGACCTCCAGGTCCGGCCTGGGCAGTTCGCGTCACGCCTCGATACAGACACTCGCCCGACCGCCGCGGACTGCAAGGGCGTCCGATCACGCTTGGCCGCCTCGACGCGACCCGCTCTTCCGGAAGAGCACGTTCCTTCACACACTCTGGAGGTTCTCGCTCCCGCCGGAGCACGCTGCTCCACACTGGCTCCGCGACAACTGGTACGTGGCCATGGGCGACTTCGACATCCTCTGAGTCCGATGGGGTCCCATCTGTGCCGTCGCTTCTCGCTTCCGTCGGATACCTGGAGGCGTTCCTGGTTGACGTGCGCAAACAGAGCGAACAGCCCAGCATCGATTGAAGTTCGGGCGCCCCCGCGGACGGCCGCCGCTGACCCAGGCCCAACGAGATGCGCGGTCCTTCGTGCCCCATCGCGCTCGCGCGCGGTTGGCGAGCAGGTTCCCGGTGCTGATCACCGTCAAGCTCATGAAGGGACTCCCGCGTCTCCGTCGTGCTGCCCCACGCCAGACGCTCAAGTCCGCCTTCCTGAAGGGATGCGAGTACCACGGCTTTCGGATGACCCACTACTCCATCCAGGACGACCACTTGCACTTCATCGTCGAAGCGAAGGACCGCTCGACGTTGTCGCGGGGGATGCAGGGGTTGCTCATCCGCGTCGCCAAGGGACTCAACCGACTCTGGGGGCGCAAGGGCAAGGTCTTTCGTACGCGTTACCACGACCGCATCCTGAGGTCAGGGCGGGAGGTACGGAACGCGATCGTCTACGTGCTGCGTAATGCCTGGAAGCATGGGAAGGCCCTGAACGAGCTCGTCGACCGTTTCGCGTCCGGGCTCTGGTTCGGCGGTTGGAAGCGTCGCGGACGTGGTCAGGGCGCTGACGGATTCGAAGACGCACCGGTCGCACTCCCTCGAACGTGGTTGCTCCGCAAGGGTTGGCGCAGACTGGGATTGATCGGGGACCAGGATCAGCCCCGGCGGCGACGACCAGCCGGGGCATGATGCGCGCGCAGCGCGTGGGGGGCCGAAGCCGGCAGTCGTCTCCTCCCTGCCCTCACCGTTGACGTTGGTCCCAATCAGGCGGACCGCGTACGACGGCTTGGGACCAGACTTTCTCGAACTCGCAACTCCGGGAGCCTCGGGTGCCTGCATCGGCGATGGCCCTCGCAATTTGGGGGGGCGTCGTCGATGCAGGCACGCGGGGCGGCGGTGGCGCGTAGGGGGGTTGATTCACGGCCGCCGAAGGTCCGCGCTCCCGGGATTACCCCGTGCGGAGTCAGAGAACGCGCCGCGCGACCTCCTCGATGCGGAGTTCCTCTTCGCGGGCCCACTGGCGGACGAGGTCCGCGACGGGGGCTTCGCGGCCGTCTGGCCCCGGCCCGGTGACGAGCCAGTCGTCCTCCACGAGATCCGACAGGAGGTCGAGGGTCTGGTAGCGGAAGTGGCGGTAGCGCGTGACGAGCTCGGCGAGTGGTCGTCCGTTGTGGTGGTTCTTGACCAGGAGGTCTTCGAAGTCGATCGGCACGTCGGGGGGGGGCGCATCTTCGAGGATGCCGCGGATACAGGCGACGTAGCCGAGGCGATCGGCGTCCCCGAGGTGGCCCACCATCTCCTTGAGTGATCGTCCGCCTTCGACGGGGCGGCGTCCGCCCATGCGCTCGCGGACATCGGCGCACAGCGCTTCCAGGCGTTCGACGTTGCGGGTGAGGGTGCTGAGGCACCGGCGCAATCCGACGAGGTCCTGGCGGCCGGAGTCGAGCTGGCGGGCGATGATCGCCACGGAGCCGTCGTCCGCCTCGAGCTCTTCCGGGTCGCCCCCGAACGGGCGGAGCATCTCGTCCATCGGTTCGAGATCGTCCGGAGCCGGGGGGAGAGCGACGAGTCCGATCTGTCCACCATGGCGGAGCGACGTCGCGGCCTGCTTCAACGCGGGGGCGAGGTCGTCATGGGTCACGCTCCAGCGCAGGAACACGGCGTCCCAAGGATCGCCTGGGATGTTGCCCCCCTGGCGGACGGTCGCGAGGTGCGACGGGAACACGTCCGTCGAGATCAGCTCCGGCGACAGTCCCACGAAGAGGACGTCCATCCACGGTTCGACGCGCGCGGAGAGCAGGTCCTTGAGGGTCTCGACGGTGGTCTCCGGGGCCGTCACCGCTTGGCTCCCGCCGCGCCCGGCTCCAGCAGCCGGTACCACGAGTCGCGCTTTCTGGCCTCGAGGCCCGCGCGCTCGATCGTCTTGCGCACCTGCTGCTCGGAAACGGAGCAGTGGACGGAGCCCGCTTGCGACACCACGTTCTCCTCCATCATCGTTCCGCCCATGTCGTCGCATCCGCACCGGAGCGCTCGCTCCGCCACGTCGAGACCCATCGTCGGCCACGACGCCTGGAAGTGCGGGATGTTGTCCAGGAACACCCGGCAGAAGGAGGTATGTCGCAGGTACTCCTCCTCGGTGCCGCCGAGCTGCAACCCCTTCAGCTCGCCGAAGACGTGGCCGTACCGGCTCTCGTGCTGCAGCGGCCAGGAGATGAACGCGAGGAACCCCAGACCATGGGTGGCGATCGATCGATCGTGGGCGTCGCGCAGCGCGGTCAGCGACGAGATCCGATGCCGCGGCTCCTCGCCGAAGCCGAACACCATGCTCGCCGACGTGTAGAGCCCGAGCCGCTGCGCCTCCGCCATCACCTGGAGCCACGCGGCCGTCTTGGTCTTCTTCGGCGACACGATCTGCCGAATCTCGTCGTCGAGGATCTCGCCTCCGCCGCCGGGTACGCCGTCGAGTCCAGCGGCCTTCAGCCGCTCCAGCACCTCAGCGAAGGTCAGGCCCTCGACGTGGGCGATGTGTTCGATCTCCGGAGGGGAGAACGCGTCGCGCTGGAGCTGCGGAAACTCATCGCGCATCCACGACAGCAGCTCCTCGTACCACTCGATGCGCAGGTCGGGGTGGTGGCCGCCTTGCAGGAGCACACGCGTTCCGCCGGCGGCAGCCAACTCGGAGAGCTTCACTCTCAGCACGTCGCGGTCGAGTACGTACGTCTCGGCGTGCCCCGGTGGCCGGTAGAACTCACAGAACTTGCAATCCGTGGTGCAGACGTTCGTGTAGTTGACGTTGCGATCGATCAGGAACGTCACCGTTCCCGGGTCGACGTGGCGGTTCCGGACCGCGACTGCTGCATCCCGTAAGGCGTCGTTCGGGGCTTCGACGTAGAGCCGGAGCCCTTCTTCGGGAGTCATGCGTCCACCGTCGGCGACGCGGTCCAGGATCGCTTGCAGCTCGCTCACTTCCTCTTTCGTGCGGGAAGCGTCCTGCGCTCGGCGCGCTTCGTCTCTTCGAACAGCGCCCGCAGGATCGTGGGCGCCGAACTCTTGGGCACCCGGTGCAGCCAGGCCACGTCCGGACCGCGGCGACCCACGACGCTGACCGTGCCATCTTCAAATGCGAGCAAGAGCGGCGTCCAGTCGTTGGATTCGGGCGCCGGAGCGTCTTTGGCGGCGCGCGCCCAGGCGACGAGCGCGTCCTGGAACTGCGTGGCCTCGTCGACGGAGTCCCAGGTTGACAGCCAGACCAGCGCGTCGGGGGCGTCCGGACGCGCGTACAGGACGTAGCGGTCGCCGTCCCAGCCTTCCGCGGCCTTGCGGGCGATCCGCTTCTTGACACCGTTTTGGAGCACCAGCTTGGTGTAGAGCTCGCCAAGGGTGTTGTCGCCGAGCGCCTTGCTGCCCGGGCCCAGGTGAGCGGACAGGTTCGGGAGGGTGAGTACCTGGGGCCAATCGGGCTCCTCGGACAGGAGTTTCTCGGGATGGAGCACCTGCTCGGTGCTCAACGGCGGCTTCATGAGGCACGCATCCACGCCCTTGTACGCCTTGCCGTCCGCGCCCGCCGCGAGGCAGAACCGGAGTCCGCCCATGTACGGGAACATGAGCTGCTCCTGGATCATCTTGGGCGCCTTCTCGAACTCCTTCATGGCGCCGCCGAGCCCCATGCCGCCGAAGCCGCCCATGAGCCGCATCATCGCGGAGATCTGCTTGCCGCGCTCGAAGATCATCTTCGCCGTCGCGCCGGGCGTCATGGTCGCCATCATCGACAGGGTCGCGTCGCCCTCGACCACGCTGGAGATCGCGGTCACGAGGTCGTCGTCGTTCTTCGTGTCGAGCGGATAGCGGTCGAGACCGAAGTGCTGATCCTGGAGCGCGTGGACGAGCTCGTGGGCCATCACGATCCGGTCCATGCTCTCGCCGGTCATGCCGAGACTCTCGAGCAGCCCGGGCTTCCCGTCCTTCTTGCCAGCCGGCTGCGTGCGTTCGATGACGCGGAGCTGTTTGGCGTCGGGGTCGTAGAACCCGCCGATCTGTTCGACCAGCAGCGCGGTAAGACCGCTCTTCAGCTCCCAGTCGTCGGGCACGGCCCTCAGCGCGCGCAGCGCTCGGGTCGAGGAGTCCGCCAGTGCGTCAGGCAGCTCCTCGTCCATGGATTTCAGCACGAACGCCTTGAGCTGCTTCATGGAGTAGGCCGAGATGTCGACCTTCTTCTTCCACTCGAGCTGACGGAAGGTGGCGACCTCCTCGGCGATCTTGCGGGCGAGGAGCACGGCCTTGTCTTCCTTCTGCGGTGGCGCGGTCGGAGGCTGGGCGACCGCCGAGCCGCTCAGAAGGAAGGTCACGAGGATCAAGGGGATGATGAAGCGCATGGGCCACCTACACTAACGGGAGCCAAAGGGCCGGGGTGAAGTTATCGACCCCGGAAGCAAGTTCACAGCCCAGGAGGGGAAGATCATCGAGCCGGAGGCGACGACTCTCGAAGGCCTGGCGCTGACCCGCGCCATCAAGACCGATCACGGCGTGCAGGTCCTGTTGCGGGACGTCACGGTCACGCTGGAGCCGGGCCGGATCGTGGGCGTCACGGGGCCGTCCGGTTCGGGAAAGAGCACGCTGCTGCGGGTCCTGCTCGGGCTCGACCTCCGGTCTGCCGGGGAGATCCGGTTCGACGGGGCCACGGTCGGCGACGCTGACTGGCCGACCGTGCGCCGTGCCGCGCCCATGGTCCGGCAGGATCCCGGTGCGCCGCCCACCTCCGCCATGGATCTCCTCTCCGACGCGATGGCCTGGAACGCCTCGGCGCCGACCGGCGCCGGTGCCGATGCGTTCCGCCGCCACCTTCACGACCTCGGCCTCGACGCCGCGCACGCTGATCGTCCGGGACCGGAGCTCTCCGGCGGCGAGTCCCGGCGCCTCCGTACGGCTTTGGCGGCGGCGCTGTCGCCCCGATTCCTGGTGCTGGACGAACCCTCCGCCGGTCTCGATGCCGCAACGTCCCGGCGGCTGGCATCCTGGCTCCGTGTGCGGGCGGACGATGGGGTCGGCGTTCTCTTGGCGAGTCACGACGAAGCCCTGCTCGCCCGCTGCGCGCATCACCTGATCGTGCTCTACGACGGCGTCATGCACGCCGAGGGCGCACCCGCGGAGATCATCCCCGGCGCCGTCGCTGCGGCCCGTGAGGAGGGCGGGGAGTGACTCCCCTCCTCTCCGCGCCCGCGATTCCGGCCGAGCGTCTGCTCTGGCTGGCGGTGCCGCTCGCCATCGTGTGGGTCATTCTGCGCTCGGCGCGGAACGGCGATGACCGGCGCCTGCTCCACGGCATCGTCCGCGGCGGTGTGCAGCTCTCGTTGATCGGGTACGTGCTCGTTCCCCTGTTCACGCTCGAGCACGATGCCCTTGTCCTCGCCGTGATCTGCGGGATGTGCTGTCTGGCGGCGCTGTTCTCCCTCGGTGTCCTCGGCAAGGGTCCGGGACTGCGCATCTGGCCGCTGGCCGTCATGTCGATCCTGCCCGTCGTGGTGGGGCTCGTGCTGTTCGCGCTGACGTTCGTGGTGAAGGGGACCGGTGCGCTCGAAGCGCGCTACGCGATCACCCTCGCCGGCATGCTCTCGGGCAACGCGATGAACGCCGTGGCCATCGCCGGCGAACGCTTTCTTGCCGGGCTCTCCGAACGGCGGGCCGAGATCGAGGGCCGACTCATGCTCGGGGCGACGGGGCGGGAGGCCACGGCGCCGCTGCTCGGGGCCGCGCTCAAGGCCGCGACGGCTCCGAGCATCAACTCGTTGATCGCGGTTGGCCTGGTGTCGTTTCCCGGGACGATGACCGGCCAGGTCATGGCGGGCGAGGCGCCGCTACCCGCCGCGGTCTGGCAGATGATGATCATGGGGCTGTGGGTGGGCGCCGCGACGTTCGCGCCGCGGTTGTTCCTTCATCTTCTCCAGGGCGCATGGCTCCACGGTCACCGGATCGCGGAGGAGCGGAGTCGATCCACCGTGCACACCTTCGAAATCGGGCAGCCGCTCCCGGCGCCGGCGGAACCGAGCGTGTTCGACGAACGCCCGCCGGACGAGCTGACGCGCGGGTTCATCGGACGCGATGGGCAGGAGTAGCAGGGGCCTCCGACCCCTGTTAGCATCCTGGTCTCGCGGTTCCGACCTGTACGAAAACCGCCTGAAACACAGTCCGAACCAAGGTACTGGAGCCGTCGACCATGGGCGCAGTCGTGATCACGAATGATGTCTTCGATCGGGACATCGGCAGCGGGTCTGGCCCCGCCGTCATCGATTTCGGAGCAACCTGGTGCGGGCCGTGCCAGGCGCTGGCGCCCGAGATCGAGAAGATGGCGACCGAATACGACGGTCGAGTTCTGATCGGAAAGGTCGACGTCGACGAGAGTACGGACCTGGCGACGCGGTTCAGCGTCATGAGCGTCCCGACCATCCTGTTCTTCAAGAACGGAGAGAAGGTCGACCAGATCAGCGGGAACTTCCCGGACAAGATTCGCGAGCGGATCGAAACCCTGATCGCTCAGTAGTTCCGATGCCCACGCGCGGGGAGATCGGCGGCCGCCAGCATCAGCTGGACGCCATCATGGCCCGTCTCCGGGAGGCTGAGACCGCCGTCCTCACGACTCACGTCACGCCGGACGGTGACGGTCTGGGCGCCGCACTGGCCCTCTGTCGCTGGCTGCGGCGCTGCGGCAAGGAGGCGTGGGTCATCAACTGTTCGTCCGCGCCCCACGATCTGCGCTGGCTCTACGAGAGGGGCGAGTTCCACGTCTACAGCGGGGGGCGCCAGTTCAAGCGGGTGCAGGACGCGGACGTCATCGTTGCGACGGACATCGGAGGGTCCGACCGGCTCGGCAAGATGATGGAGCCGGTCAAGCGCTCGAAGGCGACGAAGCTCGTCATCGACCACCACATCTACGAGAACGATCTCTTCGACCTGGAGCTCATCGACTGCCACGCATCGTCGAGCGCCGAGATCACCTACCGACTGCTGCAGGACCTGGGCGCCGACATCGACGTCGCGATCGCCGAGCCGCTCTACGTCGGTCTCGTGTCGGATACGGGCGGGTTCGCGTACAGCGCGACGAGTCCGGCCGCGCACGAGATGGCGGCCGAGCTGTTGGAGGCTGGAGTCGATCCGCACTACGTATGGCGCAAGCTGACGTGCCAGGTCCCGTTCAACAAGATGCGATTCCTCGGGTTGCTGATGGCCCGGTTGAACCTCGTCGCGGAGGAGCGGTTGGTGTGGACGTCGGTGGATCTCGACTTCCTCAAGCGCAATGAAACCGCGCCGCGCGACGCGTTCGAGATCGTCAATCACTTCCTTCATTTGAAGGGCGTGGAGGTCGGCGCCTTCTTCATGGAGATCTCCAAGACCAAGACCAAGGTCAGCATGCGGTCGGCAGGCCGGATCGACGTGTGTGAGATTGCCAAGGGCAACGGAGGAGGTGGACACCGCTTCGCCGCCGGATGCACCATCGAGAAGGGGCTTGCGCGCGCGATCCCGACGGTGCTCGACGCACTGGAGCGGCTCATCGTCGAGGCGGAGGAGGAGGACGCGGCTGCCGCTGCAGGTGCGGAGGAGCCGGCGGCGTGAACGCCGGACCCTACGAGGTTCGTGCGCTGACGACGGGCCGGTTTCGCCTGGATGGCGGGGCGATGTTCGGGAACGTCCCCCGCGTGTTGTGGGAGCGCTCCTATCCGCCCGATGCACAGCACCGCATCGACCTCGACCTGCGGGTCGTGCTGCTCGAAGGGGATGGACGTCGCGTCCTCGTCGACACCGGATCCGGCAATCTCTGGTCGGAGAAGGAGCAGGGCCTGTACGACGTCGATGCGTCGTCCCGGCCCGGGGTCGTCGGTGCGTTGGAGGCAGCGGGTGTCGAGCCCGACTCGATCACCGACGTCGTGCTGACCCACCTGCATTTCGACCATGCTGGCGGCGTCACGCGCCGAGGTGACGACGGGAACCCCGTCGCGACCTTTCCGACCGCGCGCCACCACGTCCAGCGGGCGAACCTCGCAGCGGCACGCGAGCCCAACGTTCGCGAGCGCCGGAGCTACCTCCGCCGGCACTGGGAGCCGCTGCTCGAGACCGACCTGATCCTGTGGGACGGTGCGGCGGAGATCCTCCCGGGCGTGTTCGGGGTCCCCACGGAGGGGCACACGGCCGGACTGATGACGATCCGTGCGGGAGAGGGTGAAGGTGCGGTGCTGTTCCCGGCCGACGTCATCCCGCTTGCGTCTCATGTGAGCATTCCGTGGACGATGGGTTACGACCTGTGCCCACGCACGCTGATGGAAGAGAAGCGGCGGTTGCTGACCAGCGCCGCGGAGGCGGGGTGGGTCGTCGTTCTGGAGCACGACCCGGGACGCCCCGCGGTACGCGTGGTCGAGGATCGCGGCCGTTTCCGCGCTAGCGAAGACCCCCTGACGATTTGAGGGAGACCGATTCATGGCGGTGAAGGTGGAGGCGACCGCGCCGCAGAGCGCGAAGGCCGACGTAATCGTGGTGCTGCTGCCCAAGCAGAAGAAGGGTGCGCGGGTGCCGTTCGGCAAGCTCGACCAGAAGACCGGTGGTCTTCTCGGTTCGGCACTGGCGGCCGGGGCGTTCAGCGGCAAGGCGGGCGAAGTCCGTAGCTTGCTCCCTGCCGACGGAAAGCCGGCGAAGCGCGTCGTGCTCGCCGGGCTGGGCAATCCGGACGACGTGAACGAGGAGGCGATCCGCCGAGCTGCGGCCATCGCGTCCCGGGCGTCCGGTCCGCCGAGTCGCGTTGCCATCGCAATGCAGAGCGTTCCGGGCCACGCCAAGCGCGCGGCTGAGGCCGCCGTGGTCGGGTTCCGGCTCGGCACCTACCGCTGGAACCGCTTCAAGTCGGATGCCAAGAAGGCCAAGCCATGGCGGCTGTCATTGCTCACCGATGCGAGGAAGGCCGCGGCTGCGCGCGCCGGCGCGAAGTCGGGCGAGGCGGCCGCCGCCGGCGCGATGCTGGCGCGCGACCTCGGCAACGCGCCGGGGAACTACCTGACTCCGACCGCGTTCGCCAAGGAGGCGCGCCAGATGTGCCGCGCGTCGGGCCTGACGTGCCGGGTGCTCAGCGAGAAGCAGATGGGGGATCTCGGGATGGGCAGCCTGCTCTCCGTGTCCCGCGGTAGCGCCGAGCCCGCGAAGTTGATCATCATGGAGCACGGCAAGAAGGCGAAGCGCCCGACCGTGTGCCTCGTCGGCAAAGGGCTGACCTTCGACACCGGCGGCATTTCGCTGAAGCCGCCGACCGAGATGGACAAGATGCGCTACGACATGTGCGGATCGGCCGCCGTCGTCGGCGCCATGCAGGCCGTCGCCGCGCTGAACCTGCCGCTGCATGTCGTCGGCATCGTCGCCTCCGCCGAGAACATGCCGGGCAGCAAGGCCACGAAGCCGGGCGACATCGTCACGGCCATGAACGGAAAGACGATCGAGGTCCTGAACACCGATGCGGAAGGACGTCTCGTTCTCGCCGACGCGCTCTGCTACGCCCAGCGCTACAAGCCGTCGCTGGTCATCGATCTGGCGACGCTGACCGGCGCCGTCGTCGTCGCGCTCGGCAAGCACATGGCCGGCATGCTGGGCACCGATCAGAAAGCGATGGACGCACTCTCGAGCGCCGGTGTTGCGACCCACGAACGGGTCTGGCAACTCCCGCTGGACGACGACTACGACAAGGCCATGCGGGGTCGGTCCGCGGACCTCCAGAACATCGGCGGGCGCAACGCGGGCACCATCACGGCAGCCCAGTTCCTGAAGCACTTCACCGACGATCTGGCATGGGTCCACCTCGACATCGCCGGAGTGGCGTACGACGATCCGTCGCGGCCGTACGCCAAGGGTGCGGGGGCGTCCGGGTTCGGAGTTCGGTTGTTGGTGCGGTTCCTGCAGGAACGCGCTGCTCGGTAGGCGCTGCGCGGAAGAGGAGGGGCAGGACGGCCACGGAGAATCCAGGATCAGAGCAGATCTGTCTTCTGCTCCTGGGTCCCCGGGTTCTCCTTCTACATCGCTGATGCGAACCACATCGCCAACGAACACGATCCGGTTGCGGAGGGCGGTCCTGATAGCATGATGTGTGCACGTCGAGTTTCGGAGCGCTACTTGAGCCGCACGCTGACCGTACCGATGTTCCCGTTGCCCCGCACGGTGCTGTTCCCGGCCGTGCGGCTGCCGTTCTACGTCTTCGAGCCGCGCTACCAGCGCATGCTCGCGGATGTGCTGGACGGCCCGGGGTTGATCGGGATTCCCCAGGTGCTGCCGGGATTCGAGTCGTCGCTGGCGGGCTCGCCGCCGTTTACCCGCGTACTCGGCGTCGGCCGCGTCAACGACTACGTCACGCACGAGGATGGGACGAGCCACATCGAGATGATCGGGTTGCACCGCGTACAGTTGATCGAGGAACTCCCCGAGAACGTCTATCGCCGCGCGCGCGTCGAGATCCTCGACGACCCGGTGGCGGGGGACGACACCGCCGCCGAGATCCGTCGCCGGATCACCGATGCCGTGAAGCGTCTGGTGCCGCTTGCCGTCGAGGACGACGCCCGGGTGCCGTTGGAACGCCTGCTCGAGGACGAGGAGCGGGGCCTGCCCACCGTGGTGAACACGCTGGCCACGGTCCTGATCCCCGACCCCCGGACCCGGCAGGCGCTGCTGGAGACGGCGGGCGTCGAACGACGCGGGCGCCTGCTCGCGAGTGAAATCGACGACTTGCGTTCGCGTCTGGAGCGCGACCGCCAGTCGGAGGACGAAGCATGACGAGGATTTTCGAACCCCACTGTCACATGTTCTCCCGGGTCACGGACGACTATCTGCGCATGGCGGCCGCCGGCGTGAAGGTCGTGCTCGAGCCGGCGTTCTGGCTCGGTCAGCCGCGAACCCACGTGGAGACGTTCATCGACTACTTCGACACGATCCTCGGCTGGGAGCGCTTTCGCGCGTCGCAGTTCGGGGTTCATCATGTCTGCACGATGGCGCTCAACCCTCGCGAAGCGAACGATGACCGCGTGAACGACGCCGTCCTCGAGGTCCTGCCGCGCTACCTCGAGAAGAACAGCGTGGTGGGGGTCGGTGAGATCGGGCTGGACGACATGACGCCGACCGAGGAACGGTGCATGGAGGCCCAGATCCAGATGGCCATCGACCACGGGCTCCCGATCCTCATCCACACTCCGCATCGCAACAAGCGGCAGGGGTTCATTCGCTGCCATGAGATCGTGCAGGCGTCGGGCATCGAGATGGACCGCGTCCTGCTCGATCACGGCAACGAGGAGACGGTGAAGATCACGCGCGACACCGGCGCGGTGCAGGGCTTCTCGATCTACCCGCACACCAAGATGTCGCCGGAGCGCATGGTCCAGATCGTGCTCGAGTACGGCGTCGATCGCATGGTCGTCAACAGCGCGTGCGACTGGGGCGTCAGTGATCCGCTCTCGGTGCCGAAAACGGTGGACTTGCTGAAGGCGGCCGGCGTCTCGGAGGACGACATCGACACGCTGGTGTGGAAGAACCCGGTTGCCTTCTTCGGCCGGGACGGTCGCGGTTCCGAGGACGAGTGGCTCACCCCACCCGACATGGACCGCAAGAAGCTGTTCGACGGCAACTCGGTCCTCCGTGGCCAGGACCCCGATGGAGACTGGGATCGTGAGCCTGTCTGATCCCCGCAAGGTCGTCGAGGACGCCTTCATCTCGATGGTCGATCCGAAGTACCTCGACCGCCGCGGGGAGTACCTGGACCGTCTCGATGCGGACGGCCTCGCATTCCTGGAGGTCCACTTCGCGGGCTTGCCGCGCAAGACGGCGCGCGACCTGATCGACGGCGGGATCGTCCCCGTCGGGGACGGCCGCGTGGATCTCGGCGCACTGCGCGTCTGCGACCTCTTCGCCGCTGACCTCCTGCTTCGCTTGCCGTCAGTCGACGGCCACCTCGAGAAGCTCTACTTCCAGGGCGACGCCGAGGAGCGCCGCATGGTTCTCCGGGCCCTGCCCTTCATCGAGTCCGGGGCCACTGTTTGCCGCCTGATGGCGGAGGCCCACCGCACCAACGACGAAGTCATCTTCGAATCGGGCAACCTCGACTCCGACCTCGTCACCCGCCTGCTCGACGACGATGCCTACAACCGTGTCGTCCTCAAGTGCGCGTTCATGGCCGCGCCGAAGGAGCGCCTCCTTGGCTGGGAGACCCGGGGTAACCCCGCCCTCTCGGAGGCGCTCTTCGACTTCATGACCGAGCGCGAGGCTGCCGGCCGCCCGATCTGGCCCGACACCGCGGCGATCTGCGCGCTGGAGACCTCGTCGTTGACGGAGCGCCTGGGGCGCGAGGCCGACCCGACATTGCAGGAAGCGTTGAAGCGTCTACTGGCGGAGATCGTATAGCTCGACCGGAGCGGGTCGTGGACCATCTGCTCTTCCGGGCGCGCGGACCTCCAGGTCCGCTCTGGATCCGGCTTCGCTCTCGGAGCGGACCTGGAGGTCCGCGCTCCCGTCGGATAAGGTCCAACCGAACTGGGCTCTGACTTGGGGATTCCGATCATGAACCGTCTCGGGACCTCGTGCGCCGTTCTGCTGCTCGTCTTCGGCGCCGGTTGCAAGGACACCGAGGAGTACCTCGGGGACATCCACGATTCCCTCGACGAGCGTGGCCGCGCGGATATCGCCGTGTTCGACTCGGGGTTGCTCATCCACGAGGGGTTGGTGGGCATCCTCGACCAGCAGGTCCTCACCCTCGCGCAAATGGGGCGCGCTGTTCACTATTGCGGCCGCATCGTCGAGCTGAGCGACGTGCCCTTGCTGCGTGCCGATGCCGTGGCGCTGCTGACGCATCTCGCGTTGCGGTATCCGCTGGAGCCGGTCACCAAGGGTTACAGCGACGTCGACCAGGTCGACCGGGTCGCCAAGGAGGCCATCCACACTCTGGATGCTGCGTTCTCCATCCTGGACGCCGGGACCCGTATCAACGCTCTCAATTCCCAGGACCGGGTCGTTCGCGAGGAGGCGCACGCCCAGCTGAAGGAGACGACGGGTCAGGACCTTCCCATGGAGTTCGACCCTTGGAACGCGTGGTGGGAGTCCGGCCAGAATGCCTTCCGCATCAAGACTGGTCGGGACGCGATCGAACCGCTGCGGACGCTGACCTACCTGCGGTATGGGACCCTCGCGGGGAGCCGCGGGGTCCTCGGGTACATCGCGGTCCGGCTCACGCTCCACGACGTGCCCGAGCTGCGTGACGACATGGTGGTGGCGATCCAACGGCTGAGCCGATTGGTCGTCGTCCACGCTCTCCGGCAGGCGCTCACGGATGAGGATCCCCGAGTCCGGGCCGAGGCGGCCCGCGCCGCGTCCCGGGTGCTCGACCCGTCGTTCGGCGTGGGGCTCGCGAAGGCGTTCGACGTCGAGTTCGAGACCGATCCCAAGGTGCAGCAGCTCAAGACCATGGAGTTCTATCCGAGCCGGATCACTGCGCTCAGCCTCCTGCGCGGCGTGCAAGACCCCGAGCGGGGGGTGGCCCTGACCGCGAGGAGTGTCCTGACGAACTTCGTTGGCGAGGACCTGGGGGAGGACGGAGTCGACTGGCGCATCTGGTGGGAGCGCGAGGGCAAGATCCGCTGGCCATGAGAACCCTCGTCTCGCTGGAGCCGCGGCTGGACTACGTCGGGATCCAGCTGCGTCCTCACTTCATCCGGGAGCGCTTCGGGCTCAAGGGGGACGCTGCGGTCGTCTTTCGGGGCGCGTGCCGTGTCGAGGGGACGGCGCTCGTCGACCTGGAGGACCGCGAAGCCGGGGCGTTCATCGCATCGAACGACATGCTCCATCTCATGCTGGAACGCTTCGAACCCGATCTTCCGCGAATGGTCATGCTCCAGCGACTGCTGGCGGATCTCGTCGCCTCCCGCGTTCGTGCGTCCGTTCCGGAGAAGGCGGCGGTCGTGCGGCGTGACGGAGATGACGTGTTCGTGGGCGATGGCAAGCTGACCGTGAGCATCGCGACGGTGTCCCCGGTCTCCGGATTGATCCACCTCGGTGTCAACGTCGATGATCGCGACACTCCGGTGACCACCGCCGCACTCGATCCGCTGGGGATCCCGGTCGCGTCTTTCGCCCAGGGCCTCGTGGACGACCTCGTTCATGAGCTGGACGGGATCGCGGATGCGGTCTCCAAGGTGCGGCCCGCCCACGGCGGGGGGGACGCCGGATGACGGACCCCGCTTCCCCGCGGCCGTTCTGGCGCCGACACCTCATCACTATCGTCAAGCTCGTCGTCGGCGGCCTCATCCTGTGGTTCGTGGCCTCGCAGCTGACCATCGACGATGAAATCGGACTCTCGGCCGGGGCTGGTGGCGGGGTGGTCTCGGGGCGGGAGCTTGACTGGAGTGGCCAGGTCTCGCTGACGACGGACGACGGCACGGTCCACACCTACGACCTCCGGAGCGCCGCGCCCGAGATCCGATTCAACCATGGGCGCTGGCGGTTCCATCTTGCCGACGGGTCGACCATCGAGGGGCCCACCGTCACGTGCGATGGGAAGGCCGTGCTCCAGACGGACGCGGGCAGCCGGACGATATCGCTCGCGGACGTGGGTTGGCGTGAGGGCGGCAAGGACAACGGCTGGGTCGAACGAACACCCAACATCCGTGAAGGACTCGCCACGATCTTCGGGAGCATTTCGGCCGGGCACTACCTCCTCGCGCTGGGCTCGATCCTCTCGATGTACCTGTGCGGCATCAAGCGATGGCAGGTGCTCCTGCGGGCGCAAGACATCCAGGTCACGTTCTTCGAGGCGATGCGGCTCACGTTCATCGGGTTCTTCTTCAACAACGCCGTCCCGGGGCTGACCGGCGGCGACGTCGTGAAGGCGGTGATGATCGCGCGCGCCCATCAAGGACGCGGTCCGGACGCCGTGAGCACCGTCATCGTCGACCGGGTCGTGGGCCTGCTCGTGCTCGCGGCGATGGCGGCGGGTGTGTTGCTGTTCTCGTTCTCGAGCTACCGGACCATCGCGGTCTGGGTCTTCCTGATGCTCGGGGGGGCGGCGTTCGCGATCTGTCTGTTCATGTCGCGGCGCATTCGCAAGCTCCTGCGCATCGACAAGCTGTTGTCGATGCTCCCCGGGTCGGATGCGCTGAAGCGCCTCGACAAGGCGTTCCTGCTCTATCGCCGGCGGCGTAAGGAGATGGCGTTCTGCATCGCGATCTCGTTGCTATCGCACGTGTTCAACGTCCTCTCCGTGTGGTTCATCGGGCAGGACCTCGGAGTCGACGCGGCGCACGGGCTGAAGGAACCCGCGCTGCTCACGTATTTCGTCGTGGTGCCGATCATCATGATCGTGTCGGCGGTGCCGGTGTTGCCTGGGGGTTGGGGCGTGGGCGAGGCTGCGTTTGGCTACTTCTTCCGGAGCGTGGGGATCCGGAACCTGACGCTCGCGGTCGGCCTCAGCGTCCTGCTCCGGGTGTCGATGCTCGGCTGGAGCCTCGTCGGAGGCGTGTTCCTCTTCCTGTCCCGCAAGGAGGCCCGCGCGGCCATCCATGACGCGCAGGAGCTGTAGTCCGGGCCTTCTGGTGGCGGTTCGCGAAACCACGCCTGGAAAGTGAGCCGGGGTGCGGCATGATGCCCGGGGCGCACGGCGCCCCGGCTGACCGGAAACCCCGTGGAGACGTATCGCATGTCGCTACTCGTCGTCGGTTCGATGGCCCTGGATACGATTACGACGCCTCACGGCACTCACGAGGACATCCTCGGCGGGGCTGCCTGCTTCTTCTCCGTCGGCGCCCGGCACTTCACCGATCTCCGCCTCGTGGGCGTCATCGGCGACGACTTCCCGGAGGAGCACGTATCGATGCTCCGCGATCGGGGGATCGACCTCGCGGGGCTGGAGCGGCGGGCCGGGGCGAAGACGTTTCGGTGGACGGGCCAGTACGAAGGCCGCATGGACGTCGCCGAGACTCTCAAGACCGAGCTGAACGTCCTGGGCGAATTCCGGCCGACCCTGCCGTCATCGTTCACCGACACTCCGTTCGCGTTCCTCGCCAACGGCGACCCGGTGACGCAGGCGTGGGTCGCGGATCAGCTCGCGGACCGGAAGTTCGTGCTCCTGGACACGATGAACTTCTGGATCGAGGGAGCCCGCGACGCGTTGGTCACCGCGATCAAGAAGGTCGACGGCGTCATCATGAACGACGAGGAGGCCCGCGCGCTCGGCGGCTCCGACAACCTCATCCGGGCGATGAAGAACGTCGTGGAGCTCGGTGTCCGCACCCTCATCGTGAAGAAGGGCGAGCACGGCGCGGTCCTGCTCCAGGACGGCGAGCTGTTCGCCACCCCGGCCTACCCGCTCGAGGAGGTCTTCGATCCGACCGGGGCCGGGGATACCTTCGCGTCGGGGCTGATGGGATACGTCGCGGAGTCGGGCGATACGTCGTTCGACG
Organism: Planctomycetota bacterium; assembly: GCA_002687715.1. GTDB lineage: Bacteria > Planctomycetota. Next base: position 13,888 of record NZBC01000026.1, on the reverse strand, counting down.
GGTTCAAGCGCGCCCTTGCCTATGGAACCATCGTGGCCTCGTTCACCGTCGAGGGCTTCGGGCTCAGCCGCCTGCTCGAGATCTCCCGGGCGGACATCGAGCGCCGGGTCGAGAACTTCCTCGCCTTCACGCGATTCTGAGCGATTCGCCCCGAAAACTGGGACTCGCGCGCTCGCCGCTGGTTGTTAACTTCGGCGTCCGGGCCACCTGGTACCTACCGCGCGAGCGGGAACCGACGGCGGAGGTCCGGCCGCCGTCAACGAAGCTGAAAATACAGGAATGACCGAGACGCAACTCGACGGGAACATCCTCATCGACATCAAGGGGCCCGGCCCCAGTCCCCAGGGACTGACCTGGGACGGCGAGAGCCTCTGGTGCGCCGACAAGGACGAGCGGAAGATCTTCAAGATCGACCCCGAGTCCGGACGCGTGCTCTTCAGCATCGCCTTCGATGGCGAACTCGCCGGGACCGCATGGGACGGTGCCCACGTCTGGCAGGCGGACCGCACCTCCCGGACCATCTCCCGCATCGACCCCGAGACCGGCAACATCGACCTCTCGATCCCTGTCGATCTCCCCAACGGCGACGTCTCCGGCCTCTTCCATGAAGACGGAGGCATCTGGTACGGCCTCTCCCGCCTCGGCCAGGCCCGCAAGGTCAAGGACACCGACGGCACCTTCATGAAGGCCTTCCCTACGCGCCCCGACATCTGCGGCCTCGTCCTCGTGGATCGCCACTTCTACTACACCGAGCCCGGCGAATCCGTCGTCCACAAGATGGACGCCAACGCGGGCTCGATCCTGATCTCCTACAAGGTCGGTGGCCGCCCCACCGGTCTCGCCTTCGACGGCGAGGCGTTCTGGGTCGCGGATTCCGAGTCCGGCCAGATCAAGAAGATCAAGTTCTAGGTCCGCGCCGGCGGCGAAAGCCTCTGCCTTCCGGGAGCGCGCTCCCGGAAGAGCAGGTTGCTTCACACCTCTTCACTCCGCTCCATGCCGGCGGTCCTCTCGCACGTCCTCAGTCGTCCAGCCGGCGTCTGCTCCGCTTCACGTCGCCCCGTTTCTTCTTGTCGTCCACCCGGCGTCGTTTGGATGCGCGGGTCGGTTTCGTCGGGACCCGGCGTTTTCGAGGGCGAAGCGCTTCTTCGACCACGGCCTTGAGCCTGGCCAGGACCGCGTCGCGGTTGGCCGATTGGGTGCGGGCGTCCGCCGCGACAAGCCGGAGCCGTCCTTCGCTGTCGAGACGGGTGGCCAGCTTCTCCAGCAACGTCGCGCGCTGTCGATCGTCGAGGGACGGGGAGTTGGCGATGTCCCAGGTCAATTCGATGCGGGTTGCGACCTTGTTGACGTTCTGCCCGCCGGGGCCACCGGCGCGGGTCGCGCGGTAGACGAGCTCGTCCGGCCGGACGAGAACGCCGCGGCCAAGGTCGATCACCGCCCTCGCCTCGGAGGGCGGCGGTCGGAGCTGGACCCCGAGTCGCGACGGAGGCCGGGCGTGCCGCGCCCGCCGAAGCCGCCGCGTCCGCCGAAGCCGCCGCGTCCGCCGGAGCCTCCCCGTCCGCCGGAGCCGTGACGGGGCTCGTCCATGACCACCGCGCGCCGGGAGCCGCCCGGGAGCTTCACCCGGCCGATGCGGATGTCCTTGCCCAGGGTCTGGAGGATGCGCTTGAACTGGCGTTCCTGGGCCGGGACGACGAGGGTGGTCACGCGACCGCTGCGACCCGCTCGGGCGGTGCGGCCGACGCGGTGGACGTAGTCCTCGACCTCGAGCGGGACGTCGAAGTTGATGACGTGGCCGACGTGATCCACGTCGAGGCCGCGGCTCGCGACGTCGGTCGCGACGAGGATGCGGATGCGCTTCTCGCGGAACCCGTCCATGACCTGGAAGCGCCGCGATTGCTCGAAATCGCCGGAGAGCGCCGCGGCCGGGAGCTCGCGGCCCCAGAGCTCGCGGTCCAGCTCACCGACCATGCGCCGGGTGTTGCAGAACACGAGCACCGTGCGGTCCAGGTCGTTCTTGATGTCCTTCTCGAGCATCCGGAGGAGGACCTCGGTGCGGTCCATGGGGGACACGCGCAACGCCGTCTGGTCGATCTTGTCCGCGGTCTTGAGCCCGGCCGCGACCTCGCAGACCTCCGGGTTCGTGAGGAACAGGCTGGTCAGTTTGCGGATCTCGGGGGGGGCCGTGGCCGAGAACAGCATGGTCTGGCGATCGGTCGGCAGGAAGTCCACGATGCGCTTCACGTCGTCGATGAAGCCCATATCGAGCATGCGGTCGAACTCGTCCAACACCAGCAGTTCGGCCCACTCCAGGTGGAGGAGGCTCTCCCGGCAGAGGTCCAGGATCCGGCCTGGGGTCCCGACCACGATCTGGCGGCCGGGGATGCGCGCCCGTTGGAATCGGACCTTCTCGCCCCCCACGAGGAGCGCTACCTTGACGGAGCGAGCGGCGGCGACGACCTCCAGGTGCTCGGCGACCTGCTGAGCCAATTCCCGCGTGGGGAGGAGGACGAGGGCTTGAGCCGAGATCCGCGTCGGATCGACTCGCTCAATGAGAGGGAGACCGAACGCGAGCGTTTTGCCCGTGCCCGTTTGGGCCTTGCCCAGCACGTCACGACCCGACAATCCCAGGGGGATTGCCTTCTCCTGGATCGGGGTCGGATGCTCGAAACCCAGCTCGGCAAGCGCGCTCTGGATCTCATCCGAAAGGTCGAAGACCTTGAAGGTGGTACGGGGTCCTTGCGGCATGGGCCTCCTTATAGCGACGAGAGCCTCCCAGTACCACGGGGATCCCTGTGGGGTCCGAACGTCGCATCTCGTTGTCGTAAAACAGGATCCACCCCGGTCGCCGTCCCGGGTGGGCATTGATAGGATTCCCCACCACGGAGACCTGCATGACCGTGAAAGACCTGGGCGAGACGCGCATCGCGCTGTTCATCGATTTCGACAACCTCGCCCTGGGCATGAAACAAAGCCCAACCCAGAAGTTCGAGATTCACCTCGTTTTGGACCGCGTCCTCGAGAAAGGGCGCATCCTCGTGAAGAAGGCCTACGCCGACTGGAGCCGCTATCGCGACTACAAAGCGGAGCTCCACGAGTCGGCGATCGAACTCATCGAGCTTCCGAAGAAGCGGATGACGGGCAAGAACAGCGGCGACATCCGGATGGTGGTCGACGCGATGGAGGTCGCCTACTCGCGCGCCCACATCGAGACCTTCGTCCTCGTGTCAGGCGACAGCGACTTCTCGCCGCTCGTCTCGAAGTTGCGCGAGAACGACAAGGAGGTCATCGGCATCGGCATCAAGGCCGCATCGTCGAAGCTCCTCATCGAGAACTGCGACGAGTTCATCTACTACGAGGACCTCGTCCGTCACACGGAGAAGGCCAAGGAGGACCCGTCCTCCAAGGTGACGGGCAAGAAGAAGGAGGTCTACGCTCTCATCAAGGGCGTCGTCCGCGCGCTGTTCCGCGATGGCCGGGAGCTCGTCTGGGCATCGATGGTCAAGCAGACGCTGAAGCGCAAACGGCCCACGTTCGACGAGAGCTACTACGACTACGGCAGCTTCTCGGAGCTTCTGCTGGAGATGGAGAAGGACAAGGAGATCAAGCTGGAGAAGGACCAGAGGAGCGGCTCGCTGCTGATCACCGCGGTCGCGAGCCGGCGTCGGTAGGGGGCACTGCTCGTGCACGTCCTCGAGAGCCGCATCGATCCGAAGTCGTCCGGGTTCCAGGAGACCCTCGCCGCCTACCGTGCGCTCGAGGACGACCTTCGCCGACAACTCGAGATCGTTGCCCGGGGCGGATCGGAGCGATCCGTCGCGCGCCACCGCGACCGCGGCAAGATGCTCCCGCGCGAACGCATCGATGCCCTGCTCGACCGGGGGTCACCGTTCCTCGAACTCTCGCCGCTCGCGGCGCACGAGGTGTACGAGGGTGCTGTTCCCGCAGCGGGCGTCGTAACGGGGATCGGCCGGATCGAGGGCCTCGAGTGCCTGATCATCGCCAATGACGCGACGGTGAAGGGCGGCTCGTACCATCCCCTCACGGTGAAGAAACACGTCCGGGCGCAGGAGATCGCGCGGCAGAACCGCCTGCCCTGCGTGTACCTCGTCGACTCGGGCGGCGCGTTCCTTCCGCTCCAGGACGGCGTGTTTCCGGATCGCGAGCACTTCGGGCGGATCTTCTACAACCAGGCGCGCATGTCGGCCGAGGGCATCCCCCAGGTCGCGGTCGTCCTCGGGTCGTGCACGGCTGGAGGCGCGTACGTCCCGGCGATGGCGGACGAGAGCATCATCGTGCGGGGCAACGGCACCATCTTCCTCGGCGGTCCGCCGCTGGTGAAGGCTGCGACCGGGGAAGAGGTGTCAGCGGAGGACCTCGGCGGCGCCGACGTCCACTGCAAGACCAGCGGCGTGACGGACCACTACGCCGAGGACGAGGCCCATGCGCTCGAGCTCGCTCGCAGCGTCGTGGCCCAGCTCAACATCGTGAAGACGGTCGACATCGCGCTCCGCGAACCGGAGGAGCCCCTCCACGATCCGGAGGAGATCGGCGGGGTCATCCCGACGTCCACGCGCGAGCCCTACGACGTCCGCGAGATCCTGTGCCGGTTGCTCGACGGGTCCCGGTTCCACGAGTTCAAGGCCAGGTACGGACCGACGCTGGTGTGCGGTTTCGGCCGCATTCTCGGGTACCCGGTCGGGATCGTCGCCAACAACGGCATCCTGTTCTCGGAGTCCGCCGTGAAGGGGGCGCACTTCGTCGAGCTGTGCTCGAAGCGCCGCGTTCCGCTCGTGTTCCTCCAGAACATCACGGGGTTCATGGTCGGGCGGCGGTACGAGAACGGCGGTATCGCCAAGGATGGCGCCAAGATGGTGCAGGCGGTGGCGGCCGCGGACGTTCCCAAGCTCACGGTCATGATCGGCGGCTCGTTCGGTGCCGGGAACTACGCCATGTGCGGGAGGGCCTACGACCCGCGATTCCTGTTCACCTGGCCCAACTCGAGGATCTCGGTGATGGGTGGCGAGCAGGCGGCGAGCGTCCTGGTGACCGTGAAGCGGGACCAGATGGCCGCGCGCGGGGAGACGCTCAGCGACGCTGGCGCAGAGGAGATCGCGGCGCCCATTCGCGAGAAGTACGAACGCGAAGGACATCCCTACTACGCCACGGCCCGTCTGTGGGACGATGGGATCATCACCCCGGGCCAGACGCGCGAGGCGCTCGCGCTCGCACTCTCCGCCGCCCTGAACGCCCCGGTCCCGGAGAGCGGCTGGCCCGTGTTCCGGATGTAGCTGGAGGTCCACTCCTTGCGGCACGACTACGAGACCATCGACCTGAGGCGAGCGGGGAGCCGACTGGGCATCCGCCTCAATCGTCCCGAGGTCCGTAATGCGTTCGATGAGCGGATGATCGCCGAGCTCACATCGCTCTTCGAGGAGGTCGCGAAGGACGATTCCCTGCGCTGCGTCATCCTTCGCGGCGAGGGCGCTGCGTTCTGCGCCGGCGCGGACATCTCCTGGATGCGTCGTGCAGCCGACTACGGTCGAGACGACAACGTCGCCGACGCGCGTCGCCTGGCGCGGCTGTTCCAGGCGTTCGTCGAGGTGCCCTGTCCGACCGTCGCTGTCGTGCAGGGCGCGGCCCTCGGGGGCGGCGCCGGCCTCGTGGCGTGTGCCGACATCGCCGTCGCCGCGGACGACGCCAAGCTGGGGTTCACCGAGGTCCGACTCGGTATCGTCCCCGCCGTCATCTCGCCGTTCGTGCTGCGGAAGGTGCCCGACTGCCACGCCCGTCGCTACTTCGCCACGGGCGAGGTTTTCGACGGCCGACGGGCCTCGGAGATCGGGCTGGTGTCGGAGTCGGTGCCGGCGCATCAGCTCGACGCACGTGTCCAGCAGATCATCGCGAAGATCCTCACGGGGGGTCCCCGCGCAACCCGCGTCGCGAAAGGTCTCGTCGATACCATTCGCCAGACCCCGTCCGATCAGGTGTTCGGCGTGACCGCGGATCTCATCGCCGAGCTGCGTGCGACCGACGAGGCGCGTGAGGGACTCAGCGCGTTTCTGGAGAAACGCCACCCGGTGTGGAGGGAAGAGGAGTGAGCCTCCGGCGGGTGTTGGTGGCGAATCGAGGAGAGATCGCGTGCCGGGTCATGCGGACCCTGCGGGCGCGCGGACTCGAGTCCGCAGCCGTCTTCTCGGAAGCCGACGCCGACGCACCCCACGTGCGGCTGGCTGACCGGGCGCAGCTCATCGGACCGGCGCCCGCGCCGTTGAGCTATCTCGACGCCGACAAGGTCCTCGCGGCTGCGCGCGACATGGGTTGCGACGCTGTCCACCCGGGATACGGATTCCTCTCCGAGAACGCGGCGTTCGCAGAGGCCTGCGCGGACGCCGGGATGACCTTCATCGGCCCGCCGGTCGCCGCCATTCGGGCCATGGGTGACAAGGCGCAAGCGCGCCGCGCCGCACTCGACGCGGGGGTCTCGCCGGTTCCGGGCTACGCCGGCGACGACGACGACGGGATTCTCGCCCGCGAAGCCGAGCGCATCGGCTACCCGGTGCTGGTCAAGGCTGCGTTGGGGGGCGGCGGCAAGGGCATGCGCCTCGTCGAGGGGGCCGGAGGCCTCGCGGACGCCATTCGCGCCGCCCGGCGGGAGGCCCAGGCTGCGTTCGGGGACGGGAGCCTCCTGCTCGAGCGCTACGTCCATCCCGCGCGCCACATCGAGGTGCAATTGCTCGCTGATACGCACGGACGGGCCATCCCCGTGCTCGAGCGGGAGTGCTCCCTCCAGCGTCGGCACCAGAAGGTCGTGGAGGAGTGCCCCTCCTCAGCGATTGACGACCCGCTCCGCGAGCGCCTGGGGGATGCCGCCGCGAGGCTCGCACTGGCGGTCGGCTACATCGGCGCGGGGACCGTCGAGTTCCTGGTGGAGGAGGACGGCAGCTTCTGGTTCCTGGAGATGAACACCCGTCTTCAGGTAGAGCACGGCGTGACGGAGATGGTCACGGGGGAGGACCTCGTGGCCTGGCAGCTTCGCATCGCGGACGGCGAGGCCTTGGACCTCCCGACGCCGGTGACCCCACGGGGCTGGGCCGTGGAAGCGCGCGTCTATGCCGAGGACCCGAGCGCGGGTTTCCTGCCCCAGGCGGGCACGATCACGCACCTCGCGCTGCCCACCGGCCCGGGGGTCCGAGTCGACGTCGGCGTCCGCGGTGGCCAGGAGATCACGCCTCACTACGATCCGATGCTCATGAAGGTCCTCGCTCACGGCTCGGACCGGGTCGCGGCGACGGGACGGCTGCGCGCCGCGCTCGAGGACTTGCACCTGCTCGGACCCAAGACCAACGTCGGCTACCTGCTCGACGTGCTCGCGTCCGATGCCTGGACGACCGGCCAGACCTTCACCCACACGCTCGAAGCGGACGGAGTTGCATCGACGTCCGCCGACGGCGTGCCTCCGGAGGTTCTCATGCTGGCGGCCTGGGGGCTCGAGATGCGGAGACGACCGGAGTCGACGGACGCCGCCCGCGGTGACGTGTATTCGGCGTTCGACCGGCTGAGCGGATTCCGGATCGTCCCCCGTGGAGGCGACGCATGAGCGAGACCCGCCATCCTTTGCGTCACGGGGATCTCGACCTCGACCTCGTGTGTCGTCACGTCCAGGGTGCACTCGAGGTGACCGCCGGCGGCGACATGTCCCGGCTGACGTCGGCTGGCGACGAGGCCGGCCGCCTCGTCTTGTCCGATGGCGAGCGCATGATCTCGGGTGCAGTAGAGGTCCACGACGAGCGCGTCGTCGTGTCATGGCGTGGACGCTCGTGGGTCCTCGAGCGCCGCGACGTGCAGGCTCGCGGCGGTAGCACCGGGTCGAGCGACGGCACGGGCAGCGGCCACATCGAGGCGCCCATGACGGGGACCGTCATCGAGGTGTGCTGCGAGGCCGGAGACGCCGTCGCCGCGGGCGCGACCGTGGTGGTCGTCGAGGCGATGAAGATGGAGCACCGTCTCGTAGCGCCGGCAGCGTCCAGCGTCACCGAGGTCGAGTGTGCGGCGGGCGACCAGGTCGATATCGGGCAGATTCTCGTGCGCCTGGAGCCCGACGCGTGACGGCCGATCCGCGTACGGGTGCGGGGCCGGTCGCCGACCTCACCGACGACGACGTCGTGATCGTCGAGGTGGGGCCCCGTGATGGCCTGCAGAACGAGTCGTCCCACGTCCCGACCGAGCGCAAGATCGCTTTCATCGAGGCGCTCGCCGATGCCGGCCACCGCCGCATCGAGGCGACCGCGTTCGTGTCTCCGAAGGTGATTCCGCAGCTCGCGGACGCGGATGCCGTTGCCGCGCACCTCCCGGTGCGAGACGGGCTCCGGTTCACGGCGCTGGTGCCCAACGCGCAGGGCATGGAGCGCGCTCGCCGTACCGGCATCCAGGAGTGGGCCGTGTTCACCGCGGCGTCCGAGACCTTCAACCAGAAGAACATCAATTGCAGCATCGACGAGTCGTTCTCGCGTTTCGTGGACGTCATCGCGGGGGCGCGCGCGGACGGCATCCGGGTCCGCGGCTACTGCTCGACCTCGATCCACTGCCCCTACGAGGGTCGCGTCCCCACGAGCGCCACCGTGGACGTCGTGCGCCGGCTCCTTGAAGCCGGGTGCAACGAGGTCAGCCTCGGTGAGACCATCGGCAAGGGCACCCCGGGCCAGGTCCACGAACTCTGCAGCGCTCTCGCCTCCGAGGGCCTCCTCAGCGCCTGCGCGGTCCACTTCCATGACACCTACGGCATGGGCGCTGCGAATGCTCTCGCTGCCTACGACGAAGGCGTTCGCATCTTCGACGCCTCCGCCGGCGGACTCGGCGGCTGCCCCTATGCCCCTGGCGCTGCTGGCAACACCGCCACGGAAGATCTGCTGTTCATGTTCAACGGGATGGGGGTGAAGGCGGGCGTGGATCTCGACAAGCAGGTCGCGGCGTCGCGGCTCATCGAGCACGTCCTGAAGCGGCCGATGCCGAGCAACGCCTATCGCGCGCTCGAAGCCCGCGGCAAGAAGAGACGGCCGAACCTGGAAATGAGCTGAGACAGGGTCTATTGGGAAGCCACCGACGCCCGTTCGCGACCGGCGCTATTGGTCCTCCGCCTCCCGCACTTCCCGCGGCTGCCATTCCGGCTCCGGCATGCCCTCGGACGTGTTCACGTCGCGGGCCATGACGAAGAAGAGATCGGACAGCCGGTTCAGGTACTTGAGCACGACGCCGCTGATGCGTTCGTGGCGTGCGAGGGAGACGACGCGCCGTTCGGCGCGGCGGCACTGGGTACGGCAGACTCCGAGCAGCGCCGCGGCGTGGTGCCCGCCGGGAAGGAGGAAGGCCGAGGTCGGCGGAAGTCGCTCCTCGAGGGAGGTGAGGAAACCCTCCACGGCTTCGAGTGCGGCAGGAGGAAAGGGCAGGACCTTTCCCGCCGCATCCTCGTCGTCACGTGGAGTGACGAGTTCGGCGGCGAGATCGAACAGGTCGGACTGGATGCGCTCGAGCATCGTGTCCAGAGCGACGGGCAGGGGAGAGACGCGAGCGAGTCCGATCGTCGCGTTGAGTTCGTCGACGGCACCGTGGGCCTCGATACGCTCGTCGTCCTTGGCGACCTGGCGGCCGCCAAAAAGCCGGGTATTGCCTTCGTCGCCGTGGTGATTGGAGTGATTCATCGGGTCGGCAGCAGGGTGTCGGTTGCGCTCTCCTCCAAGATACGGACGAATGGACGTACGAGAAGAACGGACTTCGCGCCGCCCGCCCGGTTTCGGTGAACTCGTTCTTGACTCTGGGAGGCTCGCAACTATGATCGTCCCTTGCCCAAGATGTTGGGGGGTGATGCGCGATACCCCCCACAATCAGGGTGTCGCAGGCCGATCGGGCGCAAGCCCGGGCCGCGAGAGGAGCCCGAAAACCAACGTCGTCACGAGGGTCGGCTGGACGACGAGCGCGGGAGTCATGCTGTCCCCCGCTCACCATGCCGGCAGGTCTCGCGGGCGACCCGGGGGGGTTGGGGAAGCACCATCCGAGCAGGTCGAGGACAGGGATGGTGCCGACTCCCGCGTACGATCAGCAAAGAAAGAACCGGGGAGGGGTCGATGGAGAGTTCGAACGGTCGCTCGAAGGCAGCGCCCGCCTGGGCCGCCACGGGTGGCACAGCCGCCGAAACCGAGAATACGGGACTGATGATCCAGAGGTACTTCACAACTCCAGGAGAGGAACCCCTCGAGCGCGTCCGCTGGGTGAAGCGCTCCTCGGTCATCTCGAATCCCGACGGCAGCACCGTCTTCGAGATGAAGGACATCGACGTGCCTGATGGCTGGTCCCAGCTCGCCACGGACATCGTCGTCAGCAAGTACTTCCGAAAGGCAGGCGTGCCGGGGGCGAGCGGTTCCGAGACGAGCGTCCGTCAGGTCGTCTATCGGGTCGCGCGCACCCTCCGCGAGGCAGGTGAAGTGCTGGGTGGCTACTTCCGGGACAAGGCAGAGGCCGATACCTTCGAGTCCGAGCTCACTCACTTGCTCGTCCACCAGCGGGGCGCGTTCAACTCACCGGTGTGGTTCAACTGCGGACTCGCCGCCCGCTACGACATCCGTGGGCGCTCCGTGGGCACGTGGTTCTGGAACGAGAAGACCGGCAACGTCGAGGAGTGCCCGGACTCCTACACGCGCCCGCAGCTGTCGGCCTGCTTCATCCAGAGCATCAAGGACGACCTCCTCGACATCGCGGATGCGGTGAAGCGAGAGATGCGCCTGTTCAAGTTCGGTTCGGGAACGGGCACCAACTTCTCCGCGATTCGCGGCGAAGGCGAGAAGCTCGCGGGTGGTGGAACGTCGTCCGGCCTGATGTCGTTCCTCGAGGTGCTGGACAAGGCCGCGGGTGCGACCAAGTCCGGCGGAACGACGCGTCGCGCCGCCAAGATGGTGATCCTCGACATGGATCACCCCGAGATCGAGAATTTCGTGCTCTGGAAGGCACGCGAGGAGGACAAGGCCCAGGCACTCATCGACGCCGGCTACGACTCCGACTTCAACGGCGAGGTCTACCGGACGGTCAGCGGCCAGAACTCCAACAACTCGGTCCGGATCACGGACGACTTCATGCAGGCGGTCATCAACGACCGCCCGTGGGAGACGCGGGAACGCACCGAGGAGCGGGTGGCCCAGACCTACCAGGCTCGCGATCTGATGGACAAGATCTGCTACGCCGCGTGGCGGTGCGCGGATCCGGGCATCCAGTACGACACCACCATCAACCGCTGGCACACCTGCCCGAACACGGACCGGATCCACGGCAGCAACCCCTGCTCCGAGTACATGTTCCTGGACGACAGCGCCTGCAACCTGGCGTCGCTGAACCTCATGACGTTCCTGGCGGACGATGGTTCGTTCGACGTCGAGGCCTACCGCCAGGCCATCCGGATGTTCTTCATCGCGCAGGAGATCGCCGTCGACTTCGCCTCGTATCCGACGGAGACGATCGCGAGGAACAGCCACGACTACCGCCCGCTCGGGCTCGGGTACGCCAACCTCGGCACGATGCTGATGGTCAAGGGCATCCCCTACGACTCGGCCGAAGCACGGGTGGTCGGCGCCGCCATCTCCGCCATCACGACCGGGCACGCCTATCGCGTCTCGGCCGAGATGGCCCGCGAGAAGGGGCCGTTCCCGGGGTATGCCCGCAATCGCGATCCCATGCTTCGCGTCATGAACATGCACCGTGACGCGGCCTACGCGATCGACGACTCGGCCGGCAACCTTGATCTCGTCCAGGCGGCGCGGGAGGAGTGGGACGACGCGGTCCGCCTCGGCGAACGTCACGGCTACCGCAATGGCCAGGCCACCGTCATCGCTCCCACCGGCACCATCGGGCTGCTGATGGACTGCGATACGACTGGCATCGAGCCGGACTTCGCCCTGGTGAAGTTCAAGAAGCTCGCTGGCGGCGGCTACTTCAAGATCATCAACCAGAGCGTGCCCCGTGCGCTGAAGACCCTTGGCTACTCACCGATCGAGACCCAGGAGATCCTCAACTGGATCCTGGGCCGCCAGACTCTCGAGGGTTGCCCCGGGATCAACCGCGCTGAGCTCCTGACCAAGGGACTCAGCGACACCGACATCGACAACGTCGAGGCGAACCTCTCGTCCGTCTTCGACTTCCGGGCCGCGTTCGCGTCCCACATCCTGGGCGCCGATGCCCGCAGGAACCTCGGGGTCGACGAGGCCGAATGGACGGCGCCGGACTTCGATCTCCTCGGCCACCTCGGCTTCTCCGATGAGCAGGTCGAGAGTGCGGAGATCTGGGCCTGCGGTACTCAGACCATCGAAGGTGCGCCGCACCTGAGGGACGAGCACCTGGCGATCTTCGATTGCGCCAACCGTTGCGGCCCTCGGAGCGAGCGTTTCATCCACCACTCCGGTCACATCAACATGATGGCGGCCGTCCAGCCCTTCGTTTCGGGGGCGATTTCCAAGACCGTGAACATGCCGGCGGACGTGTCCGAAGAGGACATCCGGCAGGCGTACATGGACTCGTGGCAGCTCGGGTTGAAGGCCGTGGCCCTCTACCGCGACGGCTGCAAGGGGTCGCAGCCGCTGAATGCCGGGAAGGCGTCCAAGGCGAAGAACGTCGAGGCCGATACGAGCGAGCCCGAGGCTCCGGCCGCAGCCCTCTTGCCGGATCTCGGCGCGGAGGCGCTGAAGGCGCCCCTGCGTCGCCGCCGGCTCCCGAAGAAGCGTACCGGCTTCACTCAGGAAGGCCGGGTCGGCGGAAACAAGGTCTACGTACGGACCGGCAACTACGAGGACGGCAGCCTCGGCGAGATCTTCGTCGACATGCACAAGGAAGGCGCCGCCTTCCGGAGCATCATGAACTGCTTCGCCATCTCGGTGAGCCTCGGTTTGCAATACGGTGTTCCGCTCGAGGACTTCGTGGAGGTCTTCACCTTCACGCGGTTCGATCCGCAGGGTCCCGTGGATCATCCGAACATCAAGTGGTCCACCTCCATCGTCGACTACATCTTCCGGCTCCTGGCCATGGAGTACCTCGGCCGGAACGACTTCGTCCACGTGAAGCCCGCGGACGGACTGGAGGAGGGGCTCGCGCAGGCCGCCGAGAAGACCAACGAGGAGAACCGGCAGCTTCGGGCCCGCATCCGCGAGTTCGAGGACGACGTGGCGGGCTCGTCGGCGAACCCGACGGCGTCCGACGAGCCGGGAGCCATGGACCAGGTCCCGGGCGGCCGCCAGCCGTTCGAGCTGCCGATGGGGGACCGCGGCGTCCTCTCAAGTCACCTCAGTACGATGATGGGCGACGCGCCGTTTTGCGACGAGTGCGGCCACATGACCGTTCGCAACGGCGCTTGCTACAAGTGCCTCAACTGCGGGGCGTCCGCCGGCTGCTCCTGAGCAGATAGCGAGGATGAGCAACGAAGACGAGGCGGTGGGCAAGTTCGATCGCCACGTCTTCGTTTGCCTGAACGAGCGTCCGGGGGACCACCCACGCGGCTGCTGTTCCAACCAGGATGCGGCCGCTCTTCACGCCCGATTGAAAGCCCTCGCCAGAGAGAAGGGACTCCAGGGCAAGGTGCGGGTCAACCGCGCGGGGTGCCTCGACACCTGCCAACACGGCGCGTCGGTCGTCGTCTACCCCGACGCGGTCTGGTACGGCCGCGTCACGCTCGACGACGCGGAGGAGATCGTCGAGAGGCACCTCGTTCGGGGAGAAGCGGTCGAGCGATTACGGCTTTCGCCGGACGAGCTGCGCGGCTGAGCGGGAGCGCGGACCTCCAGAGGCTGTGAGTCAATCGGCTCCGAGGCGAGCGAAGCGCCCAGAGCGGCGCTGGCAAGGAAGGCGAAGCGAGCGG
>NZBC01000025.1 GCA_002687715.1 Planctomycetota bacterium | reverse complement strand
GACCTCCAGAGCGTGTGAAGCAATCTGCTCTGGATGGGAGCGCGGACCTCCAGGTCCGCTCTGGGCGCTTCGCTCGCCTCGGAGCCGATTGACTCGCAGCCTCTGGAGGTCCGCGCTCCCTAAAAAAACGAGGACCCGATCGTGGCGTTAGCCGCGACGCGGGTCCTGGTCGAAAGCAGTCTCCACCGCAATGCCGTTCGACAGAGTTGTGAGAGGCTCACGAAACCCGATCCCTACTCAAGGGGGGAACCCTCGGGTGACGTTGCTGGTCCCTTCGAGAGGGCTTCAACGCGATCACCTCGAGCCAGCTCCCAGTTCGGGCGCATTGGGTCCGGAGCGTCTGCCCGACTCGCCCCCGAAGGAACGAGACGGCTGCCGTGACGTACATGGCAGAGCCTACAGAGAGTATATCGTGCGGTTCCCCGATCCGGTCAAGCTCCTCGGATCTCCGCGTGGAGTCGATCGTTCAGGAGTTTCACGAGACGCTGGATTTCTGCGTCCACGGCGTCTGAGGTGAGCGTCCCTTCGGGAGACCGAAAGGAGATTCGGATGGACAGGGTTTTCTTTCCGGCGCCGACCTGCTTGCCCCTGTAGACGTCGAAGAGCTCGAGGGATTCGAGGTTGGCGAGGGCAGCGTCGCGGACGGACTCCTGCAGGTCGCCGAACGGCGTGGCTTCTGCCATGTCCACCGAAAGGTCGCGGACGACCCCCGGGAAGCGTGCCATGCCCTGGAACCGGCGGATGCCGACGTCTCCCGCGAGCACGTGCTGCAGGTTCAGCTCGCCGTAGCTGGGACGCGTCTTCACACCCGCCTGCTTCAGGAGCCTCTTGTCGGGATGGCCGAAGACACCGAGCACCTTGCCCGCGGCGTCGACGAGCTGGCCGCCGGTGCCGGATTCGAACCACGGGCCGTCGAACGAAGCGACGGTCGCGGTGAGGCCTGCGACGTCAAGCGCCGCTTCTGCGACCCCACGTGCATCGCGCAAATCGCCGTCGGTCATCCAGCCGAGCACGGGCAGGTGCGGGACGTCCGCATCCGCGGACGCCGGCGCCACATGGACGTTCGACAGCTCGAAGATCCGTACGTTGTCGTTGCCGTGATCCTGGTTGTGTTTGCGCACGACGAGCAGGCTCGGAAGCAGGCTCTTGCGAAGCGCCCCTTCGCCTTGGCGAACGGGGTTGCGGATGCGCAGCCCGTCTCCTTCGACGAGGAACCCAACGTCGGCGAAGGCCCCCTCCTTCACGAAATTGGGCGTCACCGTCTCGAGGTGGCCGAGGGCAACGAGGCGGTCCTTCAAACGCTCCCGCAGCGAGCGGGCCGGATGGTCGTGGACGACGGCGATGGGCATGCCCGCCTGCACCGGCAGATGGTCGAGACCGTAGATCCGGATCACCTCCTCGACGAGATCGATCTCGCGGCTCAAGTCGGCACGGAAGGTCGGCGGCGTGACCGTGAGCGTCGTGCCGTTCTCCTCCACCCCGCAGCACAGCGCACGCAAGATGCTCACGACGCGGTCCGTGGGCACGGTGATGCCGCAGATGGTCTCGATCCGGGCGAGCCGGAACGTGATGGGTTCGGGCGCGGGACCATCGCCGCCGACGTCGATCGGGTCCTGGCGCAGCGTGCCGCCGCAGACATCGAGGATCAGGCGCGCCGCGCGCTCCGAGGCGGTCAGGGCTCCGTGCCGGTCGGTGCCGCGCTCGAAGCGGTAGCTCGCGTCCGAATTGAGCTGATGCCGCCGCGACGTCTTGCGCACGCTGGACCCGTCGAACGCTGCGCTCTCGAGCAAGATGCGCTCGGTCGACTCCGAGACCTCGGTGTCCAGGCCGCCCATGACCCCCGCCAGGCCCACGGGGATCTCCGAGTCGGCGATGACGATGTCGTCGGTGTGCAACGCGTACTCGGTGCCGTTGATCGCGGTGAGCTTCTCGCCGTCCCGCGCTCGTCGGACCACGATCCGGTGCTCGCCGAGCTTGTCGAGGTCGTAGGCGTGCAGCGGCTGGTTCAGCTCGTGCAGGACGTAGTTCGTGATATCGACGACGTTGTTGATGGCCCGCATGCCGAGGCTCTCGACCCGGTCCTTCAACCAGGCCGGCGACGGTCCCACCTTCACGTCCTCGATGACGCGGGCCGTGAACCGCGGGCAGCCGATCTCGTCCTCCACGGTGACCGAGGTCACCTCTGACGTCGGGCCGCCGGTGTGATCGGCCGCGTACTCGGGGGGAACCGCCTCGGTGCCCGCGACGGCCGCGACCTCCCGGGCCAGCCCGAGGTGGCACAACGAGTCCACCCGGTTCGACGTGATGCCGATCTCGAGCACTGAGTCGTCGCCGACGGCCTCCACCTCCTCGACTTCGGTGCCCGAGAACGTGAGCGCCTCGGCCATCTCGTCGGGTGTGCCGGAGTACGACGGAACGTACTCGCGGATCCACTGGTAGGACGCCTTCATCGCGAGTGCCTCGGTGGGAGTTTCTCGGTCAAAGCCTGACTCTCAATCGAGCTGCTTCAGGAACCGCACGTCGTTGTCCGTGAAGTACCTGATGTCGGGCACGGCGAACTGACGCATGGCCAACCGTTCGATGCCAAGGCCGAATGCGAAGCCCGTGTACTCCTCGGGGTCGATGCCGACCGCGTCGAGCACGTTGGGATCGACCATCCCGCAACCACCGATCTCGACCCAGCCCTTCCCGGGGAAGAGCACGTCGACCTCGGCACTGGGCTCGGTGAACGGGAAGAAGTTCGCCCGAAGTCGAAGCTCCACATCGCTACCGAAGAGCGCCTTGAAGAACGTCAGCAGCGTCGTCTTCAGGTCGATCATGGTGATCCCCCGATCGACGGCGAGGCCTTCGACCTGGTGGAACATGTAGTGGTGCGTCGCGTCGACGGTGTCCGGGCGAAACACGCGTCCGGGCGCGCAAACGCGGATGGGCGGCGTGCGTGCCTGCATCGTCCGGATCTGGACGGTGGAGGTCTGGCTGCGCAACAGGTGCGGCAGCCCGTGGAGGTAGAAGTTCTCGCCGGCGTCGCGCGCGGGGTGGTTCGCCGGGATGTTGAGCGCCTCGAAGTTGTGGAACTCGTTCTCGATCTCGGGGCCTTCGGTGACCTCGAAGCCGAGAGAGGCGAGCAACCGGACGAGGTGCCGCTCGATCTTGGTCAGGGGATGCAGCGCGCCGACGGGCTGGGCCCGACCCGGCAACGTCACGTCTTCACGACGCCTCCCGCCGGCGGCTGCGCCCCCGAGGTCAGCGATCCTGACCGCGACCGTCTCTGTCAGCTCCTGCTTCAGCTGGTTCAGACGCTGGCCGATTTCGCGCTTCAATTCCCTGGGCGCGGTCTTCAACAGATCCATCAACGCGGCGACCCGGCCGTTGCGGCCGAGCACCTCGTTCTTCACCTGCTGCAGCGCGTCGGCAGAAGGAGCATCGGCGATGGCGCGGCGGCAGGCAACGCCGACTTCATCGATGATCTCGAGCGGATCGCGTTCCGAATCGGACATCGGACAGCTGGGGTCAACCGGCCTGCTTTGCGACGTCCACGAGCGCGGTGAACGTAGCGGGATCGCGAATGGCGATGTCGGAGAGCTGCTTGCGGTCGATCTCCACGCCGGCCTTCTTCAGGCCGTTCATGAACGCGGAATAGCTCATCCCCCCGTCACGCGCAGCGGCGTTGATCCGGATGATCCACAGGCGGCGGAAGGTCCGCTTCTTGTTGCGGCGGTCTCGGTAGGCATTGTTGCCCGCCCGCATGAGCGTCTCTTTCGCTGTGCGATAGAGCTTGCTCCGGGAACCGCGGTAACCCTTTGCGTCCTTGAGGACCCTCTTGTGGCGTCGCTTACGCGCTACGGCGCTGGTCGCTCGCATCGTTCAATCTCCAAAGGACCCGAGAGGCCCTGTTGTGGGTCTGGTCGCGCGACCCCGCAGCGGGCTCGCGCGTCGGTTTCAAACTAGTCAACGCCCAACATGCGCTTCGCGACCTTCTCGTCCCCTCCCGACATCATGGCCGGGCGGCGGAGGGCGCGGACGCGCTTGCCGGTGAAGCTGCGCATGAGGTGACTCTTGCCGGCGCGGGAGCGCTTGATGCGGCCCTTTGCGGTCACCTTGAATCGCTTCTTCGCGGACTTGTTGGTCTTCAACTTCGGCATGACTCGATTACTCCGATGGCGGTGGCGTCTCAGTCTCGGCAGTCGGCTCTTGCGAAGCGGACTCTTGTGGAGCCGACTCTTGCGGAGCGGACTCCTGT
This sequence comes from Planctomycetota bacterium, assembly GCA_002687715.1. Lineage (GTDB taxonomy): Bacteria > Planctomycetota. The sequence continues at coordinate 11,357 of NZBC01000025.1, read as the reverse complement.
GGAGCCGGCTTCTTCATCGGCTTCCGCGGGGGCGCGGAGGCCTTTTTCGGTGGTGCGGGTCTACGGATGGGTGTGAGGATCATGTGCATCCTCTTTCCCTCCATGCGGGGTGCGCGTTCGACCTTGGCGATCTCGGCAAGCTCGTGGGCGATGTCTTCGAGGATGTTCATCCCAATCCGGGCGTGGACGACTTCACGTCCACGGAACAGCACGGTGAGCTGCACCTTGTCGCCAGCTTCGAGGAACGTGCGGGCGCGCTTGATCTTCACCTCGATGTCGTGTGCGCCGGTCTTCGGCCGGACGCGCACCTCCTTGACGGTGAAGTTGTGCTGCTTCTTCTTGGACTCCTGGGCCTTCTTCTTCTGCTCGTACTTGAACTTGCCGTAGTCCATGATCCGGCACACGGGCGGGTCGGCCGTGGGAGAGATCTCCACCAGGTCGTACCCGGAGTCGCGGGCCATGCGCTTGGCTTCGTCGGAGGTGACGACACCAAGCTGCTCGTCCTCGGGTCCGATCAGACGGACCCTCGGGACCCGGATCATGTGGTTGATGCGGTGCTGCGGCCTGGGGGGAGCAAATCGACGACGATTGTACGGAGCCCTCAAGACCAGATTCCCCGCGTACTCTTCATGCTCTCGTCCTTTCCTTTTCCTGGAACAGGGCGACGACCTCTTCCACCCCGAGGGTGCCGAGATCCTCGTCCGGGCGCTGACGCACCGCGACCGTTCCGTTCTCCATCTCCCGGCCGCCTACGACGAGGCGGTACGGGATACGCTGCAAACGTGCATCGCGGATCTTCGCGCCAGTCTTGGCGTTCCCGAAGTCCGTGTCGATGCGAAAGCCTTCTTCTTCGAGCCGCTGCGCCACCTCGCGACCGTACTCGACATGGTCGTCCGCGATGGCGATGACGCGGGCCTGCACGGGCGCCACCCAGAACGGGAACGCGCCGCCAGTGTGCTCGATCAGGATACCGATGAATCGCTCCAGGGATCCAAGGATCGCACGGTGAATCATCACCGGGCGCTGCTCCTGGCCGTTTGAGTCGATGAACTTCAGCTGGAAACGCTCAGGGAGGTTGAAATCGAGCTGGATGGTGCCGAGCTGCCACTCGCGCTCGAGGGCATCGAGCACCACGAAATCGATCTTCGGGCCATAGAAGGCCCCGTCCCCCTCGTTCACCTCGTAGGCAACGGCGTTCGCGCTGAGCGCCTCCTGGAGACTCGCCTCGGCCCGCTCCCAGATGTCGTCCGAGCCCACCGAGTCGTCGGGCCGGGTGGACAGGAAGATCTTCAGGTCCTCGAACCCGAAGGTCCGGTACACCTCGGTGATCATCTGGATGAGACTCGAGATCTCCTCCTGGATCTGCTCCGGAGTGCAGAAGACGTGGGCGTCGTCCTGGCAGAAGGTGCGGACGCGGGTCAGGCCATGGGTGACGCCCGACCGCTCGTAGCGGTGCAGGCGCCCGAAGTCGGCGATGCGCAGAGGGAGGTCGCGGTACGACCGGAGGTCGTTCGCGTACACGAAGGTGTGCGCCGGACAGTTCATGGGCTTCACCGCGCAGTCGGTCCCTTCGACCTGGGTGAAGTACATGTTGTCCTTGTAGTGCTCGTAGTGCCCCGAGGTGTGCCACAGCGAGACGTCGAACACCTGCGGGGTGATGACCTCGTCGTACCCGTAGCTCTGGTAGAGCTCGCGCATGTAGTCGACGAGGATGCGGAACAGGGTCGCGCCCTTGGGCAGGAAGAACGGGCTCGCCGGTGCGATCTCCGGCCGGATGAGGAAGAGCCCGAGCTCGGTACCCAGCTTGCGGTGGTCGCGCTTCTTGGCCTCCTCGATGCGAGCCAGGTAGGACTTCATGTCCTTCTTGGACCACCATGCGGTGCCGTAAAGACGCTGCAGCATCTTGTTGTTCTCGTCGCCGCGCCAGTACGCGCCGGCAACCCGCAGCACCTTGAACGCCTTCACGTAGCCGGTGCTCGGCACGTGCGGTCCGCGGCAGAGGTCCTCGAACGACTCGTTCCCGTGAGTGTAGAAAGTGACCTCCTCGTTGGGGTCGAAACCCTCCATGAGGTCAGCCTTGTAGATATCGCCCTCGGCCTTCGCCTTCGCGAGCTTCTCCTGGCGATCGATCACGCAACGGACGAAGTCGGTGTCCGCCTTGATGATCTTCCCCATCTCCTCCTCGATCTTCGGGAGGTCCTCGGGGGTGATCCGGTGCTCGGGGTCGATGTCGTAGTAGAAGCCGTCCTTGACGGACGGACCGATACCGAGCTTCGCATCGGGCCACAGGTTCAGGATGGCGTCCGCCATGATGTGGGCGGCGCTGTGGCGGATGACGTCCTGCCCGTCGTTCGAGGTGGCGGTGACGAGATCCAACGTGCAGTCCGCGTCGAGGACGGTCCTCAGGTCGCGGATCGCCTTGTCGTCACCGAGCCGACCACCGACGGTGGCCTTACCGAGGCCCTCGCCGATGACGTACGCGACGTCCCGGATGGTGCTCCCCTTCGCGACCTCCTTGATGGAGCCGTCACGGAGGGTGACCTGGATCTGTTGTTGGGCGGTTTCCGCCATCTTCGCTCTCGTTTCCTTGGACGCCGTCTGAACGGCGTCGGACGCGTGGCCCGGTCAGGCCCGAGGGACCGGCAGGCCGAATTGCCGTAACCACCTATCGGTCAACGGCTTGGGCGGCACATGGGACAGAGCGTACCCCAGCACCGGCCTTCTTCGACCCACCTAATAGCAACCGGTCGGCGCCGGCGTCAACCCTCGGGCGCAACTGGAGTTGAGTCGACGACCCCCCGATCCCTACCCTCACTCCCATGGAACCATCCCCAGGGACCCGACGCCGGGTCGTGCGTCGCGTGCTGCTGAGCGGGCTCTGGCTCGGCTTGATGCTCGGGACTCTGGAGCTCGGTGCGTGCGCGGGGTTCCGCATCGTGGACGGGGAACCGTTCGACGCCGAGCGGTTCGAAACCCGACTTCGCGACCTCGCGGGCGAGGGAGCTCCCCCGACCGTCGAGCCGGGACGCGCTCAGGGACAGTCCGTCCTGCACTCGTACACGGGGTTCGTCTTCGACCGGAGCGCGATCGTGTCCCGGCCGCGGGGTGAGCGCGTGAACCCACTGGGGTTCGTCGACATCGTTGATCCGATCCAGAAGCGGACGCCGGATCGGTTCGTCGTCGCGGTGGTTGGCGGATCGGTCGCGTGGCAGCTCTGCGCGCATGGGGGCAAGGTGCTCGAACGCGAGCTCGAGCGCATCCCGAGCCTGGCGGGTCGTGACGCCGTTCTCGTCCGGCTCGGCCTCGGCGGCTACAAGCAACCGCAGCAGGTCATGGTGCTGAACTGGCTCCACGCGCTCGACGCGGAGTTCGACGCGGTTCTCAACCTGGACGGATTCAATGAAGTCGCGCTCCCGTCCGCGAATCGGGACCGGGGCGTGCACCCGTTCTTCCCGCGACGCTGGGACGGGCTCGCCACCACCGTCCCCGACCGCGAATTCAGACGGCGGGTGGGTCGGCTGGTCCTGCTCGAGGATGAGCGCGCCGACGCGGCCGTATCGATGCGACGGTCGTGGCTAAGAGGATCGAGGCTCGCCGCGCTGATCTGGAGCGTGCGCGACCAGCACCGCGAGCAGGCGATCCACGAGGCGCGCCAGGCCATCGAGGCATACCAGTCGAAAGCGCTCCCGTTCGTCGCCGTCGGGCCGGGCATCGAGGGCTGGACCAACGAGGATTTCTATCCCCGGCTCGCCGACCTGTGGGAACGCGGCTCGCGACAACTATCGGAGATCTGCCACGCGCGTGGCATGCGCTACTACCACTTCCTCCAGCCGAACCAGTACGTCGTCGACAGCAAGCCCATGGACGAAGCGGAACGCGCCGTCGCGCTGGGCAAGAACCGTCGCTACCGCACGGGCGTCCGCGAGGGTTACCCGCTTCTCATCGAACGCGGTGCTCGGCTCCGCGCAAACGGCGTCCCGTTCTTCGACCTCACGCGTATGTTCGCAAACGTCCGCGAGCGCGTGTACGACGACGACTGCTGCCACTTCACCCTGGACGGCTACGCCCGCATCGCCCACCGCATCGGCGAGCTCATCGCCGCGACGGAAGCGGAGCTCCCACCCAACGCCGTGACCCGTCGCGTGACCGCCCGCGACCTCGGCCCTGCCCCCGGCGACCGCGACTCAGAGATCGTCCTCCGGCTTGCCGACGCCACCGCGACGAACCGCATCCGCCTCGAAGTCGTCGGACCTCGGGTTGGCCGCGGAGAGCTCGTCCCGCTGCAACGCCGGCCGTCCGACCAGGCTCTCGTCCGCGCCACCAAGCTCGCCGACCGCCTCTCCATCAGGTTCACGATGCGACCGCTCCCGAACGGCCCCGACCGTGGTCACGCCATCTTCGAAGTGGCCATCCCCGCCCCTGCCGGCAACTTCCGCCGCGTGTCGTACTGGATGGTGGGCATCGACACCGGCAACCGTTTGCGGCAATCGAACCGCCTGATGATCACGGTCCACTGACGCGAAGCCGTCTCTGACGGGAGCGCGGACCTCCAGGTCCGCGCTCCCATCCGGAGCAGGTTGATTCACGTGCTCTCCGGGTCCGCGCTCCGGCGGTCAGCCTTCGTTCGCGTCCTGCTCGACCACGCCCAGCCCCAGCTCGTCCCACTGCGCCGCATCCGGGGGACTCGGAGACTGGGTCAGCGGGCAGACGCCGCTCGCGAGCTTGGGAAACGCGATGACCTCCCGGAGCGACTGGCCGTTGACGAGCAGCATGACGATGCGGTCGAGGCCGAGGGCGATGCCGCCGTGGGGTGGGGCGCCGTAGTCGAGAGCCTTGAGAAACCAGCCGAACTTGAGATCGGCTTCCTCAGGGGTGATACCGACGTGGTCGAAGATCTGGGTCTGGATCTCCGGGCGGTGGATGCGGATGGAGCCGGAGCCGATCTCGTTGCCATCGATGACGAGGTCGTAGAGATCGGCGGTGATGTCGGACAGGTCCTCCCCCTTCGCGGGGAGCGGCTGGCGGGGCGCCGTGAACATGTGGTGCATCGCCTGCCACCGCTGGTCGTCCTCGCTCCACTCGAAGAGCGGGAAATCGGTGACCCAGAGGAGGGCGGCCCTCGACTTGTCGATGAGGTCACGGGTCTTGCCGAAGTGGAGTCGGACCTGTCCGAGGGCGGTGAGCGCGGTGGTCCAGGTGTCGGCACCGAAGACGACGAGGTCGCCCGGCTTCGCACCGCCGCGATCCTTGATCGCTTCGAGCTCCGCGGCGCCGAGGAACTTGGAGATACCGCCGGTGGGCCCTTCGTCGGTGAGCTTGAGCCAGGCGAGCCCCCGCGCGCCGTACTCCTTCGCGACCGCCTCCGCCGCGTCGATCATCTTGCGCGTGAGCTCGGCCCCTCCCGGAAGCACCAACCCACGGACGATGCCGCCTGACTCCACGGCGCCCTTGAAGACCTTGAAGCCGGACTCCTTCGCGACGTCGGAGAGATCGAAGAGCTCGAGATCGAAGCGGACGTCGGGCTTGTCGATGCCCCAGCGGTTCATCGCCTCGTGATACGTGTAGCGCGGGAACGGCGTCGGAACCTCGATCCCCTTCAGCTCCTGGTAGATCGCCGCCATCGTGCGCTCGATGACGCGGAACACGTCATCCTGACGCACGAACGACATCTCCATGTCGAGCTGCGTGAACTCGGGCTGGCGGTCGGCACGGAGGTCCTCGTCGCGGAAGCACTTGCAGATCTGGAAGTACTTGTCGATCCCGCAGACCATCAGCGTCTGCTTGAAGAGCTGGGGCGACTGAGGCAAGCCGTACACCTTCCCGAGGTGCAGCCGGGACGGAACGATGAAGTCCCGTGCGCCCTCCGGGGACGTCTTCATCAGCACCGGCGTCTCGACTTCCATGAACCCCTCGTCGTGGAACTCGCGGCGCATGATCTGCGTCACCCGGCTCCGCATCTCCATCGCCGAGAGCACGGGCCGGCGACGCATGTCGAGGTAGCGGTATTCGAGCCGCAGCTCCTCCCGGGTTGCGAGGTCGTCCTGGACCTCGAACGGCGGCACCTTGGACCGATTCAGCACCTCGAGAACGTCCACGTAGAGATCGATGTCACCCGTGGCCTTGTTGGGGTTCTTGTTCTCCTCCGGGCGGGCCTTCACCTCGCCCTTCACGGCGACGACCCACTCGGACTTGAGATCCCGGACGGACGGCTGCTCCTCCGGGTCGACCACGACCTGGGTGAATCCGTAACGATCGCGAATCTCGAAGAACATCAGCCCTCCGTGGTCGCGAACGGTGTCGACCCATCCGTTCAGGACGACGGTCTCCCCCACGTTCTCGAGCCGGAGCTGTCCGCAGGTATGCGTGCGCTGATGTTCCATGGGTCTCCCTCTCCCGAGCCGATCCGGCCCGGGCGGCGCCACCCTAACTCGGGTCCGGTGCGGAGCGAAGCGGCTACGGTTTCGGCAACCGCAGCCGCCAGAGCTCATCCGAATCGTGCCCGCGGTAGACGTAGAGCCAGCGATCGTCGCCGACCTGGTCGACCCAGATCCGGTGACCGTGGACGGAGACGGCGTCGGGCAAGGCGGCCACCTGGAGTTCGGCCGTGCCGGTATTCAGATCGATGACGCCCAGGTCGCGCGAGCCGCCCCCGACCACCACGTAGATCTTGCGGCGTACCGGATCGAGGACGGACATGCCCCCGTCGGTCGTCGCCCGGAACGGGAGCTTGTCGAGCACCGTCCAGACGCCCTTCACATCGCGGCGAGCGCAGTGATCACCCGACACCACGACGAGCGCGTCTCCATCGGCGTGGACGTCGAGGTCGTACTTGGCATCGTAGTTCAACGCCGGGGGCAGAGCGTCGAGCTGAGCCCACTTCCCCGCCCCCTCGTCGAGGCGGTGGAGGCCGCGCGACTTCTGGCTCAGCACGGCGACGAGGCCGGCCTTGGTCCACGCGAGCGAGGTGTTGCCGCCGGTGTCCTCGGGGAGCTCCGGAAGCTCGGAGACCGCCATCTCCTCGATGTCCGGTGCGCCGGCGTCTGCGACGGGTTTGCCGTCGAGGCGCCTCGCCGTGTGCAGCGCCCAGATCCGGCGGTCGTGCCCGGTACAGAGAAAGATGCGCCCCGTCGGGTCGGCCGCAGCCGCCGCGCCGAGCGTGATCCACTCCGAGCCGTAGTGGTGCCCAGCGCTGTTCTTCGAATGCAAGCGGCGGTCGAGGTGCCAGCGGCGCACGACGTTCTTGCGTTGGGTGTACATCTGCCGCCCGACGACCAGCATGTTGGAGAAGCCGTCACGCTCTCGAATGAGCTCTCCGTCGGCGCCGTAGGGCGCAGAGTTCCACACCTCCCATTCCGTAGCACCGTCGGCCTTCTGGTCCTTCGCGCCGATGCGCACGAGGTCCCGGACGGGGATGGAGAAGCGCGCCTCGTTTTCTATCGAGACCAGCACGAGCCGTCGGTCGCCGCCCTTGCCGTCGACGTACAGCGTCTCACCGGACTCTCGAAGCGCGATCGGGAGACGCGGCCGGAGATGGAAGTAGCGGCGCTGATTCAGCTGCAGAATACCGAGCGACCGTGAGCTCTTGCCGAGGGTCACGAACACCTGGTCCTTTGCCCGATCCCACGTCGACATGCCGCCACGCCCGATCGCCGGGCGCACCCGCATGACGATGTGAACGTCGGCCTTCGCCCGCCATGCTTGCTTCGCCATGTCGAACCAGGCCACGTGGTGATCGCCGAACGCCGCGATCCCGTCGCCGGCGGGGTGCAGCCCCGACGAGAACTTCCCCAACGGATTGACGATGACCAGCGGCGGCCGCGGCTCCCACTTCCCATCCACGAGCTGCGCCCAGTACCCGGACCCGTCGCCGCGCGCCGCCCACAGATGGTTCCGGAAACGGCACGCGGCCACGCCCGCTCCCGCGGCTCCGAGAAACGCCTGGTGCTCGACGTGCCAGTTGTGGACGTTCACCCGGAACGTCTTCCCCGACGGGCCTCCCACCATCCAGAACGAATCCTGGTCGGCATCGACGGCAGACACCAGCGGTGTGATCGTCAACGGCAGCGCGTAGCGCCAGGTCTCGATGCGCCCGTCCGCGTGCAACCGCGACGCGTGCCGCCCGTGGAGCAACAGCACCCTCTCCCCCACCACCACGACCCGCGTCTTCTCCTTCCAGGTGATCCCGGGGAGGTCCTGGCGTGTCCACGCAGGCTGCGCCACGCAGGCTGTCGCGAGAAGGAGGAGCTGAACCACCACTCGAACGGCCGGGAGCGCGGACCTCCAGGTCCGCTCTGGCGGCGAAGCCGGATCCGGACTCAGAGCGGACCCGGAGGTCCGCGGTCCCGGCCGGGGTGCGTTGCGCCGGAGCGAGCGCCGCATCACTTGGCCGGCTCCATCATCGTGACCGGGATCATGAGGGGTTCGGCCTTCGCCGCAAAGGCGCGACCGTCGAGACGGACCTCGGCCACGATTTCGCCGGGGGGCAGGTCCGGGACCTCGGCCCGCAGCATGACCATGACCTTCTCGCCTTCGAGGATGCCGGGGAACGGGAGACGGGAGACGGGGCCGTCGACGGCTTTCTGGGTGGCCTGGTGGACGAAGCGGACCCGCAGCAACGGTGCACCCGAGTCGGGACCTCCGGGCAGGCTGCCACTGGTCGGGCTCAGCTTGACCTCCACGAACTGGACCCACGCGCGGGGCCCCTTGATCATCTTGGCGGTGCCGAAACCCGCGCTGAGGGTGGCCTGCGCGGCGTGCTCGGTGCCGGCGGCGATGTAACCCATCTGGCGCATGAGCGCACGCAACGGCTCCGGTGCGCCGGTGCTCTTCGACGCGAGGTGGTCCATCGCGACGCCGAGCCGGCCGCCCTGGCGGCGGGCGAGCTCATCGCGCCACCACGTGCGGACGATTCCCCAGTCGGTCAGGCCGTGCGCACGCATCTCTTCGACGAGCGCAAGCAGCTCGGGGCCGTCCTCGAGCTGGTTCGTCTTGATCTCCTCCAGCCGGCGGTTGACCTCGCGCAGCGACGGAATCCAGCCCGCGCGGTCCAGCTCCCGGAGCTGCTCCGCAGTGGCATCGCGGATCTCGGAATGCCGGCGAGCCAGCAGCTCGCGATAGACGGACACGCACCACTCCGGTGGGTAGTCACGAAGCGCGCGGAGCATGAACAGCCCCTCCGAGAAGGACGTCGGCAGGTTCTGCAGCCGCGAGTGCACGGCCGTGAGCATCGGGAGGCTCCGGGACCGCGCAAGCGATCGGATCGCGAGCACGTCCAAGCCCCAAGGGACGGTGCGATTCTGGACGCAGCCCGCCAATGCCGGCCCGAGCGGTGCGAAGCCCAGGCGCTGGAGCGCGATCCCTGCCCACACCAGCTGGTCGGAGCTGAGGAGGTCGATGCTCTGGAGGAGCTCGGCCTTCGGACGCTCGTCGTTCTGCACCGCGAGCGCAACGTCGAATACCCACCGCACGGCTCCCTTCTCCCTTGAGAGCACGTCAAAGAGCGCAGAGGCGATGCGCTCGGCGTCGTCGAAGTGGCACAACGCCTGCGCCGCGATCTTCCGCATCCGCTCCGATTCGTGGGTGAGGTGCTCGATCAGGGTGGCGACCGCGGGCTCGTACTGCCAGAGGCCGAGCTGAGCCAGCGTCTGCAACCTCTCGCGTTCCGTTGGTGCCTGCGAGACCGCCCAGTGCATCACCGGGAGCACCGACGGCGTGCGCGGCCCTCCGACGATCCGCCCGAGCTCCTTCTCGCGATCGTCCGGACTCAGCTCGCGGAGCCGAGCCTGGAGTTCCCGGTCGGACATCTCTTCCAGCGACGGCTGCACCTGGGGCCGCGCCCCCCGGGTCAAAGCCCGGTAGGCGAGCAGCCGCGCCTTCCACGTCCCGAGCTCGTCCGGATGGTCGGCCGCAACGTCCTTCTGTTCACCGGGGTCGGCATCGAGGTCGAAGAGGTGCCACGTGTCCGTCGTAACCTTGTAGATCAGCTTCCACCGGGCTCCGCGTACGGCGTCGATGCGCGAGACACGCGAGCTCGCGTCGTAGAATTGCGCGAAGGTGTCCTTGCGCCGCTGATCGCCGACCAGGATGGAAAGCAGGCTGCGACCATGGGTCCGAGGATTCGGCGGGAGACCAAAGAGCTCGTAGAACGTGTCGGCGACGTCGATGACGCCCACCGGGTCGGGCACGACGGCCGGCGGGAGACCGGGCACCCTCAGGATCATCGGGACGCGGATCTGCTCCTCGAAGAGGCTCGAGTGATGGAAGCGGCCGTTGTGCTCGCCGAACTCCTCACCATGGTCGGCGTGGATCACGACCGCGGTGCGGTCCCAGTCCTCGCGGGCCCGCACCGCATCCAGGAGCCGACCGAAGTGCCGGTCCGCCCACGCGATCTCACCGTCGTACACGTCCGACGGACTCGTGCCGAACTCGAACTCACCGTGTGGCCGATACGGCGAATGCGGATCGAAGTAGTGCACCCACAGGAACCAGCGGCCGCCGGCGCGCTCGAGCGCCCGCAGCGCGTGGTCCGTCACGTCCTTGGCGTCGAGCAAACCCGGGTGCGGGTAGTCGTTGAAGTACTCGAACCCCTTCGGCAGGTGCAGGAACAACCGCGCGACCAGCCCGCTCGACAGCGCCGTGACGGCCTCGGTCGTGAAGCCCGCAGCCCGGAGGCGCTGAGCCAGCACGGGGTCGTCGAACGGCCCCTCGACTCGGTCCTTCTCCGACAGCTCCCGCGCGACCTCGGTCGCCATGGGATAGAGCCCGGCGAACATGCTCCCCATCGCGAGCTGGCTCGATGGGTGCTGCGACCACGCCGTGTCGAAGCGAATCGACTCGCTGGCGAACCGGTCGAGGTTCGGCGTCGTGGGATGCCCGTCGTAGCCGTACGCACCCACGCGGTCCGCGCGCACGGTGTCGAACGTCACCCACAGGAGGTTCATCCGCTTGCGGTCGGGTACGAGACGATCCAGTGCGGCCGGGCTGGTGCGCGAGTTGGATGAGACCTCGGCCACGAGCCCCTCGTCGACCGGCTCGTCCCTCGTGCGGGAGACCTGCGTCGCGGCGATGAGCACGCGTCCCGTCGATGGCGAACGGTTCAGGAGCAGGTCACGATGCAACGGATGGTCGCCAGGCACGAGGCCGACGGCGATCAGGAGCGGCAATCCGAGCGCGGCCACGACGACGGACGCGGTCACGATGGGTCCCGGACGCCCGGGTCGCGCCGTCTGGAACAGCGCCCCTGCCATCCACCCCGCGAACGCGATCAGGGCCGTCATGAGAACGTGGAAGCCCTCGTAGCGCCCGACCCACACGCGGCGATCCGCTTCCGCGACCGCGACCACGACAACGGCTGCGAG
>NZBC01000024.1 GCA_002687715.1 Planctomycetota bacterium | reverse complement strand
ACTGCCCCGCTCGCTTCGCCTTCCTTGCCAGCGCCGCTCTGGGCGCTTCGCTCGCCTCGGAGCCGATTGACTCACAGCCTCTGGAGGTCCGCGCTCCCGAAGATCCTGCTTCGGCGAGCGAATCACTCCGTCGCCAGCAATCGCTCTCGGACGTGGTCCGCCCAGGGGCTGGCTGGGTCGAGGTCCATGTAGCGCATCCAGTGGCGGCGGGCGGACGCGAGATCCTTGAGGAGGTAGAGGGTCTCGGCGAGGTTGTAGTGGGCGTCGGGGTAGTCGGGGTTGATGCCGAGCGCGCGGCGGAAGGCGGGGACGGCGTCCCCGAGGTGGCTCAGGTCACCGAGCGCATTGCCGAGGTTGTTCCAGGCGTGGGCGTGGTCGGGGTCGAGCTCGACGGTCTGGAGAAAGCGTTGGGCGGCTTCGGCCTTGCGGCCCATGCGGAAGAGGACGTTGCCCAGGTTGAAGGTCGTTTGGGGTTTCGGCCCACCGGCGAGCAGGGCCTCCTGGTAGGCACGCGCGGCGAGCGCGGGGCGGTCGGTCTCCTCGAATCGCAGCGCGGCTTCGAACCACGCTTCCGGGGTTTGCGGTTCGCATCCACCGGTGCCGAACGCACCTCCAGCCAGCGACTGCACGTTTTGACTGCGCTCCGGTGGCGCCGGGGTGGCGTCGTCGAAGTCGAACGTGAGCTGGCCCGACGGTTCCGCGAGAACACCATCGTCGAGGCGGACGTAGAGCCGCCCGTCCTTGCCGAGCGATTCGAGTTGGGCGAGCGTGCGGGCTGCGCTGGGCCACCAGTGCGACACCTGCTTCAAGCTGGTGCGGATGCGGGCGGAGGAGACTCCCGATCCCAGCAGACGCGCCAGTGCGCGAGCCGAAGCAACCTGGCCAAAGTCGAAGTAGCGGAGCGTGTTCACGACCTTGGCCGGGCGGAGCAGTCCGCGGCGGACCCACTCCGAAACGGCGCCCGCCTTCACACCGAGGATGCGAGACAGCTCCTGCGCCGTGTACAGGCGTCCGAGGTCCTTGCCGACCACCCGCTCGCCGATCAGCGTGAGGAACTCGGTCTCGGAGATGACCTCGATGGTCGCGCCTTCTGCGTGGAGACGGTGTGCGGTTTCGAGATGGTGGGTCAGGCGGCCGTCGGCTTTGAGCGGCCACCCGATCTCGCCCACCACGAGGTAGTCCGTAGCCGCGCCGGGAGTCGGTTCGTAGGTTCCGCCGAGACGCTCGATGAGCGCGATCGCTTCCTCGCGAACGAGCGACGCCATGCGTCCCGTGATCGCGACGACGCGCCCTTCGAGGGGGTCTCTCTCCGGCGTCGGTTCCGTCATGACTCCCACATCACCTCGTCCAGGCGCGGGGCACGTAGATGACCGGCCTCCGTCTTTTCGAGGAACGTCACCGTGCAGAAGAGCACGGGATCGATCCACTCCGCTGGACCATCCGCTGCGACGATCGGGTCCGGGCTGTGGCGTTCTCGGAGGACTCGGTTGAGCGTCGCTCGGAGCTCGTGACCGATACCGCTTCCGACCCGGCCGCAGAACGTGAGCTCGCCGTCGACGTCGGTGGCGATGACGAGACTCCTGAAATCGGCCGGGTCTTTGTCGTCCGGATGCCAGCCCAGGATCGCGCAATAGACGGTCTGGGCGCGCTTCACCTTGGTCCACGCGTCCGTGCGCCTACCCGGACGATAGCGGCTCTCGAGACGCTTCGCTACGACGCCTTCCAGCTCCTGGGCGCAAGCTTGCCCGAAGAACTCCACGCCTGCTCCGATCACCCCGTCGGAAAAGAAGATGCGCGGATCGCCGAGGTCTCCGATCAGCCCCTGCAGGATGTCCCGCCGTTCCCGGAGCGGCTGATCCATACGTGCGGCGAAGCCCTCGTAGAGCACGTCGAACGCCATGTACGTGGCCGGATGGGTTGACATCAGAGTCCGGATCCGGCGTTCGTCGCGGACCTGTTCACGCTGGAGCAGACGCTCGAAGGCGGGCTTGCCGTCGTGGTGGACGACGATCTCTCCGTCGAGTACGCAGCCGTCCGGCAGCCTGGCCAGACCGAGAATGTCGGGGTAGCGCGCGGTGACGACGTTGCGCCGCCGGTTCACGAGTCGGACCTCGCCCCGTTCCACGAAGGCCAGCGTCCGCATCCCGTCCCACTTGATCTCGAAGACGTGATCGTCGGAGTCGAAGGCCGGACCGGCCTTCGCGAGCATCGGCTCGACGAAATCCGGAAGGGCTTCTGGCTCACTCATGCACGCCCGGGACTGGTCAGCCGCTCTTCTTCTTCGTCGCGGGTTTCCGGCCGCCGGCACTGGGCGCCATCTTCTTGGACGTCTTCTTCGCGGCGGGGCTGCCCTGCGCCTTCGCGACGGATGCCTTCAAGGCCTCCATCAGATTGATGATCTGCGGCTCTTCCGGGTCGGAGACGGCCACGATCTCCTTGCCTTCGACCTTGGACTGGATCAGCGTCGACAGCTTCTCGACGTACTCGTCCTTGTACGAGCCGAAATCGAACTCTTCGATCTTCGACGCGTCGACCAGCGTCTTCGCGAGGGTGCGCTCTTCCTTGGCGATTGCGGTCTCGACGATCTCGTCCTTGAACGCGTCCGCGACCTTCACCTTGGCCGGATACGACACGACGTTCATGCAAAGCATGTTCTTGTGCGGACGGAGCACCACGAGGTTCTCGCGACCCGCGATGATGATCTGCGCGATGCCGTGGACGTTGGATTCCACCATCGCGTCGTGCAGCAAGGCGTACGGCTTCTGCCCTACCGGCCCATCGGGGACGAGGTAGTAGGTCTTGCCCGTGAAGTAGATCGGGTCGATCGCCTCTGGGTCGATGAACCCGTCGACGTTCACCGACTTGTCACCCTGGGCGCGCAGCTTGGACAGTTCGTCCAAGTCCACCACGACGTACTGGCCCTTGGAGAACTCGTACCGGGAGACGATCTCGTCGTTGGAGATCTCGCCGTGGACGGGGCACGTCTTCTGGTACTTGACCCGGTTCTTGCACTCCTCGTGGAGCTGGTTGAGCCGGATCTCGGAGCTGGTGACGGTGGCGGTGTAGGCCTTGACCGGGACCGAGACGAGACTCAGCTTGATGAAGCCCTTCCAACTGGATCTGGGCGCCATGGGTTCCGCCCTCCTTGGGGGAGTTTCCAGGTAGCGCGGGCGTCGCTTCGCTCGGCCTGCACTTCGTGAGATTGGTCGAATTGGCAAACCTACAGCAACCGAGAGGTCGCAAGTCCGGGCTGCGCAAACCGTTGCCACTCCATTGGGCGGGGACGCTTGTCGCACCCCCATCTTTGGAATCCGCTCTCCGCGGCTACGTTTTCTCTTTCGGCCGCGGGGCGCCGCTGTCTTGCTCCCTACCTCGCGCGCTTCGGGAACGACGGGCGTACCGGAGGGCTCGGCGGGGACTTCGGGAGTTGGTTCAGGACCTCGGCAATCGCTCGGTCGAGCTGAGGGTCCCGGCCCGCGATCACGTCCTTCGGCCACTGCTCGACTTCGATGTCGGGTGGGACGCCGGCGTTCTCCACGATGAACCCATCCTCCGTCCAGATGGCGAGGTTCGGCGCGGTGACGCTCCCGCCGTCCATGAGCTCCGGGAATCCCAGGACCCCGACCAGCCCGCCCCAGGTGCGACGACCGATGAGCGTGCCGAGCTTTCGCTGACGGAACATCCACGGCAACAGGTCACCCCCGGAGCCCGCGGTCTCGTCGATGAGCATGACCTTCGGGCCCTGGATCGATGCGAGCGGCGTCTTGATGTCGTTGCCGTAGCGCGTCGCCCAGTGGCAGGTCAACGGGCGCCGGAGGATGTCGATGACGTAGTCCGCGACCTGCCCACCCGCGTTGTGGCGCTCGTCGACGATGACGCCTTCGCGGTCCGCCTGGGGGAAGAACCAACGCTTGAACGAGCGATGTCCCGCACCGGCGGTGTTGGGGACGTAGACGTACGCGACGCGGCCCTTCGTCTTCTCGCGCACGTAGCGCTCGTTGTTCTGGATCCACGCACGGTTGCGCAGCGTCCTCTCGCTCGCGATGGGAACGACGGTGACCGTCCGTGACCCGGTGCCGTCCGGATTCGGTCCGACGGTCAGCTGGAGCTGACGACCGGAGGTGCCTTCGAGGCGCGCGTGGACGTTCTCCGGAGGCCGCAGGTCGCGGCCGTCGATCTTCAGGAGGAACTCGCCCGCCTGGACGTCGACGCCGGGTTCGGTCAGCGGCGCGCGAAGTCCGGGATTCCAGTTCACGCCGCCGTAGACCGTGGCGAATCGATAGCGTCCCTCCGCGATCTCGAGGTCGGTCCCCAGCAGGCCGCCGCCGACGCGATCGGTCTTGTGGACATGGTCGCCGCCCCCGACGCGGTGGTGCCCTACCGCCAGCTCGCTGCACATCCAGCGGATGACGCGGTTCAGGTCCGACCGCGTCTTGAGGTGCGGAAGGAACGACGCGTACTTGTCGCGCATCTTGTCCCAGTTCGCACCATGGAAGCCTGGATCGTAGAACCAGTCCCGGTTGATGCGCCACGCCTCGTCGTAGATCTGACGCCACTCCGCGAGCGGCTCGATCCGGACCTGGATCCGGCTCGTGGCAAGGCGTTTGGACGAGACCTTCGCGTTTGCCGCGGCCTTTACGATCGCCCACCCGCCGCCGTCGCGGACGAGGAGCTTCTTCTTGTTCGCGCTCAACCGGAACGTCCGGACGCTCGGTGCGATCGTCTCCTCCTTGCGGGCGTCGAGGTCGTAGCGGAAGAGCTTGACGCTGTCGCTGTTGGGCGCGGACCGGATGTAGTAGACCTGGCCCTTGGAGCCCGCGATCAGATCGCGGTAGGCGCCGTCGCTCGTCGGGAGCGCGAGGACGCGCTGATCGAGCCCGTCGAAGTCGACCTTGACCGCGTTCTCGCCCTTCGCCTTCTCCTTGTCTTCGTCCTTGTCCTTCTCTTCGTCTTCGGTCGCGACCTCGTCACTCTCTGGGGCCAGTGGCGACGGCGTTCCGCGTGCGAGCACGGCGATGTACAGCCGCCTGGTCATGCGCATGTCCGCGTTGGATTGGGCGAACCAGGCCTGAACGGGGCCAGCGTCCGTCGAGCCCGCGAAGTAGAGGTACTTGCCGCTGGCGTCAAAGGCGGGATGCCGGACGTCGGCGAGCCCGGCCGTGATCGCCGTCGACTTCCGGTCCGCGAGCGAATACAGCAGCAGCCGGTTGTGCATCGCGTTCGTGAGCCGGGTGTACGCGATCCACTTCGAATCGGGCGACCAGGCGTGGTCGAGCGCCTTGCGCGGACCGTAGAGCGGCTCCGTCGACACCTTCGTCACGCGGCCGGACTTCAGGTCGACGAACGCGAGCGTCCAGGAGTTGTCGGTGAAGGAGACCTTCTCGCCGTCCGGTGACCAGCGGGGGCGGTCGTAGTGACCGTGGCCTCCGAGCTCGAAGCTGCGGGGCTCGTCTCCGCTCTTCGGCGTGGCGACCATCAGCCGGTATTCGCCACCGACGTCGGAGAACCACGCGATCTCCGATCCGTCGGGCGACCAGACCGGCGCGCGCTCGTGGGCGCCGGGGGTGTTGGTCAGGTTCCGCGGATCTCCCTTCTCCGCCGGCACCGTGACGATCTCGCCGCGGAACTCGAACACGGCGCGCTCACCGCCGGGTGAGACGTCGGCGTTGCGAATCCACTCCTTGCCCGAGATGAACCGAGCCCGGGTCTCGATGAGGTCGCTGCGGACCGCGATAGCCTGGTGGGCGCTCTGGCCGGTCTTCGGGTCGAGGACGTGGAGCCATCCGGCGTGCTCGTACACGATGCGGCCGTCGCCCGCCGAGGCGTGGACGACGGGGAACGCGTCGTGTTTGGTGTGGCGGCGCACATCGCCCTCGCCGGACGCCCAGCTCATCACGTTGAACTCGCCGTCCCGGTCGGAGAGGAAGTAGACGCGGCTGCCGACCCACATGGGTTCGGTGTCGTTGCACCGTCCCTTCGGCTGCGGGACCTGGCTGACCTCGTGGGTCGCCGTGTCGTAGACCCAGATCCGCGACGTTCGACCGCCGCGGTAGTTCTTCCATTGGCGGAACGCCTCGCCGAGGGGCGTGTAGGCGATGTGCTTGCCGTCAGCCGAGTATGCCGCGTGATTGGCGTGAGGGATGGGCAGGCGGGTCGGCTGGCCGCCCTCGAGCGGGATCGTGAAGAGCTGTCGGTAGCGACGGGTGTAGACACTCCTCGCCGACGTGAACAGCACGGCTCGGCCATCGACGGTGAACCCCTGCACGAGATCCGCGCCCGGGTGGAAGGTCAACCTGCGCGGGGCGCCGCCGTCCGCCGGGATCACGTAGACGTCGGTGTTGCCGTCGTACTCGGCGTGGAACGCGATCGTCTCGCCGTTCGGCGAGAATCGGGGGCCGCCCTCGACCCCCTTGTGAGTGGTCAGGCGGCGGACGCCCGTGCGATCCCGGTTGCACACCCACAGGTCACCGTCGCATACAAACGCGAGGTGGCGCGCGCTGATCGCCGGATCGGTCAACAGGCGGGTGGCCGAGAGCTGGGCCGGGCTCGGCGGGGTCAGGATGGCGGCCAGAGCAGCGGCGAAGAGCAGGCGCGACATGGGAGGCTCCTGGGACGAGGAGCCGCATGGTATCGGCTCCGCGGGACCCCCGTCAGAACCAGTTGAATCCGTCTCATTCGTCCCTGCGGAAGCGCTCTTTTTCCTTTTTCTTTCCGTGTCTCAGGCGTCGCGAACGCCCGATTTCCAAGGCGTTGCGAGGGTTCGACGGTGACGCCGGGACGCGGATCACGGGCGCCTTCGAGACTCGCGACGACCCTCACGAAAGGCCGAGCCATGTCTCACTCCATCCTCCTCCCTTCCATCTCCTCACCTTCCATGATCTCCTCCTCCATCATCTCGCGCAGCATCGTCGTCCTCACTCTGGTTCTCACCCTGTCCGCGGCCGGTCTCGGCCAGGTCACGGTCGAGTGCTTCGCGCCGTTGTTCGCCGGGACCATCGATCTGAAGCTGTTCACCTATGGCGATGCGTCGGGATCTCACGGGACGACCGCCAACGTATCGACGGTCATTCCGGCGGGCATCACGGGCTCGCAGAAGGCAGCGCTGATCGAGGCGCAGATCCACGCCGTCGCTCCGTGGATCACGGTCGTTCGCTACGGCTCCACCCTGGTGATGGACACGTCCCCGGGTCTGGACTGCACCGGCGCCGTTGATGCCACCGGGGAGATCTGCCTCGTGGAGAACGACGGCATCGGAGTCCCCGTCACGTACCGGACGAGAGTCAGGCTCTCCGGATCGCCCTCGGGCGGGGGCAAGGTCGTGTTCGGCGAGAACGGGAACGTCCGCGAGATTCCGTCGACGACGGGGATGACGGTTCCCCAGATCTACCTGGCTCTCCAGGGGTTGTTCGGCGAGGGCTTCGTCGACGCCGATGGGTTCTCGCTGCCGGCCCGTACGACCACGCGCCGGTGGTTCTCGTTCGAGGTGACCGACCCCGGGTTGGTGATCGACGTCTCTCAGGACATGGCGACTACTTTCGGCGCCACGTTCAGCGCCAGTGGCTCGGTGGCGATCGTCGATCCCGACACCACGACCTACTACAGCCCGACCGGCTTCTCCGGCACCGCCCGCAGCATCCGCTGGGACCCGCTGACTCCGACCGACTACATCATCGGTGGCGATGGGTCCATCGGCCGCGCGTCCCTGATCCCGCCCGTGATGTCCTACGGACCGATCACCACCACGACCGTCGGCACCGCCAGCCAGATGAGCTGGTCATTGACCGGGAAGATCTCCACGGCTGACAGCGCGTCGAACCAGGTCATCGACGTGGACCCGAGCTCCGGCGCGACCACGCCGGTGACGTCTGGTCCGCAGCCCTGGGGCATGTCGCTGCATTGCGGCGCTCGCCAGCCGGTCACCGACGACTTCTACGCCGGCAGCTTCGGCCGCATCGACCGCGTGGCCTCGGGCAGCATGACCGCGATGCCATTCGTCTCCGGTCTCGGCGGCCTCGTTTCCGGGATCACGTTCGACCCCGCGTCGGGCGACGTACTCGCCATCGTTCGCAACACCCACCGTGTGATCCGGATCTCGCTGGCCGGCGCCGTGAGTGATGTGGTCCCCGCCGGCACCGTCCTGGTCCCGGCCGCCCTCGACATCGACGGACGGGGCCGCCTCGTCGTCGGCTCGTCGTTCGGCCAGGTCTACGAGATCACGTTGCAGGGTGATTGCCACCTCCTCGCCACGCTCACCGGCCCCGGGAACCTCAAGGGTCTCTCGGTGAAGAAGCCGCTCGCCAACCCGGGCTTCCGCCTCCGCGCCCAGTCCGCTGGTGGCGGGCTCGTGCTCTCGATGGCCGGCATCCCGCAGGGGACGACCGAAGGCTGGACCTTCCTCTCCTTCGATACCAGCCTGCCCATCGGCGCCGGGCCGCAGCTCGGATTCAACGCGGACCTGACGACGTTCAACCTGCTCCTCGCGGTGCCCACCGCCATCCCCGGCAACCCGGTCCACTGGACCTGGCCCTCGAACGACTACCCGGCCGCGCCCTTCGCCCTGCCCCCGGGCAGCCTGCCGGCCGGCACGCCGATGGACTTCATCGGACTGGCCATCGGCGCGCAGGTGGTGCCGACGCAGGTCGAGCGCGTCACACTCTGAACCGAGCCGCCTACTTCTGGCGCAGGACCAGGCGGAACCCCGATGCGTCGTCGGCGTGATCCTGGGGCCGCCACCGGCCCGCTTCCACCCGGAAGCGGGCCTCTTCGCGTTCGTTCCATGCGCCCCCAGCCTGGAACTGCTCGGTCCTGCCGCTCCTCTCGCGCGTGTCCTCGCACCACTCGGCGGCGTTGCCGGCGAGGTCGAACACGCCGAGCGGCGACTCGTCCACCGGGAATGAACGTACGGGCTGGGGTGCCGCGACGGGGAGCGCGAGCCGGGAGTTCGCCCATCGCGGGGACCAGCGACTGCCGAAGACATACAGCCGTTCGGTATGGCCCGCGCCGGCCCGCCGCCACTCCTGGCGGGTCGGCAGCGCGTACTCGTACCCCTCTGCACCAGCGCCTTCTCGGCCGTTCATCCACGCGACGTAGGCCGTCGCATCCTGTGCCGACACGTGCAACGCGGGGAGCTCGTCGGACAGACTCGGGTCCGGCGCCGTTCTTGGTTCCCGGCCGCTCGCCGAGAGGAACCGCTTCCACTCGCCGCGGGTCACCTCGCGTTCCATGATCAGGAACGCCTTCTCGTCGCCCTTCACCGCGTCGGCGGCGATGGGCACGAACCCGTCGGGAGCCGCGTCTTCCGCGACCAGCTTCAGCTTCAGGTGGGGGTCGGGCCGCTCGCCGTGCACGGGATGCCAGATGTGGTGAATCACCCGCTGCGTGATGTATCCCGGCTTGCGGATGAGGACCAGCTGTCCGCCGGAATACACCGGGCGTTCGCGGATCGGCGTCGCGCCGACACGCTCGTCGGCAAACGGAACGAACGGCGCGGCCGTGGTCCGGGTCACGACGCCGGCGGGGAGCTCGGCCTCCTGGCTCTTCTTGCCGCCCCAGACGTGGGCCCGTGCCGGTCCACTGTGGACGAACGCCTCGGGGGTGCCGATGTCGATGCCCAGCGATCCGAGGCTTGGCGCCTGCACATCGAACGACTCGTCCTTGGTCTTGAATGCGTACTTGCGGCCTGCATCGCCAGGGGACCCCGTGCGTTCCTGCAGCGCGACGTCCCGGGGGTGGCGGATCGGCTTGCCATCGACCTCCATCAACCGGGTCCCGCGGGTGATGCGACCTCGGCCCCTGGTCACGAGCACGGTGTTCTCGATCGGGTGCCCTCCCACGCGGGTGAGCAACGTGTCCGCGGGCACTGCGGCGGTGCCGCGGACGACGCGGAGTGCCCAGCTTCCGGGGTCGAACCCGTGGGGCCACGTCTTGCCGATGGGGCACAATCGCGGCACCGCGCCGGGGATGAAAGACGCCGGTTCGAGGAAACGGCCGAGCCACACATCGGCGCCGGGCGGGTCCGTGATCACGGTCAGGCGTACCCGTCCGGTGAGTCGCCGGTCCCACTTGCCGTCCGGATCGTTGTCGAGCAGCAGCGTTCGGTACCGGCGGATGGACGCGGGATTCTCGGCCGCGACGGCGTCCTGGAACTGGTGGAACCAGAGCTGGCTCCACCCGTTGGCGAGTCGTCCATGTTCCGGGGCGAGCTGCTTCGCCTGACTCAGCTTCTTGACCACTCGCTCGAGCGCGGCCGCGCGATCCCGTCTCCGATTCGCGAGCTCGCCTTCCGCCTCGTGGAGGCGGGTCTCTTCCTCCGGCTCCAGGTATTCGTCGGTGGCCTTCTTCCCAAGAGCCGCGACCTCGCGCAGCAGTGTCTCGAACCCGGAACGGCTCTCCTCGTATCTGGTCAATTCCGCGAGGGATTCGTTGATCAAGACCCCGGCCTCTACCCCCGTGGTCGACGATTGCCACACGGCGTTGCCGATCGTTCCCAGCACGGCGACCAACGCCATCACGCAGGCTGCCGTCACCGCCGGGTGGCGTCGACCCCACGATCGGGTGCGCGCCCAGCGGCTCTTCGCGCGGGCGGTGATCGGGCGTCGCTCGCGGACTGCGGAGAGATCGTCGCGCAGCGTCGCGGCGCTCTCATAGCGATCGGTCGGGCTCTTCTCGAGCGTCTTTTCGAGGATGGTCGCGAGGTCCTTGGGGACGTCCTGGTTCAGGCGCCGGACGGGCGGCGGCTCGTCCGTCAGCACCCGGTGCATGAGCCGCTTCATCGTGTCCGCTTCGAACGGCGGTCGCCCGGTCAGCGCTTCGAAGAGCGCGGCGCCGAGCGAGTACACGTCGGTGCGGTGATCGATGGCGCCGCGCTCCTCTGCGAACTGCTCCGGCGATGCGTACGTCGGGGACCCCGCGAACGACTCGGTCAGCGTGGGGAGTCCCGACGTGTCGTCGCGTGCGAGTCCGAAGTCGAGGAGCATCGCGTCGTCGGTCGGTGTGATGCGGATGTTGGACGGCTTCACGTCGCGGTGGACGATGCCCTCGGCGTGGGCGGCGGCGAGAGCGTCCGCCACCTGGCTGAACCACTTCGCAACGCGGCTCCACGGGAGCGGATAGCCGTCGCGACGCGCTTGGTCGAGGAGATCGTCGAGCCCGTCGCCCGGCACGAGCTCCATGGCGATATAGGACAGCCCGTCGACCTCGCCCGCGCCGTAGACGGTGACGATGTTCGGGTGCCGGAGCCGCGAGACTGCCTGGGCCTCCAGGCGGAAGCGCGCGGCGATCGTCGGTGACGCCGCCAGCTCCGGGCGGATGACCTTGACGGCGACGAGCCGGCCGAGCGGCTCCTGTTCGGCGACATACACCCGGCCCATTCCGCCCCGTCCGATCTCCTTGACGAGGCGGTATTCACCGAGGCGTTCGCAAGGCAGCGTGGGGCCGTCCGCGGCATGGGCCGGGAGCAGGCGGCGCATGCCCTCGATGAGAGAGCGCAGCCGGTCGCTGCCGTCGTGGCGCTCGCAGAACACCGAGGGGTGCTCGACTTCGCCTGCGACCGCGGCGTCGAGCCACACGTCGTAGAGGCTCTCGTCGAGAGGATCTGGTTCGGTGGGCACGTCCGGAGGCATGATCTCCTGATGGTACTCGCCCGCCTTTGGTTATTGCGGATGTTCCTCCGCCCAGGATCAGACCCCCGCGGACACGACGCTGGAGGCCCGGCCGACCGCGGCGCCGGCCTTCGCCAGCCGCTTGCGGAACTTGAGATGGCGGCGGCGGGTGAGCTCGACCAGCGGACGCCACGCCAACCCCGTCAGCCGCCACCGGATCAGGTGTCGCCAGATCCGGTTCGATCGCTTGTAGAAGTACGACATCGCCAGGTACGGCAGCACGGCGCGAGCGTCGGCGGGCCGGCGGCGCCAGATGGAACGGTGCGAGAACAGGCGGCGGTAGCTCCATGCGTAGCCGTCGGCGAGCTGTTCGACCGACATGAGCTTTGGCTCGAACACCACGTGTGCGGTGTCGTAGCGCGTCCAGTCCTTGTGCAACACTCGACCCTCTTTCTCCATCTGCCGGAACAGCGGCGTCGCAGGATAGGGAGTCAGGATGTGGAACGCGGCGCATTCGACTCGATTGGCCTCGATCCAGGCCACTGTCTTCGCGAACACGTCCGGACCGTCGTGATCGGAACCGAAGACGAAGCTGCCGCTGACCTGAATGCCATATCGATGGAGCACGGTGACGCGGCGGGCGTAGTCCTCGGTGCGTGGACTCCGCTTGCCCGCCGCTTCAATGTTCCTGTCCGTGAGTGACTCGAAACCGACGAACACACCTGTGCAACCGGCGAGCGCCATCTCGCGAATGAGGTCCTCGTCGTCCGTGACGTCGATCGAGATCGCGGCGCTCCAGATGCGCTCCAGCGGCTGCAACGCGCGACAAAGCCGCCGCAGATAGGCCGGGCGGGAGCCGAGGTTGTTGTCGACGAACACGCCGTAGGGCTGACCTTCGGCTTCGAACTCCCGCGCGATCTGCTCCGGTTCGCGCAGGTCGTAGGGGAGATGCAGCCCATCGGTCGCGAGATAGCAGAAACCGCATCGGTTGTGACAGCCGCGCGTCGCGATGAGGCTCGACGTCGTCAGGAAGCTGTTGCGGGGGACGAGGTCGCGGCGGGGTGCCGGATCGCAGCGATAGGGCGACCGGTACGACCCCCGGTAGACCGGTGAGAGCTGCTCCTCATCGACGTCGCGGAGGAGGCGGCCCCACACCTGGACCCCTTCCCCGATGACGATCGCGTCGGCGTGCGGGGCGACCTCGTCCGGACAGGAGAGGACGTGCAGACCGCCGAACACGAC
The DNA here is from genome assembly GCA_002687715.1 of Planctomycetota bacterium. Taxonomy (GTDB): domain Bacteria; phylum Planctomycetota. Next base: position 15,566 of record NZBC01000024.1, on the reverse strand, counting down.
GATCGCGCCTCGGTCCCGGTACCACCGTGCGAGGGCGTAGGCCCGGTTCGCGAAGGTGAGGTGCACCGTGATCCCCACGACGGCGGGGAACGGGTCCGACGGCGGCGGGCCCTGAAGCAGATTCTCATCCCAGTACCGGACGTCCCACGACCGAGGAGTGGCAGCGGCCACGCTGGTCAGGGCGAGCGACGGCGTCAGCACGTGCTTGCCGAAGCTCGCGTGGGGGTTCTTCGGATAGAAGGGGTTGATGAGGAGGGCGGTCCTCGGGGTCGGGCGCGGGGTCACCAGGTCGTCGTCCAGGCGAGGCGCTTCGACCATATCTTTGGTCATCATGCTTTGCACTGTAAAGCAGATGCTTTGCGATGTAAAGTGGATCCGGTGCTCGGAACCCGGAGCGCGTAAGATGCCACCCGGGAGGCCCGCACCGATGCCAACCAGGATGCTTGTTCTACTGGCCGCTCTGCTCGCGACCGTCGCCGCGCAGCCGGAGACTCCGGCCCGCCCTAACGTCATCGTGATCATGACGGACGACCAGGGGTACGGGGACTTCGGGTTCGCGGGCAACCCGGTCATCCGCACCCCGAATCTCGATCGGCTCGCCGCGGAGAGCGCGCGGGTCGAGCGCTTCTACGTGTGCCCGGTCTGCGCGCCGACCCGGGCCAGCCTGATGACCGGCCGCTGGCACATGCGCACTCGCGTGATCGACACCTACATCGGTCGCGCGATGATGGACCCGGACGAGGTCACGATGGCTGAGGTCCTGGGTCAGGCGGGATACCGGACGGGGATCTTCGGCAAGTGGCATCTCGGTGATTGCTACCCGATGCGCCCGATCGACCAGGGATTCCAGAGGTCCCTGGTTCACCGTGGCGGCGGCATCGGGCAGCCGTCCGATCCCGTGGGCGGTGAGCGCAAATACACCGACCCGGTGCTGTTCCTCAACGGCCAGCGCAAGCAGACGAAGGGATACTGCACCGACCTGTACTTCGAGGCCGCGACGTCGTTCATCAATGAGGCGTCCGCCTCGAAGTCGCCGTTCTTCGCCTACATCCCGACCAACGCGCCCCACGGCCCGTTCCATGATGTTCCGGACGAGCTCTACCGGGAGTACCTGGCCGACCCGAAGCTCGATACGGCGTTTCGGGCGTCGATGCCGCCGGCCCGGCGCAAGAAGCAGCGCGACCGGCTCGCTCGCATCTTCGCGATGATCACGAACGTCGACGAGAACGTCGGCCGGCTGTTGAAGCATCTCGACGACCGCGGCCTCGCGAAGAACACGCTCGTCATCTTCCTCAACGACAACGGCCCCAACGGGGCGCGGTTCACCTGCGGTCTGCGTGGCAACAAGGGCGACGTCCACGAGGGCGGCATCCGCTCGCCGTTGCTCGTGCGCTGGCCCGGTCGGGTGAAACCGGGCCGGATGGTCAAGGGGCCGGGGGCGCACATCGACGTGCTGCCCACCGTGCTCGCGGCCTGCGGCGTTCGTGTGCCGAAGGATGTCCGCCTCGACGGCAAGGACCTGTGGCCGGCGCTGACGGGTGCGCCAACGCCAGGCGACGACCGCGTGCTCGTGATCCAGGTCCACCGTGGTGACCGACCTCAGGAGGCGCGCCACGCGGCCGTCCTCTCCGGCAAGTGGAAGCTCGTGATCCCCAGCGGTTTCGGTGGCGAGAACGGCCGCCCGGGAACAACCTGGTCTCTCCACGACCTGGACGCTGATCCCGGGGAGAGCCGCGACGTCTCGTCGACGCACCCGGACGTGCGGAAGCACCTTCTGGCCGCCTACCGCACGTGGTTCCAGGACGTCACGAGCACGCGCTCTCTGACCGAGCCCCCGCGCATCCACCTCGGACACGAGCAACCTTGCGTCCTGACTCGACAGGATTGGCGCCATCTCGTGGGCCGTGCGTGGGGACAACACTCGCACGGGGAGTGGTTCGTCGTCGTGCCCGAACGACAGGTCTGGAAGCTCCGCGTCCGATTGCAGAAACCCGTCACCGCGGGGACCTACCAGCTCGAATTCGGCAACTTGAAGCGCGCGGGCAAGATCCCGGACGGAGCGAAGGTCTTCGACGTCGAGCTGAAGGACCTCCGCCCCGGCCCGACGGAGCTCCGGATGGAGATCGTGACGGCGCAGCGGAAGTTCGGCCCGTATCAAGTGGAAGTCACCTCGGAATGATGCCGACCATGAAGACCATTGCCTGCCTCATCCTGTTCACGGCCTTCGCTTCGGGACAGGGCCGTCCGCTGAACGTCGTGTTTTTTCTCGCCGACGACCTCGGGTGGAAGGACCTCGGTTGCTTCGGCTCGTCGTTCTACGAGACGCCCCACCTCGACGCGCTGTGCGCACGCGGCAAGAGATTCACGCAGGCGTACGCCGCGTGTCCTGTCTGTTCGCCCACGCGTGCCAGCATCATGGCTGGGAAGTACCCAGCGCGCATGGATACGACCGACTTCTTCGGTGGCCGTCGCCGCGGCCGGCTGCTTCCGGCGTCCTACCATCAGCGGCTCGCGCTCGACGAGGTGACGATGGCCGAGGCGTTCCGCGGAGCGGGCTACGCCACGGCGTTTCTCGGCAAGTGGCATCTCGGCCCGGAGGGGCACTGGCCGGAGCAACAGGGCTTCGATCTGAACGCCGGTGGCTGGCGCGCGGGACATCCGTACGCGGGCTACTTCGCTCCGTGGAAGAAGCCGAGGTTGAAGGACTCTCCCAAGGGCACGTACCTCACCGACCGGCTCACGGATGATGCCTGCGCCTGGATTGGCAAGGTGAAGGACCGGCCGTTTTTCATGTACTTCGCGTACTACCAGGTCCACACCCCGCTGCAGGGCAAGAAGGAGCTCATCGCGCGTCATCGCGAACGCAAGGAGAAGCTGCCGGCGGCGGCGGGGCCCAAGTGGCGACCCGAAGGGCGGCGCAAGTGCCGCCAGGTCCAGGATTACGCCGTCTACGCCGCGATGGTGCAGAGCATGGACGACAGCGTCGGCCGCGTCGTGGAGCGCGTACGCGACCTGGGACTGCTCGACCGTACGGCGTTCGTGTTCATGTCCGACAATGGCGGACTCTCGACGTCCGAGGGGCATCCGACGTCCAATGTCCCGCTGCGGGCTGGAAAGGGATGGCTGTACGAGGGTGGCATCCGCGAACCCATGTTCATCGTGTGGCCAGGGGGGACGAAGGTGGGATCGGTCTGCGACACGCCCGTGACGAGTACCGACTTCTATCCCACGCTCCTGGAGATGTGTGGCTTGCCTTCGCGACCGGATCAGCACACGGACGGAACGAGCCTGGTTCCGCTGTTGCGTGGCGGCGACCGTCTCGCACCTCGGGACCTGTACTGGCACTACCCGCACTACGGCAACCAGGGTGGTGCGCCCTCCGGCGCGATCCGGTCCGGCGATCACAAGCTCATCGAGTGGTTCGAGGACGGTCGCGTCGAACTCTACGACCTCGGTGCGGATCTATCGGAGCAGCGGAACCTCGCGGCCGCGCTCCCCGAGCGCGCACGAGAGCTGCGGACCCGTCTCGCCGACTGGCGGCGATCGGTCGATGCCAAGATGCCGCGTCCGAACCCGGACTGGAAGGGGCGTCGGAAGTGACGGGAGCGCGTAGACCGACGTGACCACGTTCGACGACCTCGTGGGGCGCTCCGCGGCGCTGCCGTACCGCTTCCCCGTCGGGCCGCGCAACCGGCTCGCCGACGTCTGCGTCACGATTGCCGAGCAAGAGGAGGCCGCCGAGTTTGCGCGGGCCGTTCGCCCCATCGTGCACACCGACGTTCTCGAGCTGTTCAGCGGGTTCTTGGACGTGAAACGCGCCGCTGGATCGGCGACGGAGCGCACCCTCTATGCGGGGCTCGACGTGCCCGGGCTGGTAGACCGCCTTCTCCACCGCCGGGCGCTGGTGTTCTGCGGTGCCTCCGACGCGTGGAGGCTCACGACCGGTGAGACGGGCGCGGGCGGGTTCGAGTCCGTGGGGACCGACGACGAGCAGCCGCCGTTGATCTTGTCCTCCGTGCTGGCCTACGACGAGATCGCGCTGTCCGCGCTACTCGGCGTGTCTGTACCCACCCGCTTCGTGAACCGTGGCGATCGCCAGAACCTCGGACGACCCGCCGCGCCGGGCACGTTCGTCAGAGACGGCATCTACGTCGGACTGGTCGGAGCGCGCTTCGAACGCCTCGGCGTCATGGAATGGCGCCATCTCATGGTCACCCCGGAGCAGAACCAGCCTGACGTTGGCCCTCCCGATCCGTTGCTCGCGCTCTGGGCTCGGTTCTACGGCCACGCGCGGGGTTTCCCGACCTACGCAAGGGCGGTCGGGGGCGAGATCGGCCGGCGCTATCTCGACCTTGGGAGTGACCGCCTCCTCGACGTTCAGGCGTACGCCCGACGCCTGCGCCTCGTCGTCGAACCGTTCCTGTTCGAGGCGTGCGCCCGGGCCCGCGAGTCGGGCCGCAAGGCGTACGCGCACGTGGTCGGACTCGGGCTCGGTGTCTGGGGCGTTCATCACGAGCAGGCATCCATCATGACGGACGTCTACGCGGAGGTGCTGGCCGATCATCCGCGGATCGGGACGTGGATCTCCGACCTCGACTTCTCCTGGTTCCCCTCCGGCACGACCTGTGGCGGAATCCGTGATGGCGGGCGGGTGGGGGACGTGACGATCCACTTCTCCGGACGAGCCCCCGCCGATCCGATCGAAGAGAAGCGGCTCGTGGTCGCGATGTACGCGTGGGACGGAAACAGCTATCCGGGCAACGAGTACTGGGAGGGCGCGCTCGCCGCATCCGGGGATCCGGCGGCGGCGGGTTGTTCGATGATCGCCGAGCTGCAGAACCCCGACGTGAATCCCGCCGTTGCCGCGCGCAACCTCCGGTCCTATCCCGCCGAGTAGGACCGGACGATGATCAGAACGTGACGGAGTCCGCGTTGCTCACGAACAGCAGGTCGCGGTTGATGTCCAGCAGGACCTCCACTGCCGTCAGCGTCTGCCCGGTGAGCGGCGTGAAGAACCCGGCCGGGAACAAGGTGGCCCCGCCGTTCGGGTAGGTTCCGGGAGTGACGATGAAGTGTGGGATCCAGCCCGGCGACGGGGGCGTGACCACGAGCGAGAACGTGAACACGTCCGGCGTGATGCCGAACAGCGGTCCTGGGCCCGACAGCGTGACCAACGTGTAGCCGGACGTTGCGGCGGGGAAGCAGCTCGTGTCGACAGGGTTGATGACGAGGTCGCCGGTGCCACCACCCGTGGTGGACATCGAGAACGTCGGCGCCGACACGGTGATGTAGCCCGTCTTCGTGATCGTCGATTGCGGGTTCAACGTGTCGGTGACCGTGAGGGTCACGTCGTAGGCCCCAGGGCATGTGTAGGTGTGCGACGGGTTCTGCAAGGTGGAGGTGTTGCCGTCACCGAAGTCCCAACCCCACGTCTGTATGCCGGCGGGATCGGACGTGAAGCTCGCATCGGTGAACGCGACGGTCAGCGGGCCGGGGCCGGACGTGGGCGTGCCGTTGAAGTTGGCGAACAGGCCCATGCCGGGGTCGTAGCAGACCTCCATGTTGTTGTTGCGCGGCGCGAAGAAACCCGCGCCGAAGGGGTAGGCGTTGCCCACGCCCTCGGTGACCGAGATCAGCGGGTCGGACGCAACGATGGTCACGCCGGGAGTTCCGATCCCGTTGGTGTACGACACCGTGCCGGACGTTCCGGTCACGTAGAAGCCCTGGGTCGCTCCCCCGGGGACGACGAATCCGAGGTTGAGGCCGAGAGAGTCGGCGGTTCCCGGCCCCGTCATGGTGATCGGGCCGGTGGTCGCGAGGAGCGTCCACGCCGCAGCGTTGGTCTCGCTGCCTACGTACGTGCCGCCGGCGGTGATCGCATACACCTCGTACGTGATGACCTGTCCGGCGGTGAACCCCGCCTGGCGGAAGTCTTGGATGACGACGGCCGCCGTCGCCTGGATGTCGAACATGGTGCCGCTCAGGCCGTTGCCGCTGGGGAGCCCCGGCGGCGACTGCAGGCACATCGACCCGCCGCCCTGAGCGGCCGCGAAGGTCGTCAGCATCGCCACGAGGACGATCGTCACGAGAGAGCGCATTGCTGATTCTCCTGCTGCTCCTGCGGCCGAAGCCGGAAGCCTGTCTTGGTTCAGTCCTGGTTCAACCATCGCCTACTGAAAAGTGATCCGGGCGACGTTGGACTTGCTGTCGTAGCCGCCTAATGCGTTGAGCATCACGCAGACGAAGTCCATCGACTGGCCGGTCAGCGCGCTCATGGTGCCCGGGGGCGCGATGAACGCGGACTGAGGGAAGAACGGAGGAGGATCGGAGGTCAGGAAGTGGAACGGGTTCCCCGGGAAGTAGGGGTAGCTCAGGATGTCCCAAGTGATCCCGACGGGAACGAGGCCGAAGAACGGTCCGGCTCCTTCCGGCAGGACCGTGTTCGTGCTGAGGAACGTGAAGCCCTCGGCCGCGGTGGACGACAGCGAGGTGAGGCTGACGGCCAGGTCGCCGATGCCCGGGCCGCTTTGCGCGAGGTTGAGGATGTTGTTGTCGAGCAGAGAGACGTTCCACGTCTGCAGGATCTCGGCATCGGTGAGCGCGTAGCCGTACATGCGGAACTCGTCCATGAAGCCGCCCGCGGGGAGGCCTCCGGACGTCGCGTACGCTGCGACCTTGAGGTTGGCCGTCCCGGTGATGTTGGGCGCGGTCTGGTTGACCGTCGTCGTGAGGACGCCGTTCAGGTAGCCCTTGGTCACGCCGGCGGCCGCGTCGTGGACCCAGGCGATGACCTGGGGACCGGCCTGGTTGGCGCCACCCGGGATGATGTTGTCGAGAAGCGGCCCGCGGATGATCACGTTCCCGAGACCCGCCGCACCGTTGGTGAAGCAACGGAATGACGTGGCCGAGCTGTCGCCGAAGAAGTACCCGAACGGGTTGACCGCGGCGACCTGGCTGATGTCGAGCATCATGGACATGGTCCAGCTGCCGCTCCCGAGTGCCGTGACCCAGCCGGTGTCGACGAAGTCCGTCGTGCCTGCGCCGCCGCTCAGGGTCAGGCCGCCGCCGAACTGGCCGGTACCGCCGAGCGCGAGGCCACCGTTGATCGGCGCCTGCATCGAGCCGACGCCCGGGCTGGCCAGGTTCGCGGTCATCGTGCCGCTGGGCTCGTCGAACTTGTAATAGAACATGTCGGGGAACTGTGCGGTCGCAATCGTCGAGAGGACGAGTAGCGTCACCAGGGCTCCCGAAGAACGGAGCTTCATGTCTTGGGACTCCACGGGGAGGTGCGTCGGCCCCGGGCTGCAATCCCGGCGACGAGATGGACGCACGAACTTGAGTTGGTTGGGTGCACGCAGAACGCGGTGCGTTGCGGTGAGAGGACTCTCAGCGGGATCGATGGTTCCACCCCACCTACAAAGGAGCATACCAGCCACTGGTGGGGCCGGGGTCACGACCGTTCGGGGCAGCTTCGCGCGGCTCCTCCGCTGGAGAAGGGAAGGCCCTTCCCCAGACCCATCCCTTCTGCGGACTGCTTGACCATCACCTCAGGCCCGGTGTCCGACCAACCGGGGAAGGTCAGCGCAGCCGGATCCGGACTCAGAGCGGACCTGGAGGTCCGCGCTCCCATCCAGAGCAGATTGCTTCACACGCTCTGGAGGTTCGCGCTCGCATCGGAGCAGATTGCTTCACACGCTTCGGAGGTCCGCGCGCCCGGGGCCTCTCACCGCGTCGCTGCGGGGGCCAGGAACCGGGCCAGGGCGTCGCGAGCTTGATCCAGCTCCGCCAGCGGGAGCCATTCGTCGGCCGTGTGGGCCTGCTCGATGGAGCCCGGCCCGAAGACGACGGACGGAACGCCGGCCGCGGAGAACAGGGCCGCATCCGTGGCGTAGGGCACGACACGAGCCGCGGCGGCGGGGCGTCGCTCCCGTACGGCCCTGAGCAACTGGTCGGCGATCGAGGCGTTCGTCGCGCGGCCCAGAGGCGACGCGGCGAGGAACGGGCGCTCGTGGATGGCCGGCACGCCGGACGCCGCGTCGACCCAGTCCCTTGCGTCGCGCCACGCGGCTTCGGGGTCCTCACCCGGCAGGAGGCGCCGGTCGATCTCGATGACACACCGATCCGGTACGAGGTTCACCCCAGCGCCTCCGGCGACCGTGCCCACGCTGACGGTGGGACCTCCGAGGTCGGGCGATGGTCCGACCGCGTCGAGCACCTCGGCCTGGTAGCGCTGGAACGCCGTCACGACCCGCGCCATGTCGTAGATGGCGTTGTGCCCGGTCTCCGGGGCTGAGGAGTGAACGGAGAGACCCCGGGTCCGGCATCGCCAGCGCACGAGTCCCTTGTGCGCGACGACGACGTCCAGGCCGGTCGGCTCGGCCACGATGGCCAGGTCGGGTCGTCCTCCGACGATCGACGTGGACTCACCGAACAAGTCGCAGAGCGCCCGAGCGCCCGTGAACCCGTACTCCTCGTTGACACACCCGGCGAGCACCACCGTCGGACAGCCTTCGGGACGCGACGACGCCAGCCGTTCAGTGGCACCCAACATCGCGGTGAGCCCGCCCTTGACGTCGCACGCCCCGCGGCCGTACAGGCGTCCGTCGCGAACCTCGGCCGCGAACGGGTCGATGGTCATGCCATCGACGGGCACCGTGTCGATGTGGGCTTCGAGCAAGACCAGGGTCCCGCCGTGCTCGGGCGGGACGTCGCCGTCGAGCCTTCCGATGGCGTTCGCGCGACCGCGGCCAACGTCCTGGCGAGCGGCTCGGAGTCCCATCGCCTCGAACGTCTTCAGCAGGTGCTCCGCGAGCCGCGCCTCAGCGCCTTCGGGCACGACGTGAGCGCGTCCCATCGGGTTCACGCTCGGAATCGCGACCAGTTCGCGCAGAGTCGCTACGAGGTCCAGAGCCAGCTCAGGTCCCCCAGTTCACATCCCCCGGCTTCACGATGGACGTCTTCTTGTCCTTCGGGAAGCCCTTCGGGATCGCAGTGGTCACCTTGCCCGTGGCCGCCCATTCACAGGCCCGCGCGAGGATCGTCTGGAAGCCGACGCAATGGAGCGCGTCGTGGCCCTTTTGTCCGCGCCCGTGGTGACCCAGGACCGTCGTGACGACGTGGCCCTTGCCGTGGGGGATGACCCAGGTGATCGGCTCGTGCGCGCCGGTACCGCCCGACTTCGGATCGGACCACGCGCTGGACAGGACGGTCATGTTCTCACCGGGGCCGCGCTGGCCGTGATACAGCTCGTCTTTCGCGTGCATCCACCACGTGGGGATGCCTTTCATGATGGGGTGGTCCTTCTCGCGGACGGTGACGAGGAACTCGTGCCGACGTCCGTGACCCGCACCGCGTCCCACTCCCTTCAGGATCCGGTTCAGCCCGCCCGTCTTGTCGTTGACCGTGATGCGGTCGCCGAAGTTCGGCCTGCGCCACCCGAGGCCGATCAGGTCGTTCCACGTCTTCCAGTTCCGGAAGGCGTTGTTGGCCGCATGGACGTTGACGCAGCCGCCGCCCGCTGCGATGAACGCAAGAAACGCCTTGCACACCGGCTCGGGCCACTTGTTGGGTGCGTTGTAGTTGCAGAGCACGACCTGGTGCTTCCCGAACTCGGGGCGCCAAGCGGCCCATTGCTCGGCGGTGGCTTTCTTGCCCGGGCTGGTCGACACCGTGACCACGAAGCGACCGCAGTGCTCGAGCGTCGCCTTCGTCGCGGCCGTGGTCGCCTTCCAGTCGTGGTTGTTCTGACCGTCGATGATCAGGACGCGGACCTTGGCTGCCGGTGTCTGCGCCGTGTCCTGGGTGAAGACGGGGAGCAGGGGAAGGACGAGGAGGATGAGACCGATGAGGAGGACGCGTTGCGACATGAGGAGGCTCCGTTGAGAGGGGCGATCCTACTCGACGGCCGCCAGGGCGGCGTCGATGTCCACCTCCTGGCCGCAGGCCCGGAGTCCGAGACCCACGGCGCGGACACAGCGCGCGACATCGGCGGGACGCGTGAGCACGTCGCCCATGTGGCCCACGCGAAAGTACGTGTCCCTCAATTGGGGATGAAGCCCCGGCGCGACGATCACGCCTTCGTTCCGGATGGCGCCGACGAGCTCGGTCCCGACCCCGTCCGGGTACGAGATTGCGCTGAGTGTGTTTGCGGTGACGTCCCGGCGTGCCGGGAGCAGGGTCAGCCCGAGGATTCCCCAAGCCGTACGCAGGGCGTCCGCCGTCCGGGCGTGGAGATCGAAGCGCGAGGTCATGGCTGTCGCGGGATCGTCGGCATCGCCGAGGATCTCATCGAGCCCCGCGTGGAGCGCCAGGATGAGGGTCGTCGCCGGCGTAGAGAAGTACGCGGGACGTCGTTCTTCGTACGCCTGCATGACGGGCCGCCATTCGAGCCAGTCGAGGGACAGTGGAGGCGGGTTCTTCAACCCGTGTCGGATCTCCATTGCTCGTTTGGTGACGACCAGCAGTGCAAGTCCGGCTGGGAGCCCGATCGCCTTTTGCGACGCGGTCAGGTAGACGTCGACACCCCACCCGTCCATCTGCAGCTCCTCACCCGCGGTCGCGCACACGCCGTCCAGAACCGTGAGCGCGTCGTGGGCGTGGGCGACTTCAGCGAGCCCGCGCGCGTCCACGCGGACGCCGGTCGACGTGTCGACATGGGTTGCGAACAACGCATGCGTCGGCGCGGCGGTCAGCGCGGTGTCCACGTCTTCGAGCGACGGCGCGTCACCGGGCGCCGCTGCGACCACCGTGACGTCGGCCCCACGGCGCTCCAGCATCCGTCGCATCCGTTCGGAGAAGTACCCCGTGTCGACGAGGACAATGCGATCTCCGGGGTCGACCAGGTTCGCGACGGCCACGTCCATCGCGATCGTTCCACTCCCCGCGATGGCGAACGGCTGAGAATCCGCGGCGGCGAGCCAGACCCTGCGCATCTGCTCGATCGAGGTCCCGAATGCTTCGATCAACGCCGGCGACACGTGGCTCGGTGGCGGTGAGGAGGCGGCCTCCCGGACTCGATCCGAGATTTCTATCGGGCCAGGGATCATGAGCAGCGGAGTCTTGGACATTTTGGTCTCTCGGGCGTGGTCCGCCTTCGTTCGGCCCATCGGGGTTGGGTAGAATGCAAGGGTCGCCGGTGGGCGCTGCAGCGTCAAATACCGGAGCCGACGACAATCCCAAGACGTGCGCCCCGGTCCTATCCTGCTCCTGGAGCTCCCGCGAACATGTATTCCCGCTTCATCCCCGCCCTCGCTCTGCTTCTGTTCTGCAGTGCCGCCGCATCCGCCCAGTGGCAACCTCCCGAGGGCTACGTGCTGGTCGACGACATGGTGCTCCCGACCTGGGCGATCGGCGCCGAATCCGCCTACCAGGGCACGCCGTGGACGGGCGGCAACGTGTACTACGAGTTCGATGGGAACGTGAGCACCACGAATCGCACCCGTACGCTCAATGCGATGGCGGAGATCGAGGCCATCGCAAACGTGGATTTCATCGAACGGACGACCCAGTTCAACTACATCCACATCCAGAGCTCCAGCGGGAACAACTCCTTCGTCGGGATGATCGGAGGGGGGCAGACCCTCAACATGGTCAGCTGGAGCTTCAAGTACGTCATCTGCCACGAGCTGTTCCATGCGCTCGGGTTCATGCACGAGCAGTCCCGCCCTGATCGGAACACGTACGTGACGATCAACTTCGCCAACATCCAGAGCGGCGCCTCGGGCAACTTCTCGCAGAACTCGGGCACGACCGTCGGTGCATACGACTTCGCGTCGATCATGCACTACGACAACTACGACTTCTCTTCCAACGGGCAGCCCACGATCTCTGCGAACCCGGGCTATACGCAGTTCACGAACCAGATGGGTAACCGGAGCTACATGACCGTCCTCGATGGGCAGGGCATCGCAGCGCGGTATGGCCAGCCGCCGGCGCCCACGATCACGAACGTGACGCCGGACACGTTCAGTATCGGATCGGGCACCAGCAGCATCACCGTGACGGGCACGCGTTTCCACGATGGTCCGTCGGGTTCCCTCGGTGTCCAGGGCAGTCGCGTCCTGTGGAACGGCAGCCCGCTCACGACGAACTACCTCAACCCGACCCAGCTCTCGGCGACCGTGCCGTCGAGCCTGCTCACGAGCCTCACCTGCGCCGACGTCACGGTCGAGAACCCGTCGCCCGGCGGCGGCGCGTCGACGCCGTTCGTCGTCAGCGTGGGCCAGAACTGCTCGAACCTCCCGCAGTGGCAGCTCAACTCCGGATGGTTGGGTGCGACCTTCGACGGGGCCGCCCTGACGTCGCCGTACGGCCCGCCGGTCATCGTGAACAAGGGGTTCTCGGAACCGACGGGACTCGCGTTCACCAGCATCTTCGGGTCGACCACGATCTGGGATGCCTTGATCAGCACCCGTCCGGTCGTGGCGGCCAACAACGGCGGCGCCGCGACCCCGATCGCCAACCAGAAGGTCAACATCGATCTCACCGATCCGAACCTCGTGTTCTTCGCCGGCTTGCAGGTCCCCACGTGGCCCACGTGGCCGACCTCGTTCACCCTGAACTTCAACGCGCCGCCGTTCCCGATCACGATCTCGGTCCAGGCCGGTATCGTCTCCGCCTTCAGTGCGGACGGGATCTTCCTCTCGCAGGCGGCGCAGCTCGAGGTGAACGGGAACTTCTGCGGCAACGCCACGCCGTTCCTGCTCGGTGATGACGACTCGGTGCTGCAGACGCACGGGTTCCCGATGTCGTTCTACGGATCGACCTGGACCAACGTGTACGTAGGGTCGAACGGATACCTCACGTTCGGGCAGCCGGACACGGGTTTCACGGAGAGCCTGGTGAACCTGTGGGGGGGGCCGCCGCGTATCGCGGGGCTCTGGGACGACCTCTCGCCGAACCAGGCGGGTACCGTCAGCTGGTACACGGACGGAGCAGCGTCGTTCGCCGTTTGCTACGACGCCGTGACCAACTACAACCAGGGCAACACGAATACGTTCTCGATCGCGTTCACGCAGGCCGGCAACGTCGGCAGCATCGCCATGGATTACGGGCAGGTGGACACGACGCAGGCCATGGTCGCGCTCGCTCCGGGCGGCAACCTGGGCTTCTTCCAAGCTCTCGACGTGACGGGCCCGCAGGTGCCGTTGACGCAGCAGGTCGTTTACGAGCTCTTCTCGTCGGGGACGGACCTGTCCAACGCCACCGTCACCTGGACGCTCGCCAGTGGCTACCCGGCGACGCTGAACTAACCAGCCTCTGAAGGTCCGCGCCCCCGGCAGAGTTGGAGGTCCGCGCTCCGCCGCCCTCAGGAGCCGGTTCGGTCAAACTCCGAGCAGCGCCCGCGCCTCCGCCACCCCAGGGGCGGGGACGCCGTAGCCGCTGGCGAGGACCCGGCCCATCGATGCGTAGTAGAGCGGGCGGTGCGCCGGTCGCGCGGCGGCCGTCTCCTCGCGTAGCGTGCGCCAATACTTCTCGTGGTGGAGAGAGCCGTCGTCGGCCAGCGCGAACGGGATCATCTTCGCGCGCAGCGCGGCTTCGTCGTGGCCGAGACCGAGATAACGGTGGATGGCCGCCGTCGTGCCCCCGTGGTCCTGGTCGCGGATGCAGCTCGCCATCCGGTCGAGGAGCTTCGCCGGCTCCTGCGTGGTGACCGCCGCCAGGTGCTTCGCATGTGGGAGGGCGTCGGTCCCGCGGTAGAGTCCGTCCTTGCAGGCATGGTAGGCAGCAATCATGAGGCTGGCGGCAGCGTGGCGCGGCTTCGAGACCCGGGCGATGTTTCGCCAGGCGTTGGTCGCGTCGGTGGCGTGCACGCCCCTGGACGCGCCGTGGACCTTCAGGTTGCCGCGGCGGTCGCGGACCTGGCGCAGGATGAGCTCGTTGGACGCCAGCGAGGCGGCGGCGCCGACGTCCTCGAACCCGTACCCGGCTTTCAGAGCCCGGGCGACGAGGCGGGCGGAGTTCGCCGGGGTTCCGTCGTAGATGGCGCGACCGAGCGCAGTGACCCACCGGTCGTCGGCGACGCGCTTGCCAGGCTGGAAGTCCTCGAGTCCGAACTCCGCGATCAGGGCCGGGACGAGTTTGCGCACGGGCGATGGCGAACGGTGGTTGTGCTTGTCCATGCGCGTACGATCGACCGCGAACCCCGCGCACTGGCGCAGCAGCGTGAGGCCGCGCGCGTCGCCGGCGTTACGGATCATCTCGTAGGAGCGCCACGCGAGGACGACGCGGTGAACGTCGGTCCCGTCCTGGATCGTGGGCTGCAGGAGGTCGAACCGGGCGGCGTTGCTCTTCGCGCCTGACGCGAGCAGCTTCTCCGCCGTTTCGATGTCCTGGGCCCGGGTCGCGTTGCGCAGCTTGATGCCGCCGTCCCCGGAAAGGGCGCCCGCGGGAATCGTGTGCTGCCTGCGCGACGATGCGCCGCCCAGCTTCTGGATGCGAGCCGCGTTCCGCCAGACCACCTTGAGCACGGGCAGCGGGGCGTGGGTGGCGTCGAGCTCCTTGGACATCTGGAGCGCGGGGTCCAGCGCCATGAACCCGTGGTAGCCGTCGTAGTCGTAGCCGTTGAACTTGATTGCGTTCGCGACCGCGCAGGCGGCCACGATGCGTTGCAGATCGAGAGCACCGCTCTTGAGGCGCTTCACGAGCATCGGCTGCAGCTTCGCCGGTGGTGTTTCGAGGATGAGGTCGACGAGCGGCGTGAGGCGATCGTCCGTGGCGGGCACGGGATCGACCTCGGTCAACGCGCGGTCGATGCCGAGATCCTGGGCCATCACCGGGCCGAGACTGGCCACGACCAGGCCGGCGCCGACGTCTGCGAGGAAGCGCCTGCGGTTTCTGTTGCGGCTCACGGGGCTCTCCTTCTGGTTGGGGTGGGACCGGGGGGCGCCCGGTCTGGGCTTTGCGAAGGACACCGAAAGCAAGCCCGGGACCCATGCAAGAACGAGTCCCCGAACTAACCGTGGGAGAGCATCTTAGGCCTGATCACGGCGGGGCGGGGGTGGCTTCGGTCCCGGGATTTCGCGGTTCTCCCCCCGAAATAGCGGGGTTCTGTGGTTTGCCCCGAGATGTCGTGATGGATGGCGCCATGCCCAACACCTCCCGTCGACTTCGCCCGCTGATCGATCTCACCGAGGACGTTCGGGCGGCAGCCGGGCGCGCCGCCTCGGCGGACGAGATCGACGACCTGCTCGCCGAGGCGCTCGCCGCGCTCGAGGGGGTGCTGCCGTTCGACCTCGCAGCGGTGTTCGAGCTTCGGAGCGATGAGCTGCGGGTGCGGGCGGCGTACGGACGTCTCGACGGACCGCGCGTGCGTAATCACGTCCTTTCGCTGAAGGACTTCCCGTCGCTCCAGGACGCGATCGAGAAGCGGCAGACGCGGGTGTTCACCGAGCACGACCACAGCCACGGTGATGGCGATCCGTTCGACGGCGTGCTCGACTTTCCGCCCGGCCATTCCTGCATGGTCGTCCCGTTGTTGGTGGGCGATCGCGTCCTCGGGCTGATGACGTTCGACCGCGAGCGTTGCGAGCTCTACCCCGAGAACACGGTCCGGCTGGCGACGGCGT
>NZBC01000023.1 GCA_002687715.1 Planctomycetota bacterium | reverse complement strand
GAGGTCACATGACCCGCCGATGAGGTTGGGCACGCGCTGGGCGATCGCGTTCAGTACCTGCCCCGAGGCCTTGCGCGTCGCGAGGCCCTTCGCGTCGGTGTCGTACGTCGGCAGGCCGTCGTCCCATCCGCCGGGCAGCTCACCCGCGAGCGTCGCTTCCAGCGCGGCGGCGTCGTCGGGGAACGCCTCGCGATAGCTGCGGAGACGGTCATCCCAGTCCTTCGACAGCGTCGCGCCACGGTCCTTGACCTCGTGTGCGAGCGCGGCGACCTCGTCCGGAACGTGGAACGGCTCCTGGGGCCAGTTCATGACGTCCTTGGTCTTGCGGATCTCCTCGTCTCCGAACGGAGCGCCGTGGGCGCCCGACGTCCCGCTCTTGCCCGGCGATGGGTAGCCGATGACCGTCTGGACACGGATCAACGACGGCTTCCCCGTCTGGGCGACCGCGCGTTCAGCGGCTGCCTGCAGGGTGTCGAGGTCGTTGACGTCGGCAACGTGCTCGGTGTGCCAGCCCAGCGCCTCGTAGCGAGCGACGACGTCCTCGGTGAACGAGAGCTCGGTGCCGCCGTCGATGGTGATGGAATTGTCGTCCCAGAAGACGATGAGCTTGCCGAGCCCGAGGTGGCCTGCGAGCGACGACGCCTCTGCCGCGACCCCCTCCATGACATCACCGTCGGACGCGATGACCCAGGTCCGATGGTCGAAGAGCTCGCAGCCATCGCGGTTGAAGCGCGCGGCGAGGTGCCGCTCGGCCATGGCCATACCGACGCCGTTACCGATGCCCTGACCGAGCGGGCCGGTGGTCGTCTCGACGCCGGCGGTGTGCCCGTACTCGGGGTGGCCGGGCGTCTTGCTCTCCCATTGGCGAAAGTCCTTCACGTCGTCCAGCGAGAGGTCGTAGCCGCACAGGTGCAGCAGGGCGTATTGCAGCATCGACGCGTGCCCGCAAGACAGGATGAACCGGTCGCGGTCGGGCCACTCCGGATGCGCGGGATCGTGACGGCGCAGCCGCGAGAAGATGAGGTGGCCCAGCGGTGCGAGCCCCATGGGGGTCCCGGGGTGACCGGAGTTGGCCGCCTGGACGGCGTCCATGGCCAGACCGCGGATGGTGTTGATCGCCAAGAGATCCTGGGCCGGCGTCATGCGCGAGATCCTCCCGGAGGGGAGAGTCCCCCTCCGAGCGCCTTATACCACGCGCCTGACGCCGCCCGAACCGGCTGTCACGCACGAACCCCGACGCGCGGCGCCGGCAACGGCGGAAGCCGTTGCCGGCGAGAGTCCGGGCTGTGGATTGACTGTGGAGAATCAGCAGCGGTGTTTTGGCATTCGCGCCCGAACGCCGCCGCCGTTCAGCCTACGGACGCCGGATGACGACCTGGTCGACCAGCATCTCGGTCGAGGGCTGGCCTTTCCAGTTGTTGCCGACCGAAAGGCGCAGCTTCGGCTTGAACTTGAGCATCCGGAAGGAGCCCAGCTCCACCCACTTCTCGTCCTTCTCGAGCTTGGAGGTGCGCTTGATGAAGGCCTTCAGGGTGTGCTTGCGCTTGGTGATCTTGACGACGAGCTTCGCCTGGTGCTCGAGGACGCCCCGGGTCCAGTTCACGCTCGGACCGGCCTTGCGGACGTCGCCAGACTTGGTGATCGACCCCAAGATGGGGGTGGAGAGCCAGCAGCCGCTGTAGCCGTGGTTGACGTACTCGACGTAGACCTGACGCTTGGCGCTCTGACCGAGTTCGATGCGGAGCTGCTGCGGGTTGCCATTGGACCCGTAACCACCGGTCCAGGGACCGGCCAGGTTGAAGTGAACGTCCAGGGTGACCTCGAGATCGAAGTCGCCGTCGAGCTTCTTCATGAGCTCCAAGGTGTTCGGGAAGATCCCGTCCTTGTTCTTCATCTCGGACAACAGGAGGGCGTTGCCCTCGTCGACGACGAGCAGCTCCTCGTTCGGGTTGAGGACCTTCCAGTCACTGCCGAGCTCCTCACCGTTGAAGTCGTCCTTGAAGAGCACGGAGCTCTCGGCCTCGGGCTTCGGCTCCGGCTTCGGCTCCGGCTTGGCTTCGACCTTCTCGGCCTTCTCCACGATCTCCTGCTTCACCTTCTGGAACGACTTGGCGAGTGCCTTGTCGTCGCGGGCATCGAAGAACTCACCCTTGCCGGACTTGGCGATGGCCTCGAGCTGGCCGCGGGAGGTGTCGTCGATGGCCAGGCCGATGACCTGGACCTTCACGTCGACGCCCGAGGCGGCAACGGCGCGAGCGGCTGCGGAGGCGTCGCCGCCGCAAGTCTCGAGACCGTCGGTGAGGACGATGAGGCGCAACGGGACGTCGCCGGCGCTCTGCAGGATCTCACCCGCCTTGGCGATCGAAGCCGCGAGCGGAGTCTTGCCACGAGGGGCGAGACGCCCGACGGCCTCGGCGATCGCGCCGGTGACCCCGGTCGCGGGGGGGACGATGAGCTCCACGTCCTCGCAGTCCTTGCTGCGACGATGGCCGTAGGCCAGGAGTCCGACCTCCAGCCCCGGGCTCTCGAGGCCGGGGAGAATGCGCGTCAGCGCTTCCTTGGCGACGTCCATTCGCGGGCGTCCATCCAGGGTCCGAAGCCCCGCACGCCGGGGGAACGATGGCGTGAAGGGAGCGGCCCGGGTGCTTGCGGTCGGCATCGTCGTCAAGGCGACGGTGCGAATAGAGGCGAGGGGATCCTCCTGGGTCGTGTCCTGCGAACCTGGGTGCTCTCCGTCGAGCGGGCGCCTGACCGCCACGCCCGATCCACCGGGCAGGTTCCGAAGTGCGTTCTGTTCCTCTCAGAATGCGCATCTTGTCCTCTCGATCCCCGGCGCATTGGCCGGAAGATCCCCTCTCGAGCTTCTTTCCCATCAGACGCCCGGTCGGGGCCGTGCGTGACATGTAGCTCTCGATCGCGGTCCGTCTCTTGATTGTGGTCCGTCTCTTGATTGTGGCCAGTGTGAGAACTGACGGCGGACGCTGCCGCGTCCTTCCGAAGGGCATGGCGACCCTCGGCAAACTCGTTGGCTTGTACGGGGCCGCGCAGGCAGGTGAGAGCCGCGTTCCGGAAAAAGTGCGAACGCGCGCGGTTTGCCCGCAACTGTCCTCCCCCGAGGTCAGCCGCTGCCGCCAGGTGTCTCCTCCTGGGGACATGCCCGATTGCGTCAGCGTTTGGTGCCGCGCCAGCGATGTTCTCAAACCTCATATCAGTCGTTCTTTGTGGACGAATTGCGTTGGGACAATGAACGCGGCACGCGGACTGCGTCATCTTCCAATCACGTCCCTTGGGACGGTTCGGAGGCCAGGAGACCATCGATGCGCGGCACGACACGGACAATCATGGTGAGCGCTTTCGCTGCCCTGATCGCGTGGAACGTCGCGAGCCTCGCGCCAGCCCAGTCGGGTCAGCACGTCCATACCTCGAACTGCAAGAGGTGGGCCCCGCCCACGACCCGCACGGTGAAGGACCGCGTCTGGATCAAAGGCGCCGCGCGACGGATCTGGGTACCGGCCAAGTACAAGACCACCTACGGCCCGGGCGGTAATCCGGTGCAGACCCTGGTTCGCCGTGGCTACTACAAGACCGTCCGCGACAAGGGCCGCTGGGAGGTGCGCTCTCGGAGGGTGACGGTGCCGGGTCGCTGGAAGTTCATCTGCGGCCACTGATCCCTCCTGTCTCTGCCGGGTGGACTCACCCGGAGACGACGGCATCCCTCTATCCCACGCGCAGCCCGGGAATCCCGTCACCACAGCCACGTAAAGCGCACCACCGTCCTAGCGCGATAGGACGGTCGATGCGTTGCACCGTCGATCCGAACCGGGACACCCCGCCGTCGCGCCAGGTCGTGGACTTCGTCCTCGATGCGCTGGCCCGGGGTGAGCTGCGGGCATCGGACCGGCTCCCCAGCGTTCGGGAGCTGGCGGTCACGGCGATGGTGAATCCGAACACGATCTCGAAGGCGTACCGCGAGCTCGCACTGCGGGGTGTCGTGTACGGACGGAACGGCGCTGGCGTGTTCGTGACGGAAGAGGGTCCCGGCCTGGCCCGATCGACCCGCTGCGACGCGACCCGCGAGGCCGTGCGCCACGCCATCGAAGACGCGGTCGGCGCGGGTCACGACGAGGATGCGCTCCGCGCGATCCTCGATGAGGTGATCACCCGATCGGCAATCCAGACCCCGACCGTTGACCCAGCGGTGCCGACCGGAGGAGAGTCCCATGAGTGAAGCGATCCTGCGTTGCGAGAACGTGGTCAAGCGGTTCCGCCGTCAGACCGTCCTCGACGGAACCGACCTGGACGTGCAACCCGGAGAGGTGACGGTGCTCCTCGGTCCCAACGGAGTAGGCAAGAGCACGCTGCTGCGCTGCGCGATGGGTTTGGTGCGGCCGGACGGGGGAAGTATCCGGATCGCGGGGATCGACCCGGCGCGAAACCCCGGCCACGCCCGCGAGAAGATCGGCTACGTGCCCGACGTGCCCGACGTGTCCGCGTGGATGACGCTGCGCGATGTCTACCGGATCTGCGCCGCGTGGTATCCCTCCTGGGACGCCGCGGAAGCGTCGCGACTCGCCGACGTCCTCGCGATTCCCGACCGGACACCGATCGCAACGCAGTCGCGCGGCCAGGGCATGAAGGCCATGCTCGCTGCCGCCCTCGCGATTCGACCCCCGCTGCTGCTCCTCGACGAGCCGTTCGCAGGGCTCGACCCGATCGCCCGCGAGGACGTGCTGCGAGGAATCATCGGCGAGCTCCGGGACGCCGATCGCGCCGTGCTGTGCACCACCCATGACCTCGACGTCGCGTCGCGGATCGCGGATCGGGTCGCGATCATGGCGGACGGCCGCATCGCCCGCCACGGGACGTTCGAGGACGTGATCGAGCGCGCTCCTGAATCCGCTCGCGACGTATCGCGACTGCGCGACGCCTACGTCGATGCCGTCGACCCGCAGGAGGTGCTCTCGTGAACCGTGTCGGAATCAACCTGTGGCGCGAGTGGCGCGAGAACCGCCGCCTCCTCGTCACGCTGCTCGTCCTCATCCCGCTCGTGGGACTCGGAGCGATGTTCTACTTCCCGGCGAAGCACGTCGGCAAGTCCGGGTTCGCACCCTGGATGGGACTCGTCGCCATCGCCATCACGGTGATGACGACGACACCTGCGCTGACCTCCCGCGACCTCGGCCGCAGCTTCGCACGGAGGCTGCCCGGGACCCTCGCCGGCCCCTGGTTCGCCAAGCTGCTCCTGGTGACGATCGTCACGCCGCTCGCGTTTCTCTACGGCGCCGCCTGCGCCGAGGGACTGCGGCTGTGCATTCCGGAGAAAGCGTGGCGACCCACGACGTTGGCGTCCTACGAGCTGCCGCTGTGGCTGAGCCTCGCGGTGTTCGTCGGGGGATTCTGGGTGCAGTGCGTCTCCACGTGGCTGCGCGCCCAGCTCATCGCGATCCCGGCCGCGGCGGCGCTTCTCGCGCTGCTCGCGCTGCCGGTGTGGTGGGCGGTGGAGATCACGCCGGATCTCGCGTACCACCTCGTCGACCTGGTCGCGGTCGGTGCGTACCTGGTGCTCGCTCCGCTGTTGGTCGGCGCCTGGTCGTTCATTCGTGGCGGCCGTTTCGAGGGCCGCGCGTGGACTCCCGCCCTCGCCGGGGTTCCGCTGCTCATCCTGCTGTCGCTCCCGGTGTGGGGCTGGAGCACCCACCGCGTGCTCGCGTGGCGGCACCCTGATCCGCGCGACCCCGGTATCCGTATGGTCGCGGGCTATCTCGATGCGGACGGGGAGACCGTGTGGGTGCACCTCCTGAACCCGCAGACTCGCGACCTGATGGGGCGCCAACCAAAGCAAGCGATCCCGATCCGGATCAACCTGACCACCGGAGCCTACGAAGAGGTCGACGGTGGCTACGGGAGCAGGCTCTCGCTGCCCAAGACGATCGGAACCAGCACCGACACCGAACTCTTCACGAGGCAATTCGCACCCTGGCGGCTTCCCGACGGGCGGCGCGCCTGGATATGGAACGACGCACTGCGCACCGACGGGCCGGAAGGACCCGTGGACCTCGTGGCGCAGGATCCGGAGTGCATGTGGACGGTGCACTTCCGGGGCTTGACACGCGTCCCCGCACGAGTGGGTCGGGGCATCGAACACTACGAACTCTACGATCGCTATCGGGATCGGCTCATCCCCTATCGTTATGAGCGAGACTCCCTGCTGATGGCGATCCTCCCGACGGGGTGGCTGCACTGGCAGCTCGGCTTCTGGGCTCCGTCTCGGTGGACACTGTGGGATCCGTTGACGGACACGACCGTCACGCCCCCCTGGCTGACGGACGCGGACCGCGTTCTCTTCGCGACGGACGACGGACGCGTTGTCGTCAGGGACTCGATCCAGGAGACCCTCGGTCGCCTGTGGATCGTCGACGCGACGGACGGAACCCGAACCCCGCTGGGCATCACGAACCGCGGGCACGCCCCGGTCCGCGGGCTCAGCCCGTGGTCCTCCCCGCGTCTTCGGACTCCATCCGGCCACCTCGCAGTCCGCATCCACGACGAAGGCGGCACGACCCTGGCCCGGCTCGACCTCGAGCGCGCACTCCTCGTGCCGGCCAACGGCCACACCGAGCCGAACCTGGGCTTCGACCCCGAAGTCCTCGGCTTCCCCGACGACGATCACGTCATCATGGTCACGAACCAACGCTCGATCGTACGTCTTCGTTTCGGCTCCTCGGAGGCCACGCACCTGTTCCCGCGCTGAGAATCGCGGCCAACCCCGCCGTAGCGTTTGACGTCAAGCGACGGGAGGATCGACCATGTGCCGGATCGACTCCATCAACGACGACCGGGCGCAGATCGTCGCGTGAGCAGCGGCGTCACTTGGGCGCCAGCAGCTTCACCAGCCAGGTCTCCCGCGCGTGACGCATGTTGGCCTGGTTCTGCGCTTCCACGAGCCCGCCGCGACGGCGCGGGTCGTCGGCGGACAGGGCGAGCAGCCTCAGGGCAGGGATCTCCTGCGCATCGTGGCCAGTGAGCTTTCCGAGCAGCCGGTTCGCCTGGTCGCAAAGCCGCTGTCGTTCGGCGCCCCATCCGTCGTCGCCGAGCTTGTCGATGAGATACGGATACACCCGTTTCCCGAGCAACCGCACGGGAGCGAGGACCCGAGCGTCCCACCGACCCGAGGGCATCCGCAACGCGGCCACTACCGGCTCGAGTTCTGCGTACGACAGACCCCAGAACCACGTGTTGGCGTCGATCGGTTCGCGCACTGCGAGCCACTGCTTCCACGGATTGCGCACGTCCTTCTCCGACGGCGCCTGGCCGCGGTGGTCGTGGGTGTTGAAGCCGATCCACTTCCGCTTCAATCCGCACACGTGGACCGTCGTCAGGCGCTCGAGCAACGTCAACGCGTTGCCACAGACGGAGTGGATCTGGCTCTCCCCGAACAGCCCGGGCACGGCCGTCCCATCCTGCGTTCGATTCACGACGTACTCTAGAGCGACCGCGGTCCGCGTGCGGAGGATCTCCCGGACCGCCGGCATCCCCTTCGACCACGTCTGCGGTGACCGTTGCAGCAGGACCTCGACCGCCTCCTTCTCCGCCAGGCTCAGGATGGGCTTCGGCTGACCGAGCCCGCCTACGACCAGCACGCACACCACCACGCACGTGAGTCCCAAGGTCTTCATGGACTCATCCTATGCCCCGCCTCCCCTCGCTCCGTCACGACTCAGTCACGTCGTTCGAAATTCGAGGAAGCAATCTGGCACCCCATCCGTCGTACCTGGTGAGAGATGACTTCCAGGAACTCCCGAGTCGACCGAGACACACGGGGAATGCCGGGTTCTTTCCGGCGACCAAAAGGCAACTCCAGGCAGGCAGCAAGCACGAGAGGAAGGTCGGTCGACCAGCGACGTCCCTCCGAGGCGGGACGGGGCGTCCTCGATGAGTTCCAACTCTGATCCGCGAGCCGGGCCGGTCACCTTCGGGTGACCGGCCCGCTTTTCTTCGCTGGGAGCGCGGCCCTCCCGGTCCGCGCTGATTCCGGACTCGGCTTCGCCGCCGGAGCGGACCTGGAGGTCCGCGCTCCCGGCAGAAGAGGATTCCTTCACACGCTCTGGAGGTCCGCGCTCCCGGCGTCAGTTCTT
>NZBC01000022.1 GCA_002687715.1 Planctomycetota bacterium | reverse complement strand
GCTTCGCGGCCGGAGCGCGGACCTCCAGGTCCGGCCTGGGTAGTTCGCGTCGCGCCTCGATACAGACACTCGCCCGATAGCCGCCGACTGCAAGGGCGTCCGAACGCGCATGGCCGACTCGCCGCGAGAAGGAGCGGATCCGAATCCTGAGCGGACCTGGAGGTCCGCGCTCCCGACAGGGCGGATTGCCTCACACGCCCTGGAGGTCCGCGCTCCCGACGAGCAGATCGCCTTCATCGGGGTGGAGGGGGCGCTACGGCTCGCGGGGCGGCCGGGCAAGCTCGTAGCTGCCCGTGGACTGGTGTGGGACCAGCGGCCAGTCGTCGGATCGGAAGGGGTAGGCCGGGAGCTCGCGACCGTTCAGGAGCGTGCCGAGGGGGAGGTTCGACCAGGCGTAGCGAACCGCGACGGGCGCCTTGACCGCGTCGCTCCAGACCTCGACGTCGCGCTTGCGGACCCGCGCGTCGGCGATGTGGAAGACGCGATCTTCTCCCGCGACGTAGAACCCGAGGGCGGCATCCTGGTCGAGACGGAGGCCGTCGTCGGTCTCGTCGCTGAAGCTGACGAGGATTCGTTTCCCCGTGACCTTGATGGATTCGTAGACCGGGCCCCGCCATGCGATCGGTCGTCCGCGGTCATCCGTCTTCTGGTACACGGTCGACAACGCCCAGCGGGCCGACCGCCCGCCGACCGGCAGCTTGCGACGGGGGTGGATGTTGCCGTTGGAGTTCGCGTCGTAGGTCACGATCAAGCCCGTATGCTCCGTCGTCTCCCAGACTCGATGCTGCACCTCACGAACGATGTTCGTGTGGTGGTTCATGTCGTAGGTCATGGAGCGGCGGGTGCTCCAGCCCGCGATCTGGATGAGTCCGAACGGGAGCTTCGGCTTCCCGAACGCCGTGCGCCAATCCGAGATGACGGCGGGGAAGGTCACGGGAAACGGCTTCCAGGACTCTCCAAAGGCGTTGTTCTCGCCCTGGTAGAAGAGGACCCCGCGGACGGTGTAGGCCGCGATGGGTGCGATCATCGCGGCGAACATCCCGCCGGGGTGCCGTTGTGTCGACGGATCGGCGAACGCGTCGCGCCGAGGACGTCGAGGGGCGCGTTTGCCGTCTGCCGCCGCCTTGCCTTTCGCCTCTTGCCAGGCCGCCACGGCTTCGTCGAAACGCCGAGCGGCGCCCTCCTCTCCACCGACCTCGTCCCATTCTTCCTGCCGCTCGAGCCACGACTTGAAATAGGACTTCATTCGATCGATGCGGCCAAGCGTCTCCTTGGACACCCAGTGCTGCGCCATGGTTCCCCCCCACGACGTGTCGACGAGGCCGACGGGGACGCGGAGGCTTCGATGAAGCCTCCGCGCGAAGTAGTACCCGACGGCTGTGCACTCGCCGACGTCCGGGCCGCGCGCGAGGCGCCAGTGCGGCGGCTTCTCGCCAGCGGCGACGGGAATGTCGCGTTGAGTGTCCTTCCGGGCGACGTGGGGCAATCGAAGGAACCGGATCCCCGGATAGTCGGCCGATGCGACCTCCAGGTCTGCGTCACGGCTACCGCGGAGCTTCCACTCCATGTTGCTCTGGCCACCGCAAATCCAGACTTCACCGACGACGACGTCGGTGACCACGATCGGCTCCTGGTCCTTGCCCTCGACGATCAGCTCTCGGCCCGCGGCGTTGGCGACGAGAGGCGGCAACCTGACGGACCACCAGCCGTCGTCTCCGGCACGCGCCGACTCGGACTGCCCGCCAAAGCGGACCCTCACTCGCTCTCCGGCAGGTGCCTGGCCCCAGATCGCCACGGGTTCGTCCCGTTGCAGCACCATGTGGTCGCCGAAGACGTGCGCGAGACGTATCTGGCCGACGCTCGGGGCGGCCACGGCAAGGAGAGTAGCCGCCACCGAGACCAAGCGCGGCACGCGAGCAGACGCCGTCCAGAAGATGATCGATCGCATGGCCCCAGTGTCGACGGGCCGTCAAACGTGTCAACTCACGACGTCTCGCGTCGGACCCCCCGCTCCTGTGCGTCGATGACCCGGTCGCCGTTCTTGTCGAAACGCTTCAGCAGCCGCTCGCGGAGGACGGGCGAGAGCTCGGACGCCTGGATCTTGCCGTCACCGTTCTTGTCGAAGCGGAGGAGCTCGGACCCGCTTCGACCCCGGCGCCGGTTGGGGGGCGGGTCGCGGAACTGGGGCGGGGGTCCACCTCGTTCGTACGCGGGTAGCTCGAGCTGTTTCGGGTCGAGCTTCTTCATCGCGTCCTCGAGCGACTCGACCTGAGCGGTCATCCGGTCGGCCTTGAGGCGAACCATCACCATCTTTGCGGTGTCGACGGCGGAGAGGTTCAGGCCATCGAGGAAGTCGGCGGACTGGGACCGGCGCGCGAACGACGCGAGGACTCCAGCGAGGGCGGCCTCGACGTCCTGGGCCTCGAATGCGATGCGAGCCTTCCCGGCGAGGCAAACCGCGACGTAGTGGTCGGCGCTGTCCTTCAGGCTTGAGTCGAGCACGATGCTCTCATCGAAGAACGCGATGCTCCGGTCGTACGCGGCCTTCGCCCTCTCGGCCGCCTTCTGGCGGCGGTGGCCCTCCGCCGCGATGTACGACGCGTAGCCTGCGAACCACTCGAGCTTTCTGGGCTTCGGATCGGGGTCCTTGATGGAGCCCTTCTTGCGGATCAGGTCCGCGTATTCGGGCTCGAGTGCCGTGATCCCACGGCGCCGCATGATCTGGGTACGCAGCCGAGCGTGGAGGTCCCAGTCGTCGGGGAAGCGCTCGAGGCCGAGCTGCAGGAAGCCCGTCGCCTGTCGGAACGCCCCGAGCCACCGCAGGAAGTCATAGTGCGATTTCACCTGCCCAGCATCACCGTACGGGTGACGGGCGAGGAGGGTGTGCGCTGCGTGCATGTCGGTCAGCCACTGACCCGGCCAGTCCTTCTTCCCCTCGACGGCGCGGACGATGGAGTGGTGCCGCGCTTCGGCAAACAGGGCGAGGACCAGCATCGCGGTCCGGCTGGTGGCCTCCTTCGGCAGCTCGTTCACGGCGACCTCGGCGCGCTGATGGGCCTCGTCGGCGTCACCGAAGTGGAGCGCCGAGATGGCGAGCACGGCGTTGGCTCGCCACCCGGTGGCGCCGAGCTGGATCGCGCGCTTAGCGGCGATCTGTGCGTCCGTGTAGAGCGCATCGACGAGCTGGCGCGAGGATCGCTGGTCCTGGGCCTCGACCGCGCGCTTCAGGTACGCGTCCGCGAGATCGACGTGGGCGTGCGGATCGCCAGCCTTCAGCACTTCATCGTGCTTCTCGAGCTGCGCTGCGACGGCGGCGAGGTCGAGCGACGACGAGTACGTGGCACCACCCTGGAGAGCCTTCGACCAGCTGCCCATGTCGACGGATTGCGACTTGGCGTCGAGGCCGCGATGGACCACGGAGAGCCGGCGAGCCTTGTCGGACTTGCCGCCCAGCCGAGCGAGGGCATCGACCAACGCCTTGCGGTCCTTCTCGTCGAGCGGTCCGCCGAGCGTGTCCGAGATCAGATCGACGGACCCGGTCGTGCCGGCCTTGGCGAGAGCTTCCCGCGCCTGCTGGCTCAGCTGGACGTCGAACCCGTACAGCGCGAGGCGCAGCAGCTCGATCGGGACCTTGGCGCCCTGGGCGATCGCCGCCTCGAGCAGCGCGCGGCGGGTCGCCTCGTCTCCGGCGCGGAACGCCTTCTCGACCGCATTGCGGTCCCGGCTGTCCGTGCTGATCACGCGTTCGATGATCGATCGGTCGCCGCGTGGCGGCTTGAGCAGTTTCTTGTCGTACGTGAGGAAGCCGTCCTCGATGGTCTTGAACACGGACGCCGTGTCGAACGCGTAGAAGACGTCGTACGTCTCCTTGCCGTCCAGCGAGACCATGATGTGGCGCGGGGCGACGCGTCGTCCCTCCATGAACTTCTCGAAGAGCAGCGGTTCGATGCTGATGTGCTCGCCGCAGGTGACCCCGCCGAAGCGCGGGCAGGGGATCCGGTGCCCCTTCTCGTCGTGGTCGCGTGGCGTGTGGCGGTAGGTCGACGCGATGACGGTCACGTAGGGCTGGTACAGCTTCGCGATGTCCGGTTGGCGGTACCGGATGCCTGCGTAGTGCTCGCTCGCGATCTCGCCGTCCATGCTCACGCAGACGAGGATCGGGCGCCCCGTCTCCTTGGAGAGGGCGACGGCGTCGTCCCACGTCCGTTGCCAGGTGATGAGGCAGGGCTTCTTCCAATCCTCGGCGGTCGGTGCGGGCCACATCTGCTCGCGGCTGACGCCGGGGACCTGCGCGGGGAGGAACTCCGTCGCGAAGCTCGGGAACAGGGCGATCAGGATGACGAGAACACGAAGGGTTGGCCGGGTCGCGGTCATGGTCATAAGTCTCTGGCGCGTGTTAGGATCCAGCAAGGAGCTACCTTCGAGCGTAGCGTGCGGCGTCGGACGCGGCAACGCCGAGGCGGGCTGGGGCCGGTCGCCTGACCGGTTCCCCCTCTCTAACAGTCGAAGTGGGGGGGCGCTTCATTTCCCCGTCTTGTTTTGCAGGAGCCCGAGCCCCGTGCCCGATGACGCGCCCGCGGTAGCCGATCGCATCCAGCAGCACGCCGCATTCCTGCGTGACGTGACCCAGGAGGTCGAGAAGGTCATCGTCGGACAGTCGGCGCTCGTCGAGCGGATGCTCATCGGGCTCCTCGCAGACGGTCACGTGCTCCTCGAAGGGGTCCCCGGGCTCGCGAAATCGCTGGCGGTGCAGGCCCTCGCGACGGCGCTCGGCGGTACGTTTCGCCGTATCCAGTTCACGCCCGACCTGCTCCCCTCGGACGTCGTGGGAACCCAGGTCTACAACCCGAAGACGGGCGACTGGACCATTCGACAAGGCCCGGTGTTCACCAACTTCCTCCTCGCCGACGAGATCAATCGGGCACCCGCCAAGGTGCAGTCGGCGCTGCTCGAGGCCATGCAGGAGCGCACGGTGTCGCTGGCCGGCGAGACCCGTCCGCTGCCCTCGCCGTTCCTGGTGCTGGCCACGCAGAACCCACTGGAGCAGGAGGGGACCTATGCGCTCCCCGAAGCGCAGGTGGACCGGTTCATGCTCAAGGTCGTCGTCGACTACCCCGACAAGGACGAGGAGCGCCGCATCGTCGAGCGCATGGCCACCGTGACGAAGAAGCCGACGGTGCGATCGGTCGCCGACCCGGAGCAACTCCTGGCCGCGCGCGCCATCCTGGACGATGTGTACGTCGATGCGAAGATCGTCGACTACGTGCTCGAGCTCGTGTTCGCGACGCGCACACCCGCGGACGTCGGCCTCGGTGATCTCACACCGCTGATCCTCTACGGCGCTTCGCCTCGAGCGTCCATCGCCCTGACCCAGGCCGCCCGCGCCCTCGCGTTCCTCGCCGGCAGAGCCTTCGTAACCCCCCACGACATCAAGTCCATCGGCATGGACGTGCTCCGACACCGGGTCATCACGACCTACGAGGCGGAAGCGGAAGGGCTGACTTCCGTTGACGTCATCCAGCGGATCTTCGACACGGTGCCGGTACCCTAGGAGGCTGCACGGCGGAACTTCAGGAGATCAGAGATGCGAAGGAGAACCCAGGAACCCAGGAGCCAGATGAGATCTGTTTCTGTTCCTGGGTTCCTGGGTTCTCCTTCCCTCCCCTCTTTCCCTCCCGTTCGGAGTCGAGGTCTTCGATGATGGTCGCGGAGCGCGAACGCGAGCTCAAGAGCCTCCTGGAGGAGGTGCGGCGCATCGAGGTGCAGAGCAAGCGGCTCGTCACCGAGATGATGGCGGGTGGCTACAGCTCGGTGTTCCGCGGCTCGGGCATCGAGTTCGAGGAGGTTCGGGAGTACGTCGACGGCGATGATCCTCGCTCCGTCGACTGGAATGTGACCGCCCGCGTCGGACGGCCGTTCGTGAAGAAGTTCGTCGACGAGCGAGAGCTGTCGATGCTCTTTCTGCTGGATCTCTCCGCATCGATGTCGGGCGGATTCGGGTGCTGGTCGGCGCGGCAGGCGGCCGCGCGGGTGTGCGCGTGCCTCGGCCTCTCCGCGGTCAAGAACGACGACAAGGTGGGGCTGATCGCGTTCGGGGACGACGTCGAGAAGTTCGTCCCGGCGAAGAAGGGGGCGGCGCACGTGCTGCGCATCATCAGGGACTGTCTGTGGTTGCCGGATGCCGCTGGCAAGACGGACCTTGCCCCGCCGCTGGAGCTCGCGTTGCGTGCGGTGAGAGGGCGATCCGTCCTGTTCCTCGTTTCCGATTTCTTGACCTCGGGATGGGCCGAGGCCCTTTCCCGATGCGCACTACGACACGACGTGATCGCCGTGCGACTGTTGCTGCCCGAGATGACCCCGCCGGAGCGCGGTCTGGTTCGCGTTCGGGATCCGGAGAGCGGCGAGGTTCATCTCGTGGACTTCGGCGACCGGCAAGCGCGCGATGCGTACGGGTCGCGCGTCGCGGCGTGGCGCTCGGAGACGGACACCGTCCTGACCCGGCTCCGGGTCGACCGCATCGACGTGTCCATCCCGCGGACCCATGACCCCGACGCGATCGCACGGCCGATCTCGCGGTTCTTTCGCATGCGCGAGCAGCGCGGAGGGCGGCGATGAAGGCACGGTTGGCGTTCGCCGCGGTCGCGATGATCGTTGCCGCGGGGGTGGTCGCCGGGGCAGGCGGAGATTCGCCGAGCGGCGGTGTCGCCGGCTCATCTCCCACCTTCGCGGACCCGCCCGACCTGCTGTCCATCCGGGTGATCGTCCAGGTTGATTCCGTCGCGTTCGGCCAGGCCTTCTCGCTCACGGTGGTGCGCGGTTGGAAGCGGAGCTTGATGCCCGAGCCCTGGGATGACGCCGCGCTGGCGCCACTCGCGGTCCGCCTGACCGAGGCCACCCGGCAGGAGAACGAGGGGCGGATCATCGAGACCCGCCGCTATCGGGCCTACGCGTTCGAGAGATCGAAGGTGAAGATCCCCCCGGTGACGCTGCGGGTGGCCGTCGGGGTGGGACCCGTGCGTGAAGTCACGAGCGAACCGATCGAGCTGATCGTGACCTCGTCCCTACTCGCCGACGACGAGGGCGCGGCGGAGCTCCCCGGACCGCTGTTCCCGCGCCCGTTCCGATGGCAGGACTGGATCGTCCTGGTGACGTTCGTGATGGCCCTCATCGGCGCCGGGTTCTGGTCGTTTTCGAGGTGGATCGTTCGCCGACGCGAAGCGGCGTCCGCGCCCGCGCCGCCCGCGCAGCTGGCCCGGGCCCGGCTCCATGCGCTCGCCGAAGACGACGCCGGGCGGAACGAGAACATCCACGACGAGGTGGCATCGGTCCTGCGGACCTATCTGGGGGATGCGCTCGGTATCGGTCCAGCGGGGCGCTCGACCGAGGAACATCTCGCCAGTGCGGACGTCGCCGCAGCGCTCGACGATGTTCAGCAGGTCGTCGTCGGGCGGGTGCTCGAAGCCTGTGATCGCGCGCGCTTTGGCGGGGTCGGCGCTCTCGGTTCAAACCGCGAATCCGACGATCTCCTGGCCGACGCGGCGCGGTTCGTCGATCTGACGAGCCGGGACGAGGAGGCCGGATCATGAATCCGTGGCTCGAATCGACCATCGGCCTCGTGCTCCTCGATCCGTGGCTCCTGCTCCTCGGGGCGGGAGTGCTCGTCTCGGAGATCGTCCACCGGCGGCGCGGCGCGCCGGCCGTGCGGTTCGCGCCGGCGACGTTCCTCGCGGCCGCGACCGAGATCGACCGTGGCACCTCCGCCACGCGATCCTGGCGCGTGCGGGCGGCTGGGCTGCCGCGGTTGCTTCGGGTGGCGGGCCTCTTGCTCCTGGTCATCGCGCTCGCCCGGCCGGCGGAGCGGGTGCGCCGTCCATCGACCACGGCGGGCATCGACATCCTGCTCTGTCTCGACGTATCGTCGTCGATGGCCGCGCGCGATCTCGACCCCCAGCGCCAGCGCCTCGAGGTCGCGAAGGCGGCCGCGCAGGACTTCATCGCCGGACGGCCCGAAGACCGCATCGGTCTCGTGTGCTTCGCGAGGTACCCCGATCTTCGGTGTCCGCTCACTCTGGACCACGTCGCGCTGCGGGACTTCCTGGATCAGGTCGGGATGGTCGAACGCGATGGCCTGGAGGACGCGACCGGTATCGGCACGGCAGTGGCCCGGGCGGCTCAGGTGCTGGGAGAGAGCGCGGCCCGTTCCAAGGTCGTGATCCTGCTCACCGACGGCGAGGAGAATGTCGCGACCGCGCGCAACTACGACGAGATCGCACCGGTCCACGCCGGGCAGCTCGCGAAGGACCTCGGTGTGCGGGTGTACTCCATCGCAGCCGGGATCGGGACACGAGCGCCGGGCGGGGTGGGCCGGATCGACACCGTGCAGATCGAGCGGGTGGCGGAGAAGACGGGCGGCCGGTTCTACGCAGCCAAGGACGCGGGCGCGGTGCGGGATGTCTACGCTGCAATCTCCGGGTTGGAGAAGGTCGTTTTCGAGGAGGCGCGGTACGAGATCGCCGAACGTTTTCTGGGGTTTCTGATCGCGAGCCTGATCCTCCTCGGCCTGGGCCGGGGGTTGGAGTCAACGGCCCTCGAGGTGTTGCCTTGAGCGCGCGCTTCGATCTCTTGTGGGCCGACGGCTGGCCTTTGCTCCTTCTCGTGCCAGTGGTCTGGTGGCTGCTCCGGCAGGTGGATCGGGGGCGCGGTCGGCGGCTGGCGGGGCTCGTCGGGCCGCGGGGTAACGCACTTGCGCCCGACCTCGACAGCGAGCAACGGCGCGTGCGACGACGTCTGACCACGGGAGGGTTGGCGTGCGCACTCGTGGCCGTTCTGCAGCCGACCTGGGGCACGTCACTCGAGCGCGTCGAGCAGCGCGGAGTGGACGTTCTCGTGTGTCTCGACGTATCGAGGTCGATGCTCGCCCGCGACCTCCGCCCCAGCCGCCTGGAACGCGCCCGGCGCGAGATCGAGATCCTGGCGAGCCGGGTGGAGGGAGATCGGTTGGGGCTCGTCGCGTTCGCCGGTGACGCGCGCCTGGTGGCGCCGCTGACTCGGGACGCCGAGTCCTTCACCACGTTGCTTCGACCGGTGGACACGGCGACCGTGATCCGCGGTGGCACCGATCTGGGCGCGGCCTTGGAGGCCGCGCTGTCGGCGCTCGAGGGGGCGACGCAGAACGACGCCGTGGTGGTCCTGCTCACGGACGGAGAGGACCTCGGCGGACGCGGGCTTCGCGTCGCCGAACGGTGCCGGCGCGCGGGCATCGTGGTTCATTGTGTGGGGTTCGGGTCCGAAGCCGGTGCGAAGATCCCCATCGAGGGCCCTGCCGGTGAGACGTACCTCCAAGACCCGGCCGGGGACGACGTGGTCACTGCGCTCGAGCCTGAGAGCCTTCGCCGTCTCGCGGAAGCGACCGGTGGCGAGTACGTCGATACGGCGATCCTCCCGCAGCCGTTGCTCGAGCTGTACGAGAAGCGCATCGTGCCCATGACCGGCAAGGCGCGGGGATCGGAGGAGAGACGGTCGCGCAAGAACCGCTTCCAGTGGCCGTTGCTCGTGGCGGTGGTGCTCGGGATGTTCGAGCTCATGATCACGGATCGGAGGCGCCAATGAGAGTGGTCCTGGGTACGGTCCTGCTTCTCTGGCCGAGTGGCTTCGACGACGGCGTCCGGCACTTCGAAGCCGGGCGATTTCCGGAGGCGTACGCGGCGTTTGCGGCCGCGACCGCGGAGGCGGGCGATGACGCATCGGAGGCGCTGCTCTACAACCACGCGCTCGCAGCGCTGCGGGCCGCGGAATGGCTGGAGGCCGAGATCGCCATCGAGAAGGCGACCGTTCGCGGCGGGGAGCGGTTCGAGTCCACGCGAGACTTCGTCTCCGCCAACATCGCGTTCGCACAATGCGAGCGGGCCGAGATCCTCGCCGCGCGCCCGGAGGCCGGACCGATCGCGCTCGACGCGGCGATCGCGCATGCCGACCGCGCGCGCCGTCTCTGGCAGCAGGCGGCGGTGACTCGCGACGACTGGCCCGAGGCCCGACGCAACGTGGAACGGGCACTGCGCAAGCTGGACGTCCTGCGCAAGAAGAAGGCGGACGCGATCGAGCGAGGCAAGAAGGCCGGTCCGAAGAAGCCGAAGCCGCGCCCGAACCAGGAGGAGAAACCAAGGCAGCGCCCGGGAGAGCGCGCCCGCACGGAGCGCCGTCGTCTTCAGGCGCAGCTCGGCGAGCTGTCGCCGGGCCAGGTGCGGCGCTTGCTGGAGAAGCTTCGCCAGAAGGAGAACGAGAAAGACAAGATGCGGCGGGCACGAAGGCGCGCCAACCGCAAAGCGCTGGAGCGGGACTGGTGATGCTCCGAATCGGCATCCTGTTCATCTTCGCGGCTACGCTCGCAGCCCAGGAGATCAAGGTGGTCGGTCCGGATCCCTCGGTCGTGCGGCTCGGCCGCGAGGCGACACTCACCCTGTCCATCGACGGGCCGCTGGCGTCGGTCGCGCTGGGGAGGTTGCCGGAGATCGACGAGCTTGACGTACACGTGGGCGCCCCGGTGGCATCGATGGTTCAGGCGATCGTCGACGGACGGGTGGTGGATCGTCCGCGGACCACGTGGAGCGTCACCATGAAGCCGCTGCGTCTCGGTGCGTTCACGATCCCGCCGTTCACTGTCGACCTCGGCGGGCGCTCGATTACCACGGAGCCCGTCGCGCTGGAGGCCGTGCGGGATCGCGAGGGCGATCAGTATGCCTTCGTCGAATTCGTGACTCCACGGCAGAGGTACTACGTTCACGAGCCGGTGCGCCTGCGCGTGCGAATCGGGTTCGACGCGTCGTTCTTCGCGGCCAACGCGATCCAGCTCTTCCGTCAGCCCCTCGACGTTCCCGTTCACCTTCAGGCCCGCTGGCTGCGAGATCTGTCGGGGGCCGTCCCGTTGAGAAGCTCCACGCCGGGGCCGGGCGAGCGCCGTCGATTCGCGCTCAATGGCGCGATCGTGGAGGGGACGGAGGTCGAGGAACGAGACGTGGACGGGCGCCGCTTCACGGTCCTGGAGTTCGAGCGAGCGTTCCTGCCCCAAGCGTCGGGGGAGTTGACGATTCCCGAGCCGCTCCTGAGATTCGCGTTCGCTACCCAGTTCCGGGAGGACTTCGTCAACGGACGGGTCCCGGTCGATCGCCGCGAAGCACACGTTGCGGGCACTCGAGTAGTGCTGGACGTACAGGCGTTGCCCGAAGTCGGACGGCCCGCCGGATTCTCTGGTGCGGTCGGCGCGTTTCGCGTCTCTGCCACGGCGTCACCGGCATCGGTTCGGGTGGGTGAGACCGTCCAGGTGGTGCTGCGGATCGTAGGCGAAGGCAGCTTCCCGGCGCTGCGCCCCCCGTCCCTCGAGGGCGCAGAGGGCTTCCACGTTCTGGGCATGATCCAGGACCAGGCTCCGGCTCGGCGCACGGTGACCTACGACCTGGTGGCGTTGAGCGACGAGGTCGATGCGGTGCCCCCCATCGCGTTCGCGTTCTTCGATCCGCGCGTGCCGGCCGGGTACCGCACCGTGCGAACACAGGCGATCCCGCTCGACGTGCGGCCGCTCCCCGCGGGGGCGCGGCTGCCCGTGCTCCCCGGTGCCGGCGCGACGCACCGCCCGGGGGAGACGGACGTGTTCGGACTCCATGCGACGGGGCCCGCCGACTCCCGGCCACCATCCGCCGCAATGATCGCCGTGGGACTCCTCGCGCCGTGGCTGGTCGCGGGGCTGCTGTGGTCGTGGGTCCGGATCCGCGCGCGGGACCGCGCGGATCCGGCGCGGGCCCGCGCTCGCCGAGCCGCCGCCCGGTTCCGGGCCCGGACGCGCGGCCCGGACGCCCATCTGCCGGTCGAGCTCGCGGCGTACGTATCCGCTCGACTGGCGTGCGCCGACCCCGCGGTCATCGCACCCGGACTCGACGAGCGCCTGACCGACGCCGGCGTCGCCGTCGAGCTGTCGCTCCGTACGGCGAGCACGCTGAAAGAGCTGGTCGCGCTCGACTATGGCAGCGGTGGCCCGGCTTCCGATGCCGCGGACGTTCGCGATCTGGTCGAGGCGCTGGAGTCGGCGTTCCGGGTGCTGGAGACAGCGCCGTGATCGTGGTGTTGAAGCTGCTGCTGATGGTCCTGGCGGCGACGGGGACCCCAGGCGCTCGTTCGTCCGACGATGAGCCCGTGCTCGAGCGCGCGGCTCGTGCGTACCAGGCGCGACGCTTCGTGACCGCGACACGGTTGTTCGAGGAGGCGCTCGCGACCTCGGACGGCACCGCCGGCCCGATCCTCCACAATCTCGGTAACTGCGCCTACCGCCGCGGTCAGCTCGCCGAGGCGATCCTGTGGTACCGACGCGCGCTGCTGCGGGTGCCTCGTGATCCGGAAACGACGTTCAACCTGCGCTTGGCCGAGCAACGGTTGTCGCTCGACCAGCCCACGCAGCGTCCGCTCGTGGATGAGCTCCGCGCCGCGGCGGATGCGCTGACCGCGAACGAGCTGCTGGCGATCGTGGTGCTGCTTCTGGGTAGCGGGCTCTGCGGACTGGTGCTCGCACCGCGGTCTTGGCGCGGTTGGCGACGCCTCTTCCTCGCCTGCGTGCTGCTGGGCGTCGGCCTCGGGGTCTGCCTGGTTCACGACCGAAGCACGGACGCTCTCGACGGGATCGTCCTGGCCGGGCAGATTGCAGTACGCCCGGAGCCGCACGATGGCGTTCCGTCGACGCTCGACTTGAAGGCGGGGGAGTTGGTCCGCGTGCTGGAACGTTCGAAGCGTTGGCTGCGAATCGAACATCCACGCGGCGGCGGCTGGACTCGAAGGACGGGTGTTGGCCTCGTTGAGTGACCGGATAGGAGAAAGCAGAGCAGAGCCCAGGAATCCGAGCGGTTCCTGCTCCAGGGTCCCTGGGTTCTCCTTCGCCTTCCGTTCTCCTGAACTCCGTGCGCGCAGCTACTTGCCGCTGCCCTTCGCGACCGCCACCACGTGCCCGCGAGTGCGGAAGTAGATCGTGCCTTCGGAAACGGCGGGGGTGGCCATGCAGGTCTCACCCATGTCGTTGGTGGAGATCAGCTCGTACTTCGGTCCGATCCGCACGACGGAGACCTCACCGCTTTCGCCCGAGAGGTAGATCTTGCCGTCCGCGATTACCGGGGAGCCGGAGAAACCGGTCAGCCCACCGCCGACGCGTTCGCGATAGAGCCGCTCGCCCGTCTTCGCTTCGTAGCAGGTGATCGTGCCGCCGTCGCTGCAGAGGTAGAGGTGCTCGCCAAGGACGATGGGGGTCTGCATGTAGATGCCGCGCCGACGGTGCTCCCAGACGAGGTGCTCACACTTGGCGGGATCGGGGTCGAGGTCACCCGTGGCGCTCACCTTGATGGCGCGGATCGGGCGGGACCTCCCATGGGCGCTGGTGAGGAAGATCAGTCCGTCGGCGACGATCGGAGTCGGGACCGGGACGTCACCTCCACCGACCAGCTTCCAGACCTGCTTTCCGGTTTCGAGGTCGTAGCCCCCGATGTGCTTGTAGCCGTTGAGGATCAACTGCGGTCGACCGCCGGCGCCAGCGCTGCAGACGGTCGGCGTGCACCAGGTCGAGTTCTCGTCACGCATGACCCGCCAGACGTCATGCCCATCCTCCAGGTCCAGCGCGGCGACGAATGACGGTCCTTCGTGGTCGCACTGGACGAACACCCGTTGACCGTGGATGACGGGTGAGCTGGCGTGGCCCCACTGGAAGCCGGTCTTGTCCGAGTTCCCGGGCGCTCCGACGTTCAGGGTGCCGAGGTCGCGTTTCCAGATCCTCTTGCCGTCGTGATCGAGGCAGAAGACTCCCTCGGAGCCGAACGACACCACGATGCGGTTCCGGACGCAGGCCGGCGTCGCACTGGCATGGCTTGCCTTCGGGTGGCGCTTCACCTTCGGCACGCCTTCGTGGAGCATCTCCTTCCATCGGACCTTGCCCGATCGCTTGTCGAGGCAGTAGAGCCAGTAGGAGTGCTTGCCTTCGTCCGCGACGGACTCACCGGCCCCGTATCCCTTCGACCCGTACAGGCTCGACAGCTTGCCGCGGCCCTTCTTCCGGACCACGGTGGTTACGAACAGTCGGTCGCCAAACACGACTGGACTCGAGTGCGCGAGTCCGGGGATCTCGGCCTTCCAGGCGATGTTCGTCCCCTTCTCGACGTCCCACTGGTCGATCGTCGCGAACCCGGTCGCGACTCCGCGGGCGCCGTGGCCGCGGAACTGCGGCCAGTTCTGGGACGGCTGGCCGGGGGCGGGGAGAGCCAGGACGAAAAGCGTCCAGGCCAGACTGTGGAGGATGCGTTTGTCCATGTCGCGAACGAGGATATCCGATTGGACGGCCAAGGCTCGCGGCTACTTCCCCGTGATCTGGGCCAGCTTCGACTTCAGACGCTTCTCAAGTTCAGCGCGGGCCACCGCATACGACCCGACCCCGGATACGTTCGTGAACTGTCGCGGATCCTTCTCCATGTCGTAGAGCTCGGACGTTCCGTCCCGCCACTCCAGGTAGGCGTGACGGGTGGTACGGACGAGGCCGCCCGTGCGCTTGAAGCAGTAGACCGCTTCGTGCACGACGTGGTCCGGGTCGTTGAGTACGGGGAGCAGCGACCGGCCCTGGAGGTGTCCGGGAAGCTGCAGGCCGCACGCCGCTGCGAGAGTCGGATAGAGATCAATCTGCTGGGCGAGACTCCCTGAGACGGCGGCTTTCCTGCCCGGGCGGGAGATGATCAGCGGGATGCGCGCCGACTCCTCGTGGAGACTCATCTTCTGCCAGAAGTCGTGCTCGCCGAGGTGGTAGCCGTGGTCGGACGTGAACACGACGATCGTATCGTCCCGGAGCCCGGCCTCGTCCAGTGCGCGCAGCACCCGCCCGACCTGCGCGTCGAGGAACGCGCAGCTCGCGTAGTACGCGGATAGCACGCGCTGCTTCTTGGCATCGTCAGTCAGGCCGGTGCGATCCGAGCTCTTGGAGGTACCGAGCTTGGGAATGTCGGCGCGATCACCATTGACCTTGGCCGGCAGCTTCATCTTCGCGTCGGGATACGGTCCGTAGTAGGACGCGGGTGCCACGAGGGGAACGTGCGGTCGTACGAACCCGACCGCGAGGAAGAACGGCCGGTCTCGCTTGACGCGCAGGAGCTCGATGGCCTTGGACGCGGCCTTGACGTCCGCCTGCTCGCGACCATCGCTCTTGCCGCGGACCGCGTAGAAGACCGTTCCGAACCCGAGGTTGTAGTGCTTGTCCTTCTCGAACCGCAGCTTCCCGCGCGACAGTTGCTCGCCCGCGCCTTCGGTGAACCACTCGGGCGCCTGGCAGTTGAATCGTTCCGTCCACGACGCCGTGTGATCGGGGCCGTCGACACCAGCCGTGATGTCGCCCGGTACGCGCATGTGATAGATCTTCGAGACCCGTGCGGTGTAGTAGCCCGAATCCTTGAAGAGCTGGGACATCGACGGGCGCGTCCCGAGGTTGCTCGAGAACGCGCGCGCCTGACCATTGCCCATCACGCCGATGCTCTGAGGGTAGAGCCCCGACATGAGCGCCGCGCGCGAGGGTCCGCAGACCGGATACTGGCAGTAGGCGCGAGTGAAGCGCGTGCCGCGAGCGGCCAGGGAATCGATCGCCGGCGTGTGGCACTGACTCCCGTAGCACGAAAGCGCGGACGCTGTGAGATCGTCCGCGATCATGAACAGGACGTTCTTCCGCTTTGGCCGGGGTCGCACGGTTGGCGGCGCCGGTTTGGCGGCCGCTTTCGGAAGGGTGGCCAGGCCCGCAGTGAGGCAATGACGCGCCGCGGCGGCTTCGTCGCCGCCCGCGTCTCCGGTCCGCGGGCTCTGGGGGAGTGGGTTCTTGAGGAGTGGATCCGCCGCGACGTCGAACAGCCGTCCGTCGTCGAAGAGCTGCCAGCGGGTGTCGCGCGCCCATCGCTGCGGTTTCGACCTCGGTCGCGTCTGGGGGCGCGGATGGTGGTGGAACGTGACCCACCGTCGGGCCTCGCCGCCGGTACCCGTCGCGCGACCGAGAAAGCTCCTGCCATCGAGTGGACGGTCCTTGGGCACTTGCACGTTCGCCGCTTGCAACAACGTCGGGAAGACGTCGACGGTAGAGACGAGATCGGGCGTCGCCCGCCCTCCCTCGACCCGACCCGGCGCCCACAGCACGAACGGCACCCGGCATCCGGCATCGTTCGGCCGGGCCTTCATGCCGCGGATGCGCTTTCCGGAGCGCACCGACGTGACGTTCCGGGGTGATCCGTTGTCGCCGATGAACAGGACGAGCGTGTTTTTGGTGAGCTTGCGTTCGCGAAGGTGGTCGAGCAGTCGGCCGACCTGACCGTCGAGGTGCTCCACCATGGAGCCGAAGTGTTTCTTGTCGCGCCTGGCCCGGTCGCCGTCACGTCCTGGCGGGACGATGAACGGGGCGTGGGGGAGGATCATCGGCCAGAACAGCAAGAACGGCTTGTCGCCGCCGTCGTCGATCCACTTGATCGCACCGTCGAGCGCGACGTCGGGTCCGTAGTCATCGGCGCCCATCTTCTTCGTTCGGCCATTGCTGGTCATCGTCGGCGTCCAATGCCGCTTGCCCAGCGCTTCGACCTGCCACAGGACGTGACCCTCGAAGCCGGCCTGCTCCGGAGTAGACCCGGTGCCGCGGATGTGCGGCGGATAGTGTTCGGCGGCGAGCAGTTGCCATTTGCCGGCGACGAAAGTCCGGTAGCCCGCGCCGCGCAGGACCTCGGCGAACGTCCGCTCGGACGGTTTCAGCACCGAGAATCCC
Organism: Planctomycetota bacterium; assembly: GCA_002687715.1. GTDB lineage: Bacteria > Planctomycetota. Next base: position 3,475 of record NZBC01000022.1, on the reverse strand, counting down.
ACGTAGTTTCGAGCGTTGCTGCGCCCCGTCAACAACTCGACACGCGTCGGCGTGCACAGCGGCTGCGTGAACGCGTTGTCGTAGCGGAGACCCTCTCTCGCCATGCGGTCGAGGTGAGGCGTGCGGTAGCTCTCACCGCCGTAGCAACCGAAACATTCTGCGCCCGCGTCGTCCGCGAGGATGACGATGAGGTTGGGGCGGTCCTGCGCGCAGACGATTCCGGCGCACGCGATCAGGAACAACAGACGGGTCATCAGGCGGGTCATGGGCGTTTCCTGAGTGCGGTTTTCGAAACGAAGCGCGTGCAACCAGTAGTCTACTGGGGACCGATCTAGTGTGGCCGAGGGTTCGTCGGAGTGAGTCGGATATGAGCGGGGCGTCACGTCCACGTTGGTGGTTGGGTCTGCTGATCTTCGCGGCGATCGGCGGGGTTCTCACGTGGATCTGGGTGATCCAGGACTCCGAGCATCGCCAGGGACAGGTCATCAGGACCCAGATGACGCTCACGGTCGGATCGATCCTGTTCGGGGTGTGGTGGCTCGTGCTGTCCGCACTCGCATGGCGGACGAGGATCATCGGTGTGGTCGTCGTCGGTGCGCTGGTCGGTGCGTTCTTCGGGACGTTCCGCTACGCGGGAGTCGACGGGGATCTCGTACCCGTGTTCAGGTACCGATGGAGCTCCGTGGAAACGACGTGGACTGGGGTGGCGTTGACGGGCGTCGCTCAGGACTACCCGGGGTTCCTGGGGACGCAGCGGGACGGAGTCGTCACCGGGGTCGAGCTTGCGCGGGATTGGGAAGCGAGCCCGCCGCAGCTGGTGTGGCGTCGCCCGATGGGGACCGGATGGTCGGGGTTCGCGGTCGCAGGCGATCGCGCCGTCACCCAGGAACAGCACGGCGACGAGGAGCGGGTCGTCTGCTACGAGCTGGCGTCGGGCAAGCTCCTGTGGAGCATCGCCGATCCGGTGCGCTACGTCTCGAACCTGGCAGGCGATGGGCCGCGGGCGACCCCCACGATCGCCGAGGGGCGGGTGTACACGCTGGGCGGGACGGGGGTCGTCAACGCCATCGACCTCGCCACGGGCGCACGGCTCTGGACCCGCGACGTGGCGCGCGAGTCCCAGAGCGACGGGCTGACCTGGGGCATGAGCGGGTCTCCGCTCGTCCATGAGGGTCGGGTGATCGTCGGCACTGGTGCGACCGAGGGGCTCGCGCTCACCGCGCTCGATGCGAACACGGGGCTGCCGGTCTGGGGGGCCGGCGACGACATCGCGGGATACGCTGCGCCGTTCGTGGCGACGTTGGCCGGGGTCACCCAGATCATCGCATTCAATGGCGCCAGCGTATCTGGGCACGACGTCGGTACCGGCCGGGTCTTGTGGGCCCATCCGTGGAGCTCGCGTCAGCCGAACATCGCGCAGCCGCTGCCGGTGGGCGGTGATCGACTGTTGGTGTCGAGCGGCTACCGCGTGGGCAGCCGCCTGCTCCGACTGAAGCCGGGGACGGACGGCGGCCTCGACGCGGAGACCGTCTGGCGCTCGGCCCGACTGAAGTCGAAGTTCGCCAGCATGATCCTGCACCAGGGATCCGTGTACGGCCTCGATGACGGCATCCTCACCTGCCTCGACGTCGAGACGGGAGGGCGGCGGTGGAAGGCGGGGCGCTACGGACACGGCCAGATCATTCGCGTCGGCGACGTCCTGTTCGTGATGACGGAGATGGGCGACATCGTGCTCGTGGCGCTGGATGCCGCCGAGCACCGCGAGCTCACGCGGTTCAACGTCATCGAGGGGAAGGTGTGGAACCCACCGGCGCTCGCTGGATCACGACTGCTGGTACGCAACAACCGCGAGGCGGCACTGTTTCTCCTTCCGGTGCAGTGACGCCGGGTCGCTCTGAACTCCCGTCGGAGTTCTCACCGAGGAGCGGCGGGGGGCGGGATGGTCAACGGAACGAGAGAAGCTCCATGTCGAACTTCATGTCGGTCCGGGGCGGGATACCGGGGCGGCCACCGGGGTAGGCGAGCTGATAGGGAACGTGCACCGTCCAGCTGTCGCCCACGCGCATTGCGGCGACGGTGATGTCCCACCCGACGATCGCGCGGCGTTGGCCGACGGGGAACTCGAACGGCCGCGCGCCCGGATCGACGACTTGGCCGTTGAGGAGCATGGCCCGGTACTTGACCCGGGCCGTTTTCCCTCTACCGCATTTCGGGCCGGAACCGACTTTGTGGACCTTGAGGATCTTGATGTCTGGGACGCCAGCCATTCCGGAGGGGATCGAAGTCGGTGGACTGGCTTCTTCTGGCCGCGGATCCGTCTTCGGCGGATCCGTCTTCGGCGGGTCCTTTTCGCCGTTCACCTCGGTAGGCGGGGCGTCGTTGTCTTGGGTGGGATCAGTGGTCTCGCCGCAAGCGACGAGCACGAAGGCCAGGGCCATCATCAGCCATGCACGCATGGGACTCTCCTTTGGGTTGGCGAGAAGTTAGCGCGCCGGAGCGACTTGGGGCAAGCCGCGCGCCCGGAAGACTCGGCTTCCGGGTCACAGCCCTCGCGTCAAGCATGATGGCGCGGACGAGCTTGTCGCGGACGTCGGTCAGTCGGTTCCGGCGGCCCCGGTAGCGGTAGATCAGCCGTTCATGGTCGATGCCGAGGAGATGGAAGAGGGTCGCGTGCAGGTCGTGGAGCAAGAGCACCGGTTCGCTTCCGCCGCGGAAGCGAACGCCCTGATGGTCACCAGGCAGAAACCCCGAACCCCGGCCGCGGTCGGACAGGGCTCAGGCACGCGGTAGGGATTGCGGGAGGTTCATGACGCTCGCATTCTGCGGATCATGAGTCCGGGGCAGCTCCTGATGCTCGGAAGGGACTACAATCTACCCGCGCCTGGAGACTCTCCGACGATGCGATCATCGCTCTGGTTTGCCGTTCTCGCTCTGCTGATTCCGTGGGACCGCCCATGCGCTCAGGAGCCGGTGTCGTACGCGAGCGACGTTGCGCCTTTGCTGCGTCAACATTGTGCGGGGTGCCACCGGCCGGGGAAGGCGAAAGGCGATCTCGACGTGAGCACTTACTCGTCACTGCTTCGCGGCGGCCGCGGGGGCGTCGCGATCGTCGCAGGACGTCCGATCCAGAGCTCGATCCTCAATCAGGTATCAGGCGACGAGCCCGCGATGCCGACCAAGGGCGAGCCGTTGGAGGAGGCGCAGGTGGCCGTCCTGCGCCGCTGGATCGCGGAGGGGGCTCACGCGGGCGCTCCGCCGGCGAAGCCCGCCGCGGCACCGGGCCCGCCGCGGATCTCCTCCGCACCGACCGCGACGTCCGCGATTGCGTACTCGCCGGACGGGACGCGGCTCGCGACGACCGGCGACCACGAGATGCCTGCCCAGACGGAGCGGATCGCGGGCTACCACCGCGACGTCATCTCGAACGCGATGCGCCGGGCCCGCGCGCGCATCGGCGAGATCGAGGCGGAGCGCG
>NZBC01000021.1 GCA_002687715.1 Planctomycetota bacterium | reverse complement strand
CGAGGAAGCGGCGGACGCGGACGTCCTTCAGGCGCCGCAACGCGAGCAGGATCGCAAGCCGCACCGCGGGTGATGGGTCCCCCGCTCGGGCCAGCAGCGCGTCCGCGCTGCCGATGCCGGTCAGCGCCATCACGCCCGCGTGACGCAGATAGACATCCGCGTTCGCGTTCTCGCGGATCATCGCGACCACGGCCTCGACGTCGTGGAGCGAGCCCACCCGGCCCAGCTCGAGAGCCGCGAAGTAGCGGACCCGCGCCGACGCGGCGCCGAGCGCTTGCACCATGGCTCCCGTAGCGTGGACGTTCTGCGCTTCGCCACAGACCCGGATGGCCTGCGCAGCCACCTCGGCGTCATCATCGCCAAAGAGTGGAATCAGCTCCTGGGTCAGGTCGACACCGTGCTGCCGTTGCAGCTGCCCGACGCCCCACAGGCCATGGATGCGCACGAGGCGGCGGGCGCTCGCGCTCTTCGCCTGCGCGAGCAGCACGACTCCGCCGTCGATCCCCTTCGCGACGAGCGCGTACTGCGCCTCCAGCCTGACCCGCCGATCGGCGTGGCCGAGCAGCGCGGCCAAGGCACGCACGTCCATCTTGCCGAAGTCGCCCGCCAGGAGTCTCGCCGTCTCGTCGCCAGCGCGACGCGCGTCCGCGTCCTGGTGGCGGAACGTGTAGATACGCCCCTTGCCCGTGCCCGACCATCCGTGCACCCAGTCGCTGACGAACATCGTGCCGTCCGGACCGAAATCGACGTCGGTGGCGAGGCAACCCCACAGCCAGCGATCGTCGGACGCCAGCTCGTACCCCGCGCCCTTCGGCTTCAGCTTGAAGCTTCGAACGCCGCTTTGCTTCCTGCCGCCACGGAAGTCGCACATGAAGAACGTGCCCGCGAACGAAGCCGGCAATCCGGTGCCGGGGTAGAGAACGAACCCCGACGGCCCGGCGCCGAGGTGCGCCATCGGCGGGATGAGGAACGCGGCCTGTCCTTCGTGTCGGGTCTTCCACCAGCCCTCCGAGACCCAACCGCCGCGGTCGCTCTTGTACTGGAAGTTCATCCGCCAGCCGGTCTCGCCACCCTCGACGACGTAGACCAGGCGCGCCTGGTCTTGCGAGTCGGAGTTGTTGTCGCCGGTGAAGAGATTGCCGAGGTCGTCGAACGCGAGTTCCTGCGGGTTGCGAAGCCCCGTCGCAAAGACCTCGAGGCCCGACCCGTCGAGCTCGCACCGGAACACGGCGCCCGACCAAGGACATTTGAGTACGCGACCATCATCCGTCGTGATGTTGTAGCCGCGGTCGCCGATCGAGAAATACAGACGTCCGTCCGGTCCCATCACCAGTCCGTGCAGGTCATGGCCGCGGAGCGCAATGCGGATGCCGTACCCCGTGTGCAGGATCTCGCGTCGGTCGACTTTTCCGTCCCCATTGACGTCGCGCAACCGCCACACGTTGGGGATGCAGGTGTAGTACACGTCGTTGCCGCGGGCCAGGATGCCCGCCCCCGTCCCGTCGAGGATGTCGTTGAACCCGTCCGCAAACACCGAGGCCTTGTCCGCCTTACCGTTCCCGTTGGTGTCCTGCAGCAGCCGAATGCGATCGTGATGCTCGGTGAACTGCATGGCGAAGTGGGGCCGGTGCGTGAGATACATGGCGCGCCGGTCCGCGAGCGTCTGGTTCTTGAGGTCGTCGTCCTTCCAATACGAGAACGACCGGTTGTCCGGGACGCCGCCCTGCTCCTGCCGGAACGTCTCGCCGACGAACACTCGCCCGCGGGCGTCGACCCACAGGCAGACCGGGTTCGCGAGCATGGGTTCAGCCGCCCAGAGCTTGCGCTCGAAACCCGCATCGATCGTGAAGCCGGAGATCGCCCGCAAACCGTCACGGGAGGCCTTCCCGATCTTCGGCTGATAGACGGGCTGCGCGGGCAGGAGGGCGGCGACCAACAAGAGAGCAGCGAGCGAACGGAGAATCGGCACGAGGTTGTTTCCAGGAGGTCTACGGTCAATCAGTGCGATCAACTTGGATAACGGATCAATGGCGGATCCTAGAACGGCGGATTCTAACCGTCGCGGGCCGACGACACGCCGGTTGACTTGGACGGCGACGGGGTCGGATGGCATGATCGATGTCCGGCTCCCGCCCACTTTCAGGAGAGGCTCCGTAATGAAGGTTCGTCTGGACCGATCCCTGTTCGCACTCGCGCTCCTCCTATCCGTTGGCCTGGGCCAGACCCCGTCGGAGCTGAGCGCCAGGCTTCCCAAGTCGAAAGGTCTGGTTATCGAGGGGGATCGGCTCCTGTTGAAGAGCCCAGGCGGCCTCACGTACCAGGTCGTGGATGCGTCAGACGGCAACGCGATCGTCAAAACCAGCGCGGGCAAAGTCGGGGTCCACGAGGACATCCTGGAATACGGCCGCCTCGCGGCAATCGACCACTTGCCGCGCCTGCTCGAAGTCGCGCGCGCGGCGAGGATCGACGTGGACGGACTGCGGCTTCGCGACGTTCTGCTGGTCGGGGCCCACCTGACCGGCGACGAACGCTGGGTGCTTCCCGAGGGCATCCTCACCAAGAAGAAGGGCGAGTCGGCGCCGGGCGAGACGGAAATCCAGGCGGCGAAGGAAGCGATCGAGAACCTCGTCGCATCGCTCGACTCCCGGCGGAGTCTGTCCACACTCGCGAAGAAGTCGCTCGCATCGGTGCTCGGGGTCGCGGCTGATTACACCGCGAGCGAGGGCGCCATCGTCTCGCCCGCGTTGGCGCGTGCGGTCATCCGTCACGATTGGCTCGACAAGGTCCTCGGGAAGGACGACAAGACTGCGGCCGTGCGCACCACCCTCGGCGCGACGCAGCGCATAGCGAAGGTGACGTGGTATGCCGGCGACGGCCTCGTGGTCGCCGAACTGGAGGACGCGTACGAAAGCCGCGGCTGGCTGCTCTCGACGCCGGCTCGCTGCGGCTACGCCCGGGAGCTTCCACCGCCCGAATACCAGGAGGACTCCCGCACGCTGCAGCTCGAAGTGGAGCTGCCGGTCGGATCCGACCCCGCCCGCGACGCCGGAAGAGCCATCGCCGCACGGGTCAGCCACGACCGCGTCCCGCTCGCGTCGTGGTCCTTGAAGGACGGCTTTACGGCGGACCGCGAAGCGTGGCGCAATGCCGTTCCACTCGACCCCAGTCTCGTCAGCAACTACCTGCCGCCACACGTCCTCCTCATGGACTTGCGCGGCGATGTGCTCCGACTGATCACACCGAAGGGCTCGGTCGCGCCGGTCGAGGACGGCTCCCCCGCGGAGGTCGAACGCTTCGTCGCCGAAGCCGCCAAGGCGCTGCCATCGGCGGCGCATCTCGACCTGCTTGGTCAGTTCCTCTTCCGCTACGTCAACGACAGCCCGGACCCGGCGATCCCGGAGCTCATCGGCACCGAAGACACGTACGGTGAGATCCACCAGACGACGACACAGACGCTCGCCAACGTCACCGGCGGAGTGTGCCGCGGCGATTGCGACGACCTCGCGGAGATCTACCACGCAATCGCGACCCGCCAGGGCCGCATCCCCCACATCATGAACCTCCCGGCGCACAACGCGCTCGGGTGGGCCGAGAAGCTCGATGACGACCAGTGGCACACCTACGTGCTCCAGACCGGCCCGCCCCTGGAGTTCAAGGCAAAGACCATCCAGAAGAGCTTGCAGGCGGCGTACACGTCATTCGGCGCCGGCCAGGGTTTCGACCCCAACCAGGTACAGATCGCCGTCCGGTTCAGCGGCGAGAACCTCCGCTCGAACTGGGGGCTCGGCTGGCGCGTGTTCGTCGAAAAGAAGTACGCCGCCACGATGATCGACGTGCAGCGGGACTGGCACTTTTGCACCTACCACCGCGGCATCGCGAAGATGGAGCAGCTCGTCAAGGACGGCGATCGGGACCCCGCCAACATCCACGAACTCGCCGGACTCGCTCAGGCAACGGGCCAGTGGGAGCTCGCGTCGAAGTACATGCGCGAGGCGATCATCACGGGCGGCGACCCCCTGCTCGCGCTCTCGGCCGGCCTCATGGCCAACGCATTCGAGCTCGAACGTGACGACGAAGCCCTCGAGATCGCGAAAGATCTCGTCCACCACAAGCTCAGTGACGCCCACAAACGCCTCGGCGAGGACTACTGGCCCGTCGCGCTCGGCATCGCCAACCAGATGCTGCGTGAATCCGACGAGCGCGAGGTGAGCGTTACCGTCGCCCACGACGTCCTCCGCTACGCGCTCCAGATCATCACCCAGCTCGACGCCTTCCTCACCAGCCGGCGCTTCGATCGCCAGGTGTGGGAGCAGGACGAGAAGATCCACCACCGCAAGAACTTCCTTCGCGGCTACGCCTCGACCCTCTCCGGCTTCTTCCACGAAGGCGGGCTCGATGAGATCGAGACCAACGACCGTCTTGCCTCCCTCCTCATTCCCGTCGAGCTCTGGATGGCCCGCATCGCCTTCCACGACATCGCCGAGCCCGGGGAGATCCTCGATCGCTACGCCAGTATCGGCGCCTACTACCGCACCACCATGGGCTGGCCCGCGCTCCGGGCCGCGCTCGACGCCACCCCCTACCCCAAGAACCCGAAGAAGGACCACCAGCAACGCACCGCCAGCCTCGCACAGATCCACCGCGACCTCCCCTGGATCAAGGCATCGGTCTCCTTCTGGTCCGGGCAGCTCTCCTACCTCTTCCGCGAGGAGGCGAAGACCCTGGACGTCCACGAAGTTCTCGACCTCGCCACCCACATCGAAGCCGCACACCAACAAGCCGACCGCCTCGCCATGCAAGCGCTCGTCTACGAAGAGACCCTCTTCGGCACACGCTTGTGCAAGGCCCTGGTCACCAAGAACGAAGCCGAGCTGCGCACCGCGTTCCGCCACATCAAGAAGCTCAACGACACGGGACTGCGCGACATCGCCAGGGGGTGGATCACCGGCGTCGCGCGGTTCACCGACGTCGCGTGGTTTCGCCGCGTCTGCGAACTCTGGAAGGAAGAGGTGAACTACAAACCCGCGTGGTTCGCCATGGCTTGGTCCTGCAAGATCGGCAAGGCACCCAAGCACGCGCTGGTGGTCGCTGATCTCGCGGTGGAGGCGTTTCCGGAGGATGCGGCGTTTCGCGAGGAGAGGGAGTTCATGAAGAGGTTGATGGGTGGCGGAGAGAAGAACGAACAGGGGCGATGATGCTGGTCTGATCCTGGGATTCCTGGGCTCCTGGGTTCCTCATGGAAGAACCTACCGCACCCCTACCCCCCTCCCGCCCCCGCACCGGACCTCTCTCTTTTCCTACCCGCTGCCGCCGGCCAGCAACCGATCTCGCCTGGCCTGCATTGATGCGGTCGCAATGAACACCGCGTTGAACAAGAGCACCTGCGACCAGAAGTAGTGATCCATGCGGCCGAGCAACGCGCAGGTGCAGGCGGCGATGATGTGCCAGTTGGGGCCGAGGAAGAACCAGCCCTTCATGGGGAGCCAGTTGAGGGCGGCGTAGTCGTCGGCGAAGCCCGGTTCGCTCCTCTTGGCCGTAAGGTCCGCGTAGACCTCCTGGCGGGGGCGCGCGAATCTGGCCTGGTGGCGGGCGTGCTTCGCCCGGATCGAGAGGAAGAGCCGTTCGAGACCCGTGGTGTGTTCCCGAAGCGCCTCGACTTCCTCGGCGTTCTTGTGGCGGTAGTCGTCCTTCAGGGTCGCGAAGTACCGCCACTCCTGTTTGTAGAAGTCGAGCATGGCGCTCTGGAAGGAGTGGGAGACTCCGGCGATGACGGCGAGCGGGAGGGACCAGTAGCCCCAGGTACCGCCAAAGGGCGTGGGGAGGGTCCAGATGCCCCAGATGCCATTGACGTAGATGGAGATGAAAACGAAATTGTCGCAGAGGCCGTCGAGGATGTAGCCGAAGTCCGATGACTTGCCCGTCATGCGGGCGACCATGCCGTCGGCGTTGTCGATGATGGTGGCAATGACGAGGAGGAGGACGCCGATCGAGAGGTATGCGAAGTCGTGGTAGTGGAAGAACCACCCGGCAGTGACGCCGAAGAGCATGCCGACGGTGGAGACCACGTTGGGGTGGATCCCCAGCTTCGCGCAGACGACAGCGATGGGGTACGCCAACTTGCGGTTGAACCACCGGTCGATCCGGTCCTCTTCGCGACCTTCGTAGCTACTCGGGGCCATGAGCCGCTATGGTAGCCAGTGATGGACCACCGACCATGGCCGATACCTGCGAGACGTTGGGTCATGGCTCAGCGGTGGTCGGATCTGCTGTTCGCGCACTGGCCCGTGGCCACGTCGGAGCTCCGCCCGCTCATCCCCGACGGCCTCGAGCTGGACACTTGGGCCGGCGAGGGTTGGGTCGGGATCGTGCCATTCCGGATGAGCGGCGTTCGGCTACGGGGGACGCCAGCGCTACCGTGGTTGTCCGCGTTTCCGGAGCTGAATCTGCGGACCTATGTCCGGGTTGGCGACCGGCCCGGGGTGTGGTTCTTCAGCCTCGACGCGGCCAATCCGGTGGCGGTGGCGATCGCCCGACGGTGGTTTCACCTCCCCTATTTCCGGGCGCGGATGTCGTGTCGCGACGATGACGGGGAGGTCATCTACGACAGCCGGCGGGTCCATCGGGGTGCACCCGCGGCCACTCTGGCCGCCCGATACCGGCCCATCGGAAACGTGACCACGACCCACGAGGGCACGCACGAGCACTGGCTGACGGCACGCTTCTGCCTCTATGCGGAAGACGGTCGGCGGCGCCTGTGGCGCGGCGAGATCGACCATCCGCCATGGCCACTGCAATCGGCCACGGCCACCCTCGAATACAAGGGCACCGCATCGGGGTTCGGGATCACGTTGCCCGATCGCGCGCCGATCTGCCACTTCGTCCGGACCATCGACGTACGTTGCTGGCGGCCCGGGCTCGTCACCAGATCGTCGATCTGAGCGGGATCCGACTCCCTCGTCCAAAACACTGCATACTCCGCTCGAGAACCGAATACGCACGAACATGCCAACCGACGCCATCCTCACCACACGCGACCTTGGCAAGGACTTCGGAGACTTGAAGGCCGTCGTCGGCCTCGACCTCGATGTCCCCACCGGCGAGTTCTTCGGACTGCTCGGCCCGAACGGCGCCGGCAAGACGACGGCGATCTCCATGATCTGCGGCGTCGTCACCCCGACCCGCGGAACAGCGAGCGTCGGAGGCCACGACATCCGCAAGGACTCGTCGGCCGCGCGCCGCCTCATCGGCCTCGCGCCGCAGGAGTATTCGCTCTACGAGGAGCTCAGCGCGCGACAGAACCTGACGTTCTTCGGGCGGCTCTACGGCCTCAACGGCTCGGACCTCCAGCAGGCCGGAGACCGAGTGCTCGCCATCGCCGGACTCACCGACCGTGATCGCGAACCCGTCGCGAACTTCTCCGGCGGCATGAAGCGCAGACTGAATCTCGCGGTCGGGCTGCTCCACACACCGAAGGTACTCATCTGTGACGAGCCCACCGTCGGCGTGGATCCCCAAAGCCGCGTCCACCTCTTCGACGCGTTGCGCGAACTCAACGATTCCGGCACGACCATCCTCTACACGAGCCATTACATGGAGGAAGTGCAGGAGCTCTGCGGGCGCATCGGCATCATGGACAACGGTGAACTCGTCGCGCACGACACGCTGGACGGTCTGCTCGCGTCTCACGGCAAGGAGAGCCTGGAGATCACCGTCGAGGGTGACGTGGCCGCGATCGCAGCGGCGCTGCCCGACGCGGAAGTCGAGGACGATCACTTGAGCCTCCCTCCCCAGGACCACCTGGGTGACATCGTCCGCACCGTCGAAGATCTGGGAGGTCGCATCAAGAACCTCGAGGTGCGTCGGTCCGACCTCGAGACCGTGTTCCTCAATCTCACCGGCCGCCACCTGAGGGATAGCTGATGCTCCTCGCCACGTTCATCAAGGAGATGCAGCTGCTCGCCCGTGACCGCGGCGGACTGTTCTCGATGTTCCTTTTGCCAATCATCTTCATCACGATGTTCGGCCTCGCGTTCGGCGGGATGGACGATGACGACGACGACCAGCAGTCGCCGGACCACAAGAAGGTTCGACTCGCCGCGTGGTACGAGAAAGGGCACGACGAGCCGCAGGAGATCCTGAAGTGGATCCGTGCCAGCAACATGTTCGAAGTCGTTCGGATCGAGGACGTCGAAGAACTGAAACGGCGCGTGGCTGGCAAGGACTTTCTCGCTGGCCTCGTGTTCGGCGCCGACTACGACCCCAAGGAGCACCCGGCACAGTTGTTCATGGACCTCGCCGTCTCCGACCTCGAGAAGATGGCCGTGCTCGGTCCGCTCAGGGGATGCTTCGCGCAACAGCGCGGGACGAAGATGTCTCCGGTTGCGATCGATCCTACGAAACTCCCCGCCCCGCCGCCGTACTTCATCGCGGAGTCGCCACCGGGCATTCGACGTCCGCTCGCGAACGTCGACTCGTTCCAGGTCGCCGTGCCGGGGAACTCGGTGCTGTTCGCGTTCTTCCTCGCGCTCGGCGTTGCGCTGTCGTTCCACGAAGAGCGGAAGTCGGGAACGTGGAAGCGGCTCCTCGCCGCGCCGGGGGCCCGCACCCGGATGCTCGTCGGCAAGCTGCTCCCGTTCCTGATCATGGGCATCCTTCAGATGGCGATGCTCTTCGCGTACGGACACTTCGTGTTCGACATGCGCGTGGGCGGCAGCATCTTCGCGCTCGGCATCATCACGGTGTGCATCGTCTTCACCGCGACCGGCTTCGGGCTGCTCATCGCGTCGTTCGGCGGCACCGAGAAGCAGATCTCCAACTACGCGACGATCCTCGTCCTCGCCATGGGACTGGTCGGCGGGTGCATGATGCCGCGCATGTTCATGCCCGAGTCGTTCAAGGCGGTGGGAAACCTGGTGCCGCACGGCTGGGCGCTCGACGCGTACTACGACGTCCTCATCCGCGACGGCACGACCCTCGCCGACGTCGCGACTCCGTGCCTCGCCATCCTCGGGTTCGGGATGGTGTTCACCGTGCTCGGGTCGCTGCTGTTCCGATTCGAACGGTAGGCAGACCCCTCTGGTAGGCTCTCTCATTGCCGCCTTTCTTCTTGCCTACCCAATCTGGAGATCAGCGATGCGGTGTGTCCTCTGCCTCGCCGCCAGTGCGTGGATCGCACTGGCTCCCGCTCAATCCGGTCTCGCGGCCCATTGGCGGCTCGACGAGACCACTGGCACCGTGGCGAGCGACAGCTCAGCCAATGCCAATGACGGGACGCTGGTCGGGTTTCCGATCGGTGTGTCGCCCTGGACTGCCGGCGCGATCGGGGGCGCCCTCACGTTCAGCGGCGCCCAGCACGTCAACTGCACCCTCAATGGAGGGCTGCCCGCCTACGACGCGTCCGGATCACCGTTCACGATCACCGCGTGGGTGAACGGGCCGCCGCAGGACGACGACCGGTTCTACGCCGAAGGCAGCAGCACCAACAACATGCCGCTCTACACACTGGGGAGCGGACGCAACTCCAACGCGACGCCCGACCGCCTCCAGCTCTTCGTCCGCAACGACACCGGCGCTACCATCAAGAACGCGCAGTCCACCCTACCGGTCTTCGACAGCACGTGGCACCACGTCGCCATCGTCGACGTCGGCGGATCGGTCGTCGTCTACATCGATGGCGTCCCGGACGCGACGAACTTCTCGTACGTGATCACCGGAACCCACAACGGCGTCGATCGGGTGGCGCTCGGGGCCGTCCTCCGCGCCGGAACGTGCTGCCTGTACAACGGCCTGCTCGACGACGTCCGGGTGTACTCGACGGCACTGACCGCCAACGACGTGGTCAACGTCATCAACAACCTCCCGCTCGTGCCCGGGTTCCAGACCAACCAGGCCGGAGCGTCACTCGTCGTCGACGGAACGATCGGTTCGACGTTCGGCGCTGCGCCGGTGTCGCTGTCGCTCGGGCAGGCGTTCGACCTGACCCTCTCGACGAGCCAGGCCGGCCTCCCGTGGGAGATGGCCATCGACGTCGTCCCCGCCATCCCCAACGCACAGGTGTTCACCGTCAACATCGTCAACGTCAGTTTCACGAGCCCGACGCTCTCGCTGCTCAACAACAGCTTCTCGAGCTCGTTCGGGATCGCACCTGGGCTGCCGGGGCTCGGAGGCAGCGGCGGGACGACGTCGGCGACGTTGAGCCTCACGGCGCCCTTGTCTGCAATCATGATCACGACGCAGTTCGCGATGTTCGACCCGAGCAGCCCGGACGGGTTCTCGGCCAGCGGTCCCGCGGACATCACGGTCCAGTGACGAAGGAGGAATGACCATGAAGAAGCACATCATCGCGACGATCGCGGTTCTCCTCGTCTCGGGGCAACTCTCCGCACAGGCGCCGCTGACGGCGGTCTGGGCGTTGGACGAGACGACGGGCACGACTGCAGCCGACGGATCCCTCAACGCCAACCACGGCACCCTGGTGAACTTCGTAGGCAACCCGTGGGTGGCGGGGGCTCTGGGGAATGCCCTGATGCTCGACGGCCTCGACGACTACGTCACCTGCATGACGAATGGCGGCCTGCCGGTCCACGGCACGGGGGGCTACGCGGTGACGGGCTGGGTGAACGCGCCGCCGCAGAACGACCGACGGATCTACTCGGAGGGCAGCTCGGTGACCAACATCCCGTTGGTCACGATCGGGAGTGGAACGTCGCTCCCGAGCTCGCTGCGCGTTTACATCCGCAACGACTCGAACGTGGCCCTGGTCGCAACGCAAACCACCACCCCGGTGTTCGACAGCACGTGGCACCACTTCGCCTGGGTCGACGACGGCGCGGGAGGAGCCAGGGTCTACGTCGACGGCGTACTCGACGCGACGTCCTTCGCCTACACGGCCATCGGAACCTACACCACGGACCTCGTTGCTCTCGGCGCTGTGCTCCGCGCCATCCCCTCGCATTGGCTGACCGGCATCCTCGACGATGTGCGCGTGTATCCATTCCCGATCACGCAGAGCGACGTCGCGGCGATCATCAATAACGCAACGCTGGGCACCGGGTTCCAAGCCAACCAGGCGGGAGCCGCGCTCGATGTCAACGGATTCTCGTCGTCGGTCGCGTCCGCCGGACGGGTGACCGTCGCGCAAGGCGCCGCGCTCACGCTCAACCTGTCCACGAACGCCGGTGGCTTCCCGTGGGAGCTCGCGTCCGGGGCGACCCTGGCCGTGCCGAACGGTCTGGTCCTCGACCCGACGAACATCCTCAATATCCCCCTGGGCTCCCTCGCCCTCGCCAACGGGTTCTTCGCGACGCCATGGGGAACACCCCTGTCGGTACCCGGATTCCCGGCGACCGGATACTCACTGTCGACGTCGTTGACCTACACGGCACCGATGTCCACTCTGTTCCTGGCCGTGCAGTTCGCGATGGTCGACCCCGCTGCCCCCAGCGGCATCTCTTTCTCCGGCGTCACTGAAATCGACGTGCCATGATGCTCTCCGCATGAACACGATCCGCCTGCTCCTCGTCCTCGTCTCCGCGGCCTCCACGGCGGCGGCGCAGTCCGCGACCATCACTGAGTTCATGGCCCGGAACGCGACGACCCTCGCCGACGAAGACGGGGACTTCAGCGACTGGATCGAAGTCACGGTGGATCCGGCCGCCTCGGTGAATCTGAGCGGCTGGTTCCTCACCGACGATCCGCAGGTCCCGACCAAGTGGTCGTTCCCGGCGGTGACGGTCTCGGCCGGGACCTCGCTCGTCATCTTCGCGTCGGGCAAGGATCGCGCGCAGGCGGGCTCCGAGCTTCACACGAACTTCGCCCTGTCTGGAGACGGCGAGTACCTGGCCCTGATCGAGCCGAACGGGATCACTGTCGCGTCCGAGTTCTCCCCCACCTTCCCGATTCAGCGTACGGACGTCTCGTTCGGCACGAACCTCGGCGCACAGGTACTCGTCGGGCCGGCCGCGGCCTGCACCGCGCTCGTCCCGGCCGACAGCGGCCTGGGTCAGACCTGGACGCAGTCGGCAGGGGGCGCTCCCGTCCTCGGCGCCGTCGCGCACTGGATGCTCGACGAGACCGGCGGCTCGACCGCCATGGACGCGGCGGGCAACGGCCACGACGGGACGCTCATCGGGTTCACCGGCAACCCATGGGGTCCGGCCCAGCACGGCGGCGGTCTCTCCTTCGATGGCGGTAACGACTACGTGAGCATGGCCCTCGGGAGCAGCCTCCCGATCTTCGGCGGCTCCCTGAGCGCCTACACCATCTCCGCCTGGGTCAAGGGCCCGCCCCAGGACGACGACCGGATCTACAGCGAAGGGAGCAACCAGAGCAACACGCCGCTGTTCACCCTCGGGACCGGGCGCAACTCGAACGGTACCACCGACCGATTCCAGACCTTCATCCGCAATGACTCCGGCGCCACGCTCCTGAACCAACAGACCCAGACCCCGGTGTTCGACAACACCTGGCACCACGTAACCTGGGTGGACGACGGCGGAGCGGCGAGTGTGTGGGTCGACGGCGTCCTCGACCCCGTCGGTTTCGGCTACACCCAGACCGGGACGTGGTCGGCGATGAACCGCGTGTCTCTCGGCGCCGTGCTCCGCGGCGGCACGTGCTGCTTCGCCCAGTGCGAGCTCGACGACGTCCGCGTCTTCGATCGTGCACTGACGCCGACCGAGATCCAGGACGTCATGAACGCCGTCGGAGCATCGGGTCCGGCGTGGGCATCCGGAGTCACCGGCGTCGGGTACGAACTCCTGTCCGGCTACCAGTCGCTCATCGGCCTCGATGTGCAGAGCGCGATGGCCGGAACCAACGCGTCCGCCTACATCCGGATCCCCTTCACCGTCTCGGACCCGAACACGTTCTCGGGGCTCGAGCTGCGCATGAAGTACGACGATGGCTTCGTCTCCTACCTCAACGGACAGCTCGTCGTCGCAGCCAACGCACCGGTGTCGCCGGTGTGGAACTCCGCCGCGACGGTCGACCGCCCGGACGTGCTCGCGCAGACGTTCGATTCGTTCGACGTCTCCGCGTACCTCGGCTCGCTTCAAGCCGGCGGCAACGTCCTCGCCATCCACGGGCTCAACTCGAGTGCGGGCAACGACGACTTCCTCATCGTGCCTGAATTAGAGGCGACGTCTCCCGGTCCGCCCCTGGCCTACTTCAGCGACCCGACCCCGGGCGCGCCCAACGCGATCGGACTCGCCGGCCTCGTCGCCGACCCAGCCGCGGACCCGCCACGCGGATTCGCCACCAACCCGATCGCCGTAACCCTGAGCTCCGCGACTCCATCCGCCACGATCCGTTACACGCTGGACGGCAGCGAACCGACGCTGGCGGCTCCAATCTACGCCGGGCCGATCACGGTCTCGACCACGTCCGTCCTGCGCGCGCGCGCCTTCCTCGCGGGCTGGGTCCCGTCGCTGACCTCGACATGGACCTGGATCTTCGCCGCCGACGTCGCGCAACAGCCCGCCAACCCACCCGGGTTCCCGGCGACCTGGACCGGCGCCCCCGCCGCGGACTACGAGATGGACCCGGAGATCGTCACCAGCCCGCTCTACGCCGCGGTGATGAACGACGCTCTGACCTCCCTGCCCGCGGTTTCGATCGTCACGGACCCCGACCACCTCTTTGGTCCGTCCGGGATCTACGTCAATCCGCAGCAGGAGGGCGTGGCATGGGAACGCCCCGCGTCGGTCGAGTGGATCTACCCGGACGGCACGCCAGGGTTCCAGGTGGCGTGTGGGCTGCGCATCCAGGGCGGGGCCAGCCGACTGCCCACCAAGTCACCGAAGCACTCCTTCCGCCTGTTGTTCAAGAACGAGTATGGCCCGTCGACGCTCGAGTATCCGTGGTTCGAGGGGTCCAACGTCGCTTCGTTCGAGACCGTGATCCTGCGCGGGCATTTCGGCAACTCCTGGATCCACTGGCGGCACTCCGAGCGCGCCATCGCAACGTTCATGCGCGACCAGTGGATCAAGGACACCCATCGCGCCATGGGCCACGCATCGCCGCACAACAACTACGCGCACCTCTACGTCAACGGCCTGTACTGGGGTCTCTACAACCCGACCGAACGCCCGTCCGCTCCCTTCCTCGCCTCGCATCTCGGTGGAGACCGGGAGGACTACGACGCGATCAAGGCCGGAGCTGCGGTCGACGGAAGCACCACGGCGTGGAACACCGCGATGAGCATGGCGAACGCCGGCCTGTCGACGCCAGCCGCGTACGCAGCAATCCAGCAGTACGTCGATGTGACGAACCTCGCCGACTACATGCTCCTGAATCACTACGGCGGCAACTGGGACTGGGATCACCACAACTGGTACGCAGGTCGCAAGCGGGAGCCCGGGGCCGGGTTCCGGTTCTACTGCTGGGATTCGGAGCACGTCATCGAGGACGTGAACGCCAACGAGCTGTCGCAGAACGCCAACGGGAATCCGTCCCGGATCTTCACGCGCCTCGTCGCAAACCCCGAGTTCGTCGTGCACCTTGGGGACCGCCTGCACCGACACCTGTTCAACGACGGCGCGCTCACTCCATCGGCAGTGCAATCGCGGTGGCAGGGCCTGCGCGCGCAGATCGAAACCGCCGTCGTCGCAGAATCGGCGAGGTGGGGCGACTACCGGCGCGACGTCCATCCGTGGCAGGTCGGTCCCTACCAGCTGTACACGAAGAACACCCACTGGCTCACTGAGCAGACCCGGCTCGCGAGTTCGTACTTGCCGCAGCGCACCGCGATCGTGGTGCAGCAGTACCGAAGCGCCGGTTGGTACCCGGCGATCGACGCGCCGATACTGAGCCAGCATGGCGGCCCCATCGCTGCATCGACGCCCGTGACGATGTCCGCCCCCGCGGGCGCGATCTGGTACACGCTAGACGGGACCGACCCGCGCCTGGCCGGAGGCGCAGTCTCGCCCACGGCGCTCAACTACGCATCGGCGCTTACGTTCTCCGCGAGCACGACCATCAGCATCCGCGCACGCTCTGGCAGCACCTGGAGCGCGCTCACGCAAGCATCGTTCACGGTCGAGGGCATCACCATCAACGAGATCCTCGCCCGGAACGTCAACGGGATCATGGATCCCGCCGGAGAGAACGAAGACTGGATCGAGCTGGTGAACGCGTCCCCGATCGCCATCGACCTGTCAGGCTACTGGCTCACCGACGACCTCCTCAATCCCCAGAAGTGGCCGCTCCCCGCGGGCACGCTCCTGATGCCCGGAGAGACGCTGCTGGTGTGGGCGGACGACGACCCCGGGCAAGGCCCGTATCACGCGACCTTCAAGCTCGCCACCGGGGGTGAAACCGTCGGCCTGTTCCTGCCCGATGGCGTCACCCTGCAGGACTCCCGGGCGTTCGGACCGCAGATCGCCGACGTCTCGTACGGCCGGTTGTTCGACGGCGGAGTCCCATGGGTGACGTACCCGGCGCCCACACCCGACGCACTCAACGACCCGGGCGCATGCGGAACGCGCCGGTACGGCCCGACCGACCCCACAGCGTTCGCGATGACGATCGACTTCGTTCCAGACCCGACCGCCGGTCAGACGACGACGTTGCAGCTGCGGACCGCCCCGCCGCTGACCCCGGTCACGGTGTTCGCTGCGACGGCTCCCGCCAGCATCCCACTGGCCGGGAGCAACGCGGAGCTCTTGATCGACCCGACCCTCACGCCGTTCGTGACCCTCGGCACGAACGTATGGGGCGAGGCCGACCTGTACCTCCCCCTGCCCAACCTGCCGGCCCTCGCCGGTGTGACCTTCTACTTCCAGGCCGCCGCCGTCACCGCAGCGGGTCTCATTGGCTCGACCGCGGTCGAGGTGCGGATCTGCCCTTGACTCGGTCGCGAGCTTGTGGCTCGGTGGCTGCTGGGTCTCCATGAATGACTGGAAGCCACCGACCCTCGACCTCGATCCCCGTAAGGAGCCTGTCGCATGAAGTGCCTTGCCGCCGCCCTGCTCATCGTGGCCACGCTCGCCACGTCGTCCGTCGTCGCCCAGGACTCCTACGGGTCGAATACGCCCGGGGCCGGTGGGATCGCACCGTCGCTCTTCTGCGGACAGGCGTGGATGGGGAACCCCGCCTTTGGGCTCAACGTGTCCGGCGCGTTGGGCGGAACGACCGCGGTGTTCGGCGTCTCCATCCAGCCGGCGAGCATCTTCCTCGGCATGACGGAGATCCTCGTCGACCTGAACCCCGCGAACCTCATCCTGCTGACGGCGGTGCCCGTCTCGGGACCGATCGGCACCGCGGGTGTCGGGTCCGCGTTCCTGTCCCTGCCCCTGTCGTTCCCCGTTGACCCATCGGTCGCGGGGTTCATCTTCTACGCGCAGGCGGTCATGAGCGACAACAGCCTGGGGTCGTTCGCATCCACACGAGGCCTCGAAGTCGAGATCGCGATGCCGCCGATGGTCTACGTCGGCACGTCAGTCGGCGGATCGAACGATCCGTCCTGGTTGATCGACCCGATCGGACAGTCCGTGATCCAGTCCTACACCGCCAACGTGAACAACGTGACGGACGCCGAGTTCGCGCACGGCGGCAGCCGGGTCTACGTCGGCACGAGCCTCGGCCAGGCCGTCATGGAGCTCGATACCGGCGCGGCAACTCCGTCGTACTCGGCGTTCTACAACGCAGGCGGGGTCTGCTACGGGATCGGCTACGACCGTCGCAACAACATCGTCTACACCCTGAGCGACGGGCCGACGGGCTCCCGCGAGCTGATCGCTCTCGACGCCAACCTCGGCAGCCCGACCTACGGCACCGTCCTCTCCATGACGGCCGGGATCGGCGCCCTCGGCATCGTCGAACGCTGGGAGCTCTCCCCCAGCGGACGATTCGCGGGCGTTCTCACGGTGCTCCCCGCGCAGCTGGTGATCGTCGATACCGACCCGAGCAGTCCGACCTGGATGCAGTGGAACCCCCTCGGCCTGATCCCGGCCGGACCGTCTCCGTTCACGCTCGCGAACAACCTCGTGTTCACCCCGCGCGACGAGCAGATCCTCGTCGTCGTCCAGCTCGCGGGTCCGGTCCCCGGCGAGGTCGCCCGCTATGACAACCTGAGCGGCACCTGGATCGACCACGACCCGTTCGCCCCTGGCATCCAGAACATCACCGGCGTCAACATGCCGGGCGCACCGGTGACGATCGACATCGCCCGCAGCGGCCAGTTCGCGGTGGTGTGCGGCTTCAGCGGCAACGGCGCCGTCGCCCGCATCGACCTCAACGTCGCCGCCCCGAGTTTCTGGGGTCTGACGGCGCTGAACCCCGGCGTCAGCCTCGCCGGCGCATGGGCGTGCAGCATCTCCGGCGACGACACGTCCGTAGCCGTGGGCAGCTTCGGCGGGGCGCAATCGCAAGTCGTCCTGATCGACGTGCTGTCGGGGGCGCTGCTGGGAACCGTACCGATTCCGGGGGCTTCGAACGTGTACACGGTGAAGTACCACTAGCCTGCCGGAGGGCGTCGCGCGCTTGCGTCTCGGTGGCCCTCCGCCAGGGAACCCGGGGACCCTGGAGCAGAACAGAGGTGATAGGTCGGCCAACCCCTCGGTCTCTGCCCCAATCTTGATTCCGCTCCTGGGTTCCTTGGAGAAGAGGCACTGAGCCAGAAGTTCGCGAGCGCCACTCCCAGCCCACCCGACGCGCCTACTCCATCTCCCGATACGGCCGCAGATACGTATCCAGGTCCTTCCCCTCTTCGTGCTCGAAGGTCGTGCCCTGCAACTGCAGCGACTGCATACGGTCCGGCCGGAAGGCGCGGAAGTCCTCCCGCAATTCGCACCAGGCCGCGAGGGTCCAACCCTTGCCCCAGAAGAAGAGGGCGAGGGGCCGGACCTGGCGCGACGAAGTCTCGCCGAGGCGGTTCTCGTAGTCGAAGCGAACGTGGCGACATTTGCCGATGCCCGCTCGCAACGGCTCGAGATTGGCGGTGACGTGGTGCTTCACGAAGAAGCCGGGGGCGTAGAGGTTGACGTTGCCGACCTGGCCTTTGAGGCGGTCAGGGAGAACGACGTCTATCTTCGAGAGGAGGCTGCGCGCACGCCGTGCGAACGCCTCGCCACCCCAGGCCTCGACCATGCGGGCGCCGAGAACGAGGGTCTCGATTTCCTCTTCCGTGAACATGAGCGGCGGAAGGTCGAAACCGCGGGGCATCGCGTAGCCAACGCCAGCTTCACCTTCGATCGGCACTCCGCTGGACACGAGGTCGCGTACGTCCCGATAGATGGTTCGTTCGGAGACTTCGAGCTCGCGCGCGAGCTGCGCAGCCGTGACCACACGCCTGTGTCGCAGCAGCTGCACGATCTGGAAGAGCCGGTCGGCGCGGCGCATGTACTAGTCCTATCGGAACTTCCACGGAGTGAACAGGGGTTAGGATGACTGCCCTCTCCTGACAGCGTTCTGTCAGCATTCGGTCACGATTCCCTCGCGAGACGATTCCACCGACGATGCGCAACGGTGCCAGCAACTTCGTACCCCCCTGGCCCACGGGCACCGTCACCGGCGTGGGGAGCCTGCCGCTCACTGGCGCCGCCGAAGCCGTCGACTTCGTCCGGGAGGTGACGCCGGAGATGCCGTTCTGGCCTCAGCTCCCGCGTCGCGCGCCGCACGAGGGGATGTTCCGGCAGTTCCTGGGCGCAGGGTCCGAGACCCTGGAGGCGCGGGATCAGCTGCTCGGGTACGCCGTGCGAGCCGGCGAGGGAGGTCACCTTCGGACCTGGCTCGAACGGGGCACCGCGGAGCTGAATCCACTGCACGCCGGCGGGTTCTTCGCCTTCATGGAGGCGCTCGCAGAGAACGGGTTCCCGGACGCGGTTGCCATCAAGGGGCAGCTGACCGGCCCCCTCATCATGAGCGCGATGATCTTCGAGGACGACCGCTCCGCGATCCATGACGACGCGTTCCTCGAGCTCACGGCGAACTACCTCGCCCGCCATGCCGCCTGGCAGGTGGAGCAGCTCCTCGAAAGCGGCCGGCCAGTGTCGGTGTGGATCGATGACCCGGGCGCCGGCCACCTCGGCGGTGCGCCGCAGACGAGCGTCGATCAGGAGCGGTACGCCCGCGCGCTCGGCATCGTGGTTCGCGCGATTCACGACGCCGGCGGTAGCGCAGGCCTGCACTGCTGCGCGCGCCCCCGTTTCAACCTGCTGCGGCGCGTACCGTTCGATGTCTTGTCCTTCGATGCGGCCAACGGACTCGAGGGCTTCTTCTCGGAGCCGGACGCGACCGCTCTGCTCGACCGCGGCTGCACGCTCGCGCTCGGCCTCCTCCACACCTCCCCCGACGAGGACGCGACGCCACAAGCCATCGCGGCCCGGTGGTCCGAGGTCGCCGGCGACCGCGCATCCACCGCAGCGGAGCGCGCGCTGGTCACCACGAGCTGCGGACTCGCCACGACCGACCCCGCCCGGCTGGTCGAGGTCTTCGCGGCGACGCGAGCCGTCGGGCAAGAACTGCGCGACGGGGTCTGAGCAGGCCGGAGCCGCTTCTCCGCTCTTCCCGGTTCCCACCGCGCAGCCTGCTAGTCGACGTCGTCCCCCAGCCACGTCCGGATTCGCGTTCCGAACCAGTCGTATTCCTTGAGGAACGCATCGTGACCAAAAAGGCTCGGGAGGATCTCGAAGCTGACGTCGCGACCGTGGCTCTCCAGCAGGTGCGCGAGATGCTGCTGCTCGGACGGCGGGATGAGGATGTCGCGATCCACACCGACGATGAAACACGGGCAGGTGATGCGAAGTACGCCTTCAGCGTAGGAGCGGAATCCGGCACCGAGGTCCATGAGATCCATGCAGCGCGAGAGCAACAGGTAGCAGTTCGCGTCAAAGACGTTCGCGAACCGTGTGCCGTGGTGATTGAGGTAGCGCTCGACTTCGTAGGTGAGCGACCCCGCGGTGTAGGGCCCTTCCGGGTCCGGGTCCCAGTCGAAGCGCTGATTGAACTCGTCGCGCGACCGGTAGCAGATCATGCCGAGCTCGCGCGCGACGGCGAGGCCGCGCTCCGGAAGCTTGCCGGGTTCGTAGTGGCCGTCGGCGTAGTCGGGATCGTTCATGATCGCGAGGCGACCAACACGACGCAGCGCGACGGTAGCCGGCGTCGTCTTGCCCGTGGCCGAGATGCTCACGAGGCGACCGATCCGATCCGGGAACTGGGCCGCGAACTGCAACGCCTGCATGCCCCCGAGGCTCGCGCCGACGACCGCGTGCACCCGGTCGAGTCCGAGGTGGTCAAGCAGCAGCGCGTGACAACGTGCCTGATCGGCCGGGGTGATCTGCGGAAAGTCGCGGCCCCAGGGACGACCCGTGTTGGGGTTGCTCGTCATCGGCGACGTCGAGCCGAACGGCGCGCCGAGGATCGACGCCGCGACGACCCGCCAACGATCGGTATCGACGCCCAATCCCGGCCCGACCATCTCCTCCCACCAGCCGGGCGACGGATCGTCGTCGTTACTGCGCACGTGACATGACGCCGACAACGCGGGCATGATCACGACCGTACGGTCGGCGGGTGCGGTGAGGTCCCCCCACTCTTCATAGCGGATTTCGATTTCGGGAAGAGAACCGCCCAGCGCGAGCGGGAACTCTCCTTCGATCTTCACCAAGCCGGATGAGGACATGAGTCGTCTCTTAGCGGCTCGTCGTCACGGGGGCAAGCGCGTGGCGTGTCTTCGTCGGCCGGGATAGGCTGCACGCCGCATGGAACGCTACGACCTTGCAGTAATGGGCAGCGGGCCTGCCGGCCAGAAGGCGGCCATCCAGGCAGCGAAGCTGAAGAAGCGGGTCTGCATCATCGACAAGAAGCGCATGGTCGGCGGGGTGTGCCTTCACACCGGCACCATTCCGTCCAAGACGCTGCGGGAGGCCGTCCTCTACTTGTCCGGGTTCCGGCAGCGGGCGTTCTATGGTCGCGACTACACCCTGAAAGACTCGATCAGCGTCCAGGACCTCTCAGTCCGGGTCCGCGCAGTCGTCGGCAACCAGATCGAGGTCGTGCGCGCCCAACTCAAGCGTAACCGCGTCGACCCGATTACGGGCTTCGCCCGGTTCGTGGACCCGAACACGCTCGAGATCGAGCCCGACGACGCCGAAGAACCGGCCGTCCGGATCACCGCGGAGCACGTGGTCGTCGCCACGGGGACCCGCCCTGCCAGCAACGAGAGCATCCCTATCGACGGGAAGTGCGTGTTCGACGCCGACCAGCTCCTGCGGCTCGACGAGATCCCGCGAAACGTGATTGTCGTGGGCGCGGGGGTCATCGGCATCGAGTACGCCTCGATGCTTGCGGCGATGAACACCCAGGTGACGCTGATCGACCTCCGCGAGGACCTGCTCGACTTCGTCGACCGCGAGATCATCGACACCCTTCGCTTCAGCCTGCGGCGGCTCGGGACGACGTTCCGGCTCGGCGAGAAGGTAACGAAGATCGAGATCGATGATCGCGACCGGGTCGTGGCTCATCTGGAGAGCGGAAAGCGGGTGGTGGGCGAAGCGCTCCTCTACGCAGTCGGTCGCACGGGCAACACCGACCGCATCGGCATCGAGACAGCCGGGCTCGAGGCCGACAACCGCGGACGGCTCACCGTCAACGAGCACTACCAGACGTCGCAGCCTCACATCTACGCAGCCGGTGACGTGATCGGATTCCCGTCGCTCGCGTCGACGTCGATGGAACAGGGCCGGCTCGCTTCGTGCCACATGTTCGGGCTGCCTGCGACGACCACACCAGACCGGTTGCCATACGGGATCTACACCATCCCCGAGATCTCCATGGTGGGCCGCACCGAGCAACAGCTCACCAGCGACAAGATCCCCTACGAGGTCGGCATCTCGAAGTACGAAGAGCTCGCCAAGGGGCAGATGATCGGCGACCAGATCGGCATG
>NZBC01000020.1 GCA_002687715.1 Planctomycetota bacterium | reverse complement strand
GCCCTGGTTTTCTAGACATCGACCGTCATAAACCACTGTCAAATAACGAACTCAGCGTCGTCCCAAAGGATCCGCACCCCTGCTGGTGACGGATATCCGCGCACCAACCACCGAATGTCGCGGGACGTCGCACGGGAACTAGCGGGGAAGCTCGAGATCGGCCGTTTGGGGGGCGGCATGCGTATCCGCGATGTCCGATCTCGGGTGGAATGTGGTCACGAACTAACGTTGGTGTTGCTTCCGTAGACGCGCTGAGCGAACGCCAGAGTCGCACTCACGGCGCCGAGGGGGTCCGTGGCGGGAGCCCGCATTTCGACTGACACCCAGCCTCGGTACCCCCGCGCCCGGAGGACCTTCGACAAGGTCTCGTGATCCACAGCACCGGTCCCCAGTGTAGCCAGGTCCGGCTCCGATGCATGGATGTGAGCGGGAAGCGGGTCCGGCGCAAGCGCTCCCTCGAAAGCTTCGCCGGCGAGATGCATCGCCGCCGCGTCCAGGTGGAGACAGATGCCTGGACTCGCGACGGATCGGACCAGGTCCCGACCTTCCTTGGAGTTCGTGACGAACTCGCAGCCGTAGTGCGCAGGGTTGGGCTCGATGCAGAGCTGCACTCCGTGCTCGCACGCGGCTTGGCCGGCCCGGCGCAGAAACTCGGTGGCGATACTACTCGCCTCCTTGGGGGGCCGTCCAAGGAGTCGGCGGCAGCCGGGCGCACCGAGGACGAGTATGCGGGCTCCCAGGGTTTCGCCGATTCGCATCATCCCCACGAGGTGATCGAGCAAGGCCTCCCGAACGGTATCGTCGCCGAACAGCACCAGATCGGGTTTGCGGTAGAGCAGGGCCTGGAGTGCTACGACCTGGATGCTTCTGGATTCCCAGAACGCCCGGTGCCGCTTGATCTCGCCGGGAGACGCTGCCATGGGGTCCGGGAAGACCTTTGGCGGTGCAATCTCGACCCCCTCGACACCGTGTGTGACGAGCAACTCCGCGGCCTTTTCGTCCTCGCCGTCAGGCCAGGCAATGTTGGACACCGCGACTCTCATGCCCCCCCTCCCTCCGTGGTCACGAAACGCTCCATCGCTGACAGCACCTCGGAGGCGGATCGCAGGTATCCGTCACGCCCTCCCATCGAGCCGCAGTGGCGCGAACGAAAGTCGTATCGGGCTGGCGGGCCGGATGCGTCGGATTCGAGGCGACGCCCGAACACTTGTCGTGCGAGGTCGGCCGTGCGGATCGGCTCGGTGGAGAGATTCAAGGTCTTCAGGTTCCCGTCTTTCGCTCGACACACGTCGCCCCAAAGCCACTCCAGGTCGTAGTACTGGAACGTGGATTCCGGGTGGATCCGGTCCACCTGATTGTCGTGCATCAGGTCGTAGATGACGTTCTTCTGCAAGCCGCGACCGAAGAGACCAGGCAATCGCACGGTCGTCGTCGGGAATCGTCCCGCAACGAAACCCTCGAGCATGAAGCGGTGGCGCCCGTAGGGATGGCACTCCTGGGGGTCGATGTGGGAGGACTCGTCAACGCCCAGGGGGCGCGGGTAGACGTCGACGGTAGAGATGAGCACGACTTGGCGTGCCTTGCAACCGGCCAGACAGCGCTGGAGCCGCTGTATGATGTCGCTATCCCGGTCCGGATCCTGATTGGCCTTCCACTTGACCCCGGGAGCCCCCGCGCAAACGACAAGGTCGAAGGTCTGGCCAACCAACTCTTCCACGTTCTGCGAGTTGAACGTCGCGTGGAACGACTCCGCGCGCAGAAGGTTGCTCCCCACGAAACCCGTGTGACCGATCAGCGCGCGCTTCACGGGGATTCTTTCGGAGGGTCGTAGCGGTGGCAGCACGCAGCGACCAGCTTGCCTAGCACGGCGAGGTTTCCCCGGACGGGGGAGATCTTCGTCGGGGTAGGCCCCTGGCTAGGGTAAGAGCGCGTCACGGCGATCTCCTTGATCCGAAAACCCAGCTCTCCCGCCCGTATGGCGAGGTAGTAGTGAAGTTCGTACCCGGAGAAGACATCTCGAAACGGACAGACCTTCGAGTCGAGGAGAAACCTCCGACTATAGGCTCTGAATCCATTCGTGGTGTCGGTATAGCGTACTCCTGCAGCCCGGCTTATCAGAGGCGCGTGTATCATGCGGACAGCGAACCGACGCATTCGGGGCGTGTTCACTTCTTTCCCACCCGGGATGAACCGCGAGCCTTGGAGGTGATCGAAACCTTCGGACAGGGCTGCGACGAAGGAAGGGATGGCGGCGGGATCGTCCTTCCCGTTCCCGTCGATGGTCACGATGCCCTCATAGCCTCGTTTCAAGGCGAAGGCGAAGGCCATGCGCATCTGGGAGCCGAGGCGGCCAAGCCCCGTCTTCACCAGGAGCGTGTTGACGCCGCGTGACCGGAGCTCCTCCTCTTCGATCGAACCGTCCGTGCTTCCGCCGTCTGCGACGATGATGTCGACGAGGTCTTCGAACGGCATCATCACCTCTAACTGCCGGTGGAGTCGTTCGCCCTCGTCGATCACGAAGATCGCGATGCAGTGCCGGTGTTTCCTCGGCGCGAACTCGAAGGTCTGATGACTCGGAACCGACCACGTGTCGCTCACTTCGGAGCCCCCCGGAGCGTGGCGTCACCGTCGGTGATGTTGCGATGGGCATCGTCGTCGATCATGCACGAACTCTGCCGCTCCTCGATGACGAAATGGCTGGGTCTCTCCGAGCGCTCCAGGAGGAGGCGGATCACGTACTCGGACAGCACGGCGAGTGTGAGAAACAAGAAGAAGAACATCCCGGCGACCTGGAGAGACTGCGTCGCCCAGCCCGGGGCCACGTTCTCCTTCACGAAGTAGATGATCAGGACATAGCCGGCGTAGAGGACGTTCAGGCCCCCGGCCACGAGTCCGAGTATCGAGACGACCCGCAAGGGGTGGGTGCTGTTGGCCACGATGATGCCCACCGAGCGGCGGATCACGGCGGCAAGGGGTCGGCGGCGGGAGCGCCCGCGACGACTCCGAGGCACGTACGGCATCTCCGCATGGGCGACCCCGGAGTAGGCGTCGTACAGTCGCAGGTAGCACAGCAGGTCCTTTCGACGCAGGACGCCGTTCACCACCGACCTGGAAAGCAACCTGAACTCCGTGGTGTAGCGAGGCAGCCCCAGTCGGAGGACTCGGTTGACGTACCAGTAGAAGACCGGCGCCAGGAGTGCGTGGAGCATTCCTCGTGCCCCACCGTCATCGCGCACCCCCGAGACTATCGCCGCGCCTCTCTGGGCCCGTTCGACCATTCCTGGGAGCAGTTCGGGGGGATCCGAATCGGGGAGCATGACCACGACATGGTCACCGATCGCCGACTCGAGGCCCGCGAGGATCGCTGTCTCGACCCGGGTTCGGCGGCTGAGCCGCAGCAGTCGCACTCCGTCGATGCGTCCCATTGCCACTACCGCACACTCCAGCGTGTCGTCGGTAGAGGCTGCGTCGACGAGAACGATCTCGTGGTGTGTAAAGTGATCGCGGAGGAGGCGAGACAGCTCCTCGAGGAAAGGGACGATGATGTCGCCATCCTCGGACAGCGGAGCCACGACCGATACGAAGCAGCTCATTGGCAACGTGGGATCGTCACCATGCGACCGGGGTACGTTCTGCATCACATCGAATCCAAAGCGTCGTACACGTTGTCAATCTTGGAACCTATTACGTTCACCAGCCCCGGTAGTTTCTCCGACTCCTGGATGAGAATCGGCCTGCTATCGTCCGTCTCGCTTGCCGTAAGCACGGTCTTGACCTCGAAGAGCGATCGGCGGTAGCGACACTCGCCGATGAGAGGTACGTAGCGTTGTGCGTCCTGGATCATGTGGACGAAGCTCGACGTATCGCGCAACCGGTCAAGTTCCGCGTCCGGGTCGCGGTGGGCCTTGCCTGGGCCTTCTGTCCACGACGTGCGAGGAGTGTATCGGACGTGGCTGAGGAGATGGGCGCCCTCGGGGGCGAAGGGCAGCAGGGAGAAGAAGGGGCCGCACATCACCGTAATGCCCAGCGGGCCCAGTTGCGGCGGCACCTCCACGACCAGCATCTCCGTGACCTCGTGTTTGAGCGGGAGGGGATCGGCATGACTCGCCGCGATTAGCTTGTTCATTCCCGAGTAGGTGCAGTTGAGAATCCTGGTCGCAGCGACCGTTCCCTCGTCGGCAGGGCCGCGGTACTCCAACTCGAGTCCCTTCCCGGAGCGGCGAATGCACCGGGCCTCGATCCCAGATTCGAATCGGACGGCGCCGCTGCGGAGGTCGGCCTCGAGACGGCTCGCGAGGAGGCGAGCGTCGAACTCGCGCTCCTCGACGAGGTAGGCGGCCTCGATCATCCGTTCGTCAAAAAGCCTCCCTATGGACATGGGCGCCGGGCTCAGTGGTGCCCCGATTCGTTCACAGAAGATCTCGAACTGTGTAGCCGTGACGTTGGAGAACGCCCGGGCGACGGCGTAGATGCTCTGCCCCCCCGGCACGATGCACTCGGCGTAGTCCTCCAGGAACCGAGGGTAGTTCACTCGCGACCGCAGACCGGTGAGCACGCTGCGAGGATAATGATAGCCACGATGTACGCGACCTTGGTTCACGTACGAGGCACGCTTGAGAATCGCGCGTTCACGATCCAGAAGAAGCACGTCGGCGCCCCGCCGGCGCATTTCGAGCGCCAGGACGCACCCGTACAGGCCGGCGCCCAGGACGATGACGTCAGCACCCTTCATCGGTCTAGATCGGAGAGGAATTCGTGGGCATCGGAGAAAGCCGGGTCTGCATGAATCGCCCTCTTGGCCAAACGACGGGCTTCCCCCAGCTGACCCCGTCGCCGGCGCACCCGGGCCATCAAGAGCCAGGCTGGCGCATATCCAGGCGCGGCCTGCACGGTGCGCGTGCACCAAACGAGAGTGTCGTCGTGCTGCCCGAGTCCCTCGGATGCGATCGCCATGCAGTAGAGGACGCGGGGGTCCTTGGGTGGAAGCCGCAGACGTCGGGACCAGGCCCGTGCCGCTTCCTCGTGACGACCGGCTCGATACAGCTGCAGGCCCAGATTGTACCAACCTGGTGAGTAGGTGGGCTTCAGCTGCGTGCAGCGCTGGTAGTGCCTGGCCGCGTCCTCGTGCCGGTTCGCGTCGGCGAGGGCCTGCGCGTACTGCAAGTGCGCGGTCGCGCTCTCCGGAGCACGGGCGATGCCGTGCTCCCACAGACTGATCGAGTTCTGCCAAACCGTTGCCAGACGCCAGGTCCCAGCGCCGAGGAGCAGGATGCAGATCGCGACGAGTGCGGCCACCAGGGTGGCCTTCCCGCCTCGGAGGCTACGGTCGAGAGCCCCTGCCCCCAGCGCCACCAAGGGGAGAGTCGCGAGGTAGGTATACCGATCGGCTGCTATCTGGGGGCCGCTCTGACTGATGCCGAGGATCGGCAGGAGAATCAGGACGTAGGCCAAGAACGCGGCGGCGATGGCGGGCCACCTGCGTCGCTTGAGGGCGAGGAATACCCCCCCGACGATCACCGCCGGGAACGTGAGAAAGAAACGCGGCTCCGAAGGATCGACCGCGTTCTCGAGGGGGTAGATCGGACTCAGCTGCAGGGGAAAGACCGTGGTCCACAGGTAGAAACACACTCCGAAAGCGCTCTGCAAACATCGATCGCCGAGACCGTGCTCTGTCCAGGAACGTACGGCCTCTGCCTCGACCTGGGCCGAACGAGCGACGACTCCGACGACGAAGGCAGCCACGATCCAGGGCCATTTCTCGATGACCAGCCGGACGACGCCGCGTCGATCGAGAACCACCAGGTCCAGGAGGATCAAGACCACGGGGAGGGTGATCCCGATCACCTTCGAAAGGAGCGACAGCAGGAAGAGGGCGACCGATCCGACGGCCCAGCGCATTCGCGAGTTCGAGGACCGCTCAGGGGATCGGGCCTTGACATAGGCGAGTGTCGATGCGATCCACAGCACAGCCGCCAGCAGTCCGCGCCGCTCCGTGATCCAGGCCACGGACTCGGTCCGGAGTGGATGGACGGCGAACACGAGCACCGAGAGGAGTGCTGCGCACCGAACGGTCCCGTCCTCTCTCCCACGGACCCTGCGCAGGATGTCGAGGACGAGTAGGTAGAGAAGGCACGAAGACAGCACGTGCAGCAAGAGGTTGGTGAGGTGGTACCCCCGGGCGTCCATGCCCCAGAGCGCATGATCGACGGCGAAGGACACCCACGCGAGCGGATAGTAGCCGCCGTGGTGGCCGGTCGTGAACATCCAAGAGAGGTGCTCGCAGCCCAGTCCGCGCCAGGACTCGTTGAAGATCAGGTTGTGATCATCGTCCCAGTTGACGAAGTCTGCATCCAGGACGGGCAGGAAGGGCACGCCAACCAGGATGAGAAGAGCGGGGAGAAACCTGGACGAAGGCCGCATGCCGGATCCTATAGCCCCCATCAGATGAAGACTACCGGTGTCGAAAGGCGATCAACGACGCGCGGCGGGGAGCCGGAGGCGCACATGCGCGCGTCTCGCGCAGCGCGGTGCCGCCGCCGGGCTCGGGTACGACACGGGCACGCCCGGTCGCAGACAAGAAAAAGGACACTGCCGGGGCGGCAATGTCCTTTGGCTGCTCTACCGGGCGCCGCCACTGCCTGGGAAGGCAGAAGCGGAGCAAACGGGTGGGATCAGGCGACTAGAAAGTCGTCCGGGCCACGTTGGTGACGGCCGGACCCGAGGGGTCGATCTTCACGCCGACGAAGTCGACGGTCAGGTTCGCCGGGAACGTGCCGGCGGGAATGACGAACGGTGCGTTCGGGAAGAGCCCCGGGGCGTTGGTCCAGCTGAGAGGGTTCCCGGGGGAGGGGGAGATGCCGAGCACGGCACTCAGGACCAGGGCCGCAGTGGAATCGGGGTAGAGGCCCAGGAACGAGCCACCGCCCACAGGGCCGGAGGTGTCGTAGCCGAACAGGGTGATTCCCTGGAACGTCAACGGGCTGACCGACGAGTACGCGATGACTCCGCCACCGGAACCGATGTTGCCCTGCGCCTGGAGGACGCAAGGCGGAGTTCCACCGCCGGTGACCGTGAGGCACATCTTCAGCGCGCTGAGCGCGCCGCAGGTCGCCGAGCTAGCTGCGCCGTAGCCGCCCGAGTAGGTGCGGGCGATCGAGCCACTACGGTGGAACGCGCCGTTGAAGCCGGAGACCGTGGCGTTCTGGAACGTGACGAAGAAGCCCACGTTATCGCTGCCATTCCACAGGAAACTGGCGGCGAGGTTCATCGGAGACCAGGTGTCCTGGGTCACACCCCAGTTGAACGGTCCCTGCGCCCCAGAGTCCCAGAGGACGGTGAGATCCAGGAAGCTGCCGATGCTGCCGCCTCCGGGGGTAGGGAAGGTGAACGGGCACGGCTGCGGGTTCGGAAGGTGGCCGATCGCGATCGAGACGTCGGCGGAACTCCAGCTGCCCGTGCCGCACGGGGTGAAACCGATATCGGTCACAACCGGGTTGGCCGGGTCCATGAACGACGCGGGGATCTCCGCAACGTAGGTGTAGCCGGCCGAGAACGTGGCCGACTGCCCGAAGGGGATCACGTTGCAAGTGCCGGCGTTCTGCACGTTGTCCGGGATGTAGATGGTGGACTGGGCGAGGGTCGGGACGACGAGCAGACCACACATGGCCAGGAGAATGAAAACGGAGCGAGGCATAAGTCGGGAACTCCTGTGGTACTTGGGGGAATCATCGGAAGGCTGCCAAGGGGGGCTTGCTCCCACGACCTGGATTGTGGCCCCTCCGGGGCCGTTCTGACCACTTCCTTCTCGCAGAATTCTGAAAAACCCCAAGACGAAGGGGTCCTCGCGATCTTGATGGGGGCCTGCGAGATCGCTCAAGGACCAGATCAGGGGCAGGTGGCGCTATCGAAACTGCTCCCGCATCGTCTTGGCCCCGACATGCGCTGGGTCCAGAGTCAGCGCATGATCGACCTGTTTCCGAGCGCCGGGTCGATCGCCCAGGGCCTCGAGGATGGTCGCCAGGAGGAGGTGTGCCTCGGGCGACGGCACCCGGCGGAGCACTGAACGGGCATGGGCGAGCGCCAGATCGGGCCTCCCGCAGTCCCGGTGAGTCACCGCGAGTTCTCGCTCAGCGCCGGTGTCCGCGGGGTCGATGGCCAGGCAGGCGTGTAGGTCCACCGCGGCATCAGCGAATCTCCCGGCACCGCGAAGGCTCAGGGCGCGGTAGTAGAGCGCCTCACGATCGCTCTCCAATCGCACGCACTCGTCGAGAACTCGGATGGCTTCGCCGAAGCGACCCAGGGCGTAGAGGGCCTTGCCCTTGACCAGGATCGGGAGACGGTAACCGGGCCGGCTGGCGATCGCCTTCTCGATGTAGGGGAGGGCCGCCTGGTAGCGTTGCGTACGGACTAGCTGCAACGCCATGCTCTCGTAGCTGAGATAGCTGACCCCTTCTTCTGCAACCTTCCTCAGGAGCGCGTCTCGGATCGGCGTCCTCTCCGGCAGCGATCTCGCTCGTGAGGCCGCGGTGGCGGCTTCCTCCTCCCTGCCCGCACGATAGTAGGCCCGCGACAGCGCGGTGTGGACGGCCGCGTGATTCGGGTTCCGGGTGCGTGCGCGCTCCAGGTAGTCGATCGCCGCGGCGACGTCCTGGCTCTTGAGCGCGATGCGCCCCAAACCGAGCAAACCCTGACTCGTTTCTTCGAGGTCGTTCGCTCGCGTGTAGGCCTCTCCCGCCGCGGCCGTGTGTCCGAGGTCGAAGGAAACCCGGCCCTTGAAGAGATAGTAGGGCACGTAGTCGCCAGCGTGCTTCCCAGCTTTCTCGAGCCATGCCATGGCCGTCTCGAGATCCGTCTCGGCAGCGACCACGGCCGCGAGATAGAGCGGTTCGAATGGGTTCTCGAAGAGGCTCACGGCCTCGCGGTACACGCCAGCCGCATCAGACAGGTATCCATGGATGTGGAGGCAGCGTCCGTATCGCAGCCATCGGTCGGGGGCGGGGTCCTTCTCCAATTCTGCGTGCAGACGACGGATCTTCTTGGCTACGTCACTCTCGGCACCGGCGAGGCTCGGCAGATCCGGGATGGGCGGTCCGGCACGGGACAGCCGGTCGACAACCAGGTATCCAGAGCCGATCACGATTGCGAGCACGACGACCCAACCCACCTTTCGTCGTCCTCGCCGATCGACGCCCACTATCGGCGCCCCTGCCCGCGCACGACCGTGACCAGTTGCTTCGTCGGCCCACCGGCGAAGGTCTCTCGGTCACCGCCCGGCCAATTGACGATGATGCTCGCGAACTCTGCCGAGTCACCGAGACCGAAATGGAGGGGCGTGTCCCAGCCCGAGAGGTAGCTCGCGGAGGAGGTCACGGTTCTCCGGAAGGGCCGGCCTCCGGCATGAACCTCCACTTGTGCCCCGATGACCCTCCGCGTGATTCCAGGGCCCCGCACTCTCACCGCCAGCCAGGCGCGTGCCTCGCCCCCACGGTTCTCGTAGATGCGCGCCGGCCCTCCACAATTCGTGACCACGAGGTCGAGGTCTCCGTCTCCGTCGAGATCCGCGGTCACAAGACCGCGCGACACCTCCGACACGCTGCAGAAATCGGGGCTGGCGCCGGGAGCGCTTTGGAACGTCCCGGAGCCGTCATTCAAGAAGAGGTGGTTGGGCTCTCGGTACGCGTCGAGCGTCCCCTGGACCGCGTCGGTTCGGGTATTCCTGGTGACGCGGCCGTTGACGACAACGATGTCGAGGTCGCCGTCGTTGTCCAAGTCGGAGAGAGCGGTTCCGAATCCCGTAGCGGGCCGACTCGGTCTGAACAAGCCGGAGGCGATCGTCGTGTCTGCGAAGCCTCGCGTGCCCGTTCGCCGGTAGAGAGTATGGCTCTCGCGGTCGAGGTGGGTCATGAACAGGTCGTCGTGTCCGTCGCCGTCGACGTCACCCACCGCCACTCCCATGCTCGCCTCGGCCCTGCCGTTCCCGTTGACGGCGGCGCCGCGTGGTAGCGCCTCCTCGGTGAACGGACCGTTGGCATGGTTGATCCAGAGATGATTGGGCTGGCCATCGTTGGCGACGTAGATGTCGGGTCGCCCGTCCGCATTGAAGTCGTCCACGACGACGCCCAAACCGTAGGACGCTCGGCTTTCCAGCCCGACCTCGCGGCTGACGTCCTCGAAGCGCCCGTCGCCGAGGTTACGCAGAAGAGCGTCGCTCTTGGCCTTTGGATAGGACTTGGGGCTGCAGTAGTCGCGCGCCCCTCTTGGCCCCGTACACTTGATCGACGTATCGACGACCAGGTAGTGAACTGCGTAGATGTCGAGATGCCCATCAAGGTCGTAGTCCAGCAAAGCCACCGACGTCGTCCAGTCCCTGCGGGTCAACCCCGCCTGTTCCGTGGCGTCCGTGAACCGACCGTCGCCTTGGCCCAGGTACAGTGCGTCCCGTCCCCAGTTCCCTACGTACAAGTCGGGATGACCGTCTCCATTCACGTCACCGACGGCCACCCCCATCCCATAGCCCGCATCCCCGAGGCCAGACTCGTCGGTCGCGTCGCGGTAGCGTCCATCTTCCATCCGCAGGTACAAACGGTTGATCGCCCCGCGGCCCTTGGTGTCGCCTGCATTGACAAAATACAGGTCGAGGTTCCCGTCGCCGTTGGCGTCAAGGACGGCGACACCGGAACCCATGATTTCGGGAAGGGCGTACTCCCCGTGGAGGGTGACGTCGTGGCGAAAATCCACCCCTGATTCCTCCGTCACGTCGACGAACACAACGGGCTCCGCATCCTCCTCTACAGGTCTCTCGTCGCTGCAAGAGAGAAGCGGCAACATCAACATCAAGAGCAGGAGCGTGTCAGCGCGCAAGGGACGGAGAGCCATCGGTTCCGGTGTCAGGAGACTGGGGTCCATGGCGGGATGTGAGCCACAACACCATTGGTAGAGCCATATCCGCCTTGTTGGTAGAGCCATATCCGCCTTGCCCTCTTGCGTCAACTGGCTGTCCCGGTGGGTCCCGAAAACCTGCGATTCCCAGGTCTTGGGCTGGAGGCGTGCCGCCTCATCTACGATCATCCAGTCCAGCCCTTCGCCGAGGAGAGACACGGGGCGGTCGGCGGACTTCCCCCTGATCTCTCTGAGTCCTGTGGCTCCCGGAAACGTCGTCCACCGCCAGATCGGAGATCATCCTCGACCGTATGCGCCGGTCGCGAGGTTGTCGAGGGGGATGTGGACGGGCGGTGGTCCGGGAATCGACTGACCAGACGTCGCGCGGGCGGGCAGCTCAGGCCGCGCGGCGGTAGGTTGCGTGCAAGCCGCCGAGCACGGGAGTCGCCATGATGTCGCCGTCGCCAGTCTCGACCTCGCGGGGAGTGGGCGCCTTGCCCTCCAAGGTGGGCGGACCTACATCCTCGCAGAGTTGGTAAGAGGGTTCGATTCAGACCCTGAACCCAACCCCACCACGAACGTAGAGCAAGTTCGTAGGAGGGTTGGCCTCGGGGAGCTCAGGCGCTCGCAAAGAGCGAACCCACGACGCCCGCTGGCTCACACCGGCGGGCGTTGGTCGTTGTGGGGGACGGGCGCGCAAGCGGCGGGGTGGTCCGGGCTTCGGGCGGCGGCAGTCCCAATACCCGCGCTCTCCGTTCGTAGAACCTCATCGGGGGTGGCGAGCCGAACCGGGGGTGGTTCGGGCCAGTACTTCCGCCCAACCTTCTTCAGACTCTCCGTCGGGAGCGGAGAGCACCGCGGATGGATAGCAGATCGGACTGCGGATTGATCTCAGCCTGCCCGACGGCCGCACATCCGCTGGCAGTGCACGCCATCGGGAAGACGGCGATGTCCCAGGTCGACGTCGAAGGCCCGAAGGACCGCAGTGAGGATGCGCACGAAGGCCCGGAGCTTATGGACACGGCGACGAACTCGTAGGACTTTGGCTTGCAGATCTTCCTCGGCCATCGACAACGCGTCGACCGTGGCAGTCGTGTGAGCCAACTCACGCAGCCATAGTCAACCGCGTTGAGTCCGCCGAGTTCCTCCTTCCGTGGAAGGGCGACCTGCACTCGGACCACCAGATCGTCTTCGCCGACGCTACCGCGTGCAGCAAGCCGTTCCGCTGCCTGTCGATCCGACGCGTCTTCGCCTACGAGATTCCGACTGAGACCGACCACGGACTCGACCTGACGACGCCCTTCGTGCCCACTGTCTTCGTCGACGTCACCCCTGCGTCGGCGGGGAGCTCGACATCCTCGCTCTCCACGCGGGCGAAACGGCGCCCCGTCCTTTCCCCGTGGCCCGGAAGGAGTCCCTGTCCTCGCAAGCGTGCGTGGCGGGATGTCTGGGTCTCCCGCGGCAGAGGCGTTCGTGATGCTGCGCAAGCGTCGACGTAGAGAGTCCTCGTCATGGGCCCCGGCCTCGGACCGCACCCCGGGGGATCACAGATCGATTTCGATAACGTTGGTGTAGGTCGTGATGGCGCCGGTTGCGTTCTGGAGCAGGAAGATCGTGTCCATCTGGATCGATCCGATGGTCAGGGTTCCTGGGTCGAAGTCGACACGGGCTGCGCCGCGCGCGTTCAAGGTGCCTGACCACTGGGGGAAAGCGCTCCAAACGGCCCAGTTCTGCACGGCATCGGACCCGAGTCCCAAGATCGGGCCCTGGCCCTGCAGGTGCCCCCAGTTGAAGGCGAAGCTCCACTGCTCGCCGGCGCGGGCCGGGCCTCCGGAGAGGATGAGGGTGAGCCCGCCCCCCAGTGCGGTTCCGTTCGCACGAACGTCGAGCAACCGTTCGTGCCCAGGCCAGGCCGGCCAGAAGACGATGGGGTTCGCGAAACCCATCGTGCGCGCAGGCTGGGCGCGGAAGTCCGCTCCCGTGTCGAAGTCTATCGACGTGCTGCTGCGACCGATGGCGCCTGCGCCTTGGATGGCTCGACCCGCGGCGCCAGTGAACGCCCACGGCGCCGCCGGCGCCCGGGGGTGGTTGTGAACGACGGGGTCGTCGTGGCCCGTCGTCCGCATCAGGTCGACCAGACGGCCGTGCGCGTCGTACAAGGCGCATGAATACTCACTTGACGTGAACGGGATGTTGCCTCCTCCAACGACCGACAGGTCGACGTACGGGACGCCCGCCGGCAACTCGGACGGTGACGTGGAGTTGTCACCGATCACCATGTACGCCCCTGGAGCGATTACGGTGGGATTGAGGAACGGTCGCAACCTCACGTGTGCGTTTCCCTGGACGTTGCTGGCGAGGATCGTCCAGCCCTGTAGATCGATCGCGTAGCTCGACCGACTGCGCAGTTCGATGAAGTCCGGACTGTCGTCCGTCTCGTTGATGACGACCCTGCGTTGCGGAAGCGGGTCGACTCCCGGTGTGCCGTCGCTCCAGCTTTCGAGCCCCATGCTGCGCGACCCGTCAACCGTCCAGTCGGATCCACTATTCGAGTCGAGACCCCATGTTCGTTCTGCGCGGAGGGGCGGCGCCTGCAACGCGCCCGTTGGCCGGTTGCTGATCACTGCACCACGGAAGTGCCCGCCGAGGCTCCCCTCGCCGTAGGTGCCCGAGCTCAGCCCCGCGAAGTGCACCTCGTCGACGGTCACGCCGGCTTCGTTCACGAGCGCGACGCCGAAATCGCTGGTGATGGTCGAGATGGGCGGGGGCACCGGAGTCACGATCGTCGACGGGGGCGTCTCGTTGAAGCTCGCGCCGCCAGAGGTGGCCAGCATGGACTCGCCAGGCTGCAGGGTCTGGACGATGGGGATCGACTCGCTCGTCGTGCCATCCTTCCACCTGATCTTCCAGTAGCTCAGAACGG
Organism: Planctomycetota bacterium; assembly: GCA_002687715.1. GTDB lineage: Bacteria > Planctomycetota. The sequence continues at coordinate 7,983 of NZBC01000020.1, read as the reverse complement.
CAGGCCGTGTCCCGAAGTTGGTGAGCTCCACGCCGACCCCGGGCGAGAGAAACCCGCCGGTGTGGATCTCGGTGATCATCACCTTCTGCTGCTCGGGCGAGATGACGGGCTTGTTGAGCTCGTACATGCCGGCGTTCGGGCACGGCGTGTCGCCGAAGGGTGCGCCGACGAGGATGTCGAGCATCGCGTCTTGATCGACGTCGCCAGCCGACGCGACGGTCCAACCGTATTGGTCGCCGGTGTTCTGACCGCTCCGCGTGTAAAGCGTCGAACCCGTGCGTCCGGAGCGAATCTCCGCGTAGCCCGGTCCGATCGCCGCGCCGCCGCTGACGCCGTCCTGGATCGCGCCAATGAGGACGTCCATGTATCCGTCGTCGTCGACATCGCCAGCGGCGGCGACCGACTCTCCATATCGATCACCGACCGCCGACCCGAACCACGTGGCGACCGCGGCGAAGGGACTGAGGAGCGACCACCCCCGGTAGATACGGACGTACCCCGTGCCCGCGCCTGATCCGAACAGGTCACCGTAGTCGGTTGCGCCCGCGACCGTGTATGCGAGCGCGCTCCCGTTGGTTGAGGGCATGAGCGCCACGCTCCGTCCGAGGCGATCGTAGGCTGCGTCGCCGTACCGCGTCGTGACGAGAGTCGCGAACGCGCCCTGGTACATGAACATCGCGCCGGTGTCGGCCCCGGCTGGGCCGTTGTAACCCGGTGCACCCACGACGACTTCGGGCCGCCCGTCCCCGGTCGCGTCGAACCCTCCGGCGACGGCCTGCCCGAACCGCGAGCCCGACTGTGGGCTCGTGATGACGAAGAACGTGCCGCCGCTCGCACCCGAGACGATCGCGACATTGCCCGTCCCTGCGCCGCTGGGAGCACCGATGGCGTGGTCAGGGATGTTGTCCAGATCGACGTCGCCAACGTTCGCGACAGACCAGCCGTACTCCGAACCGGCCCCTCCGAAGCTGCTTCGAATGACGGCTCCCGTCGCCCCGTTCACCACGCGGACGATGCCCTGCCAGCTGTTGAAGCCGGGGGCGGACACGAGGACGTCGTTCACACCGTCCCCGGATACGTCGCCAGCGTTCGCGACGGCGAACCCCACCTGGTACCCGGTGCCCCCCGAGGTCGTCCACAGGACGTTGCCGGTCTTGCCCGAGAAGCACTGCGCCCTGCCCTTGTTGCTGCTCCAGCCCGGCGAGCCGACGACGTAGTCGTCGCAGCCGTCGCCGTTGATGTCGCCGATCCCCGCCAGACCGCGTCCCTTGCGGTCGGAGGCCGTCGGGCATGGTGGTGCCGTCACGTTGAAGTTGATGCTGTTCGACCAGCCACCGGCGTCGGTGTCGTTGGCCACCGCCACGGCGACGATGCCGGTCGTCTGTGCGATCCCAGCAGGCACGATCGCGACCAGGACGTTCTGGATTACGTACGAGGTCTCGAGCGAGGTGACGCCCCACTTCACGATGCTCCCCTGCACTCCGTTGCCAGTCGGGGACCCCTCGAGGAACCCCGACCCGGTGACCGTCATCGTGAACCCCACGTTGTTCACTGTTGCGGACGTCGGCGAAATCGACGTGACCGACGGGCCCGACGGCGCGCCGTATCGCTGCGCCATCCCCTGCGCGTCCTGGGACGTCATGAAATCACGGTTGCCGATCTGGTCCTGGAACTGCGTGTAGCCGGCGTTGCAGGTCAGCGTGTCCACGCCCGGGATGTTCGACCACGTGTTGCGGCGGTAGTGCATGATCGAGAGGAAATCGTACGGCCCCGTCATGATCGCACCCGTGTTGATGAAGAAGTTCCCGTTACACGGATTGCCGCTGCACGCAGACTGATTGATCGCGGACCAGTTGACGGTGACGAAGTTGTTGCGATCGAGACGTTGGTGCTCGTGAATGAACCCCATCGTGTGGAACAGCTCATGGCAGACGTGGTACTTGTTCGTGAACATGTTGATTCCGATGTTGAGGAACTGCGGAACCCCGAGCATTCCGAGCTCGGAGTTCGACGAGTTGTTCCCGGTCGGATTCACGCGGACGATCAGGACGGCCACCTGGCTCGACCACGGCACGAACGACACTTGGGCGACAGCTTCGAGCTCAGCCATCGCCTTGCGTACGAGCACCTGGTTTCCGGCGGAGACCGAGTTGTCGAAGTAGTAGGGCACGAGCCCGCCCGGCCAGGGTGTCCCCCCGTAGGCGCTGTCGCCATACACCGCGGCAAGAGGTAACCAGAGGTCGTCGACGAGCACCTTGCCCCGTGGCGGATAGGCCGGGTACGGCGGCGCCTGGGCGACGGATGCGGTGGTGATGACAGCGACGAGGGCGAGGGTGAGCCGCGCGGTGCGCAGGGACATGATAAGTCTCCAGGATCGCGACCGTCTGGGACGCGCTCCAGTTGGTGTTCCGCCGGGGTGCCCGAATCACCCCCTCGACCCGGAAAAAACCCGTGCCGACTCCGTCAGCTACGATGTCCTGATGGGATTCGATTCGTCATCGACCTGCTGGACGATGATCCAGGGCGCGGCCTCCGGTGATCAGTCACAGCGAGCCCGGTTCGCCCAGCGTTACGGTCCCGTGGTAGATGCCTATCTCAGCGCGCGCTGGCGCCTCTCGCCTCTCCGCGCGGACCTTGGCGATGCCAGCCAGGACGTGATGCTCGAGTGCTTGAAGGACGGCGGTGCGCTCGAGCGGGCGGACCCCGGACGCCGGGCGGGCTTCCGGGGCTTCCTTCGCGGAGTTGTCCGCAACGTGGCGGCTCGCTGCGAAGAGCGGGTTCGCCGCCGTGGCTCACAGCCGCTGCATTCGTCCGATGCCGAGCACCTGCCGGGTCTGCAGGAGGAGGACCTCGACCGCGTCTTCGACCGTGCGTGGGCCGGATCGATCATGGAGCAGGCGGCGGACCGGCTCGACGAGCTCGCTCGGGATGGCAGTCCGGCGTTCCGTCGACGCGCGGAGCTCCTTCGGCTTCGGTTCCGGGACGGCGTTCCTCTCCGTGACGTCGCGGTCAGGTGGGACCTCCAACCCGCTCGCATCCACAAGGACTACGCACGCGCTCGGGAGGAGTTCCGCGAGGCGCTCAGAGAGGTGATCGCGTGGCATCTGCCGGACGCCGCCGACGGGATCGACGAGGAGTGCCGCAACCTGCTCGCGTTGCTGCAGTAGCCCCGGAATGGCGATGGACCTCTCGAGCCAGGACCCGATCGAAGACCCGGACGACCCACTGGACGCGGGGCTCCGCCGCGGCTTCGGCGCGCGATGTGCACGTCCCGGCTCCAGCGGGCGCGGGGGAGTGACCGATGCCGATGCGTCGACGATCGGCGAAGCCGAGGACGCGGGGCTCGCCGACCACGCTCGCTACGAGGTTCTCTCGGAGGTCGGACGTGGCGGTATGGGCGTCGTGCTCAGAGCGCGCGATCATGTTCTGAGGCGCGACGTCGCCATCAAAGTGATGCGTGCGGATCGTGCCCACGGAGAGAGAGCGGCGGCGAGGCTGCGAGCGGAGGCCCAGATAGCGGGCCAGCTGCAGCACCCCGCGATCGTCCCTGTCCACGACGTCGACGTGACCGCGACCGGCCGGCCATATGTCGTCATGAGACTCGTCGATGGCGAGACGCTTCTCGACCGCCTCGATGTGCGGCCGGATCCGCGGGAAGGCCGCCGCGCGTTCGTGACCGCGTTCGAACGGATCTCCCAGGCGGTTGCGTACGCACATTCGCGCGGTGTCATTCACCGCGATCTCAAGCCCTCGAACGTGATGCTGGGTTCGTTCGGCGAGGTCCACGTCATGGATTGGGGGCTCGCCAAGGCGTTGGGCGGGACCTCGTCCGTGTCGGCTGAGGTGACGACCTCGCGGGACGACGACGACGCTCAGAGCTCGCTGTCCGGCTCTGTAGTCGGGACTCCGGCGTACATGCCACCCGAGCAGGCGCGCGGCGAGGGCGAACGCGTCGATTGCCGCGCGGACGTGTTCGCTCTCGGCGCCATTCTCTGCGAGATCCTGACCGGTGTACCGCCGTACGGTCCAAGAGGCAGCACCGGTCTGCGAGAGGCTGCCGCCGGTGACCTGGACGCAGCGCGTGCCCGCCTCGGTGCCGTCGTGGACGACGGTCTCTCTGACCTTGCGCTCCGTTGCCTGAATCCCGACCCCGAGCAGAGGCCGTCGGATGCCGGAGTAGTGGTCAATGCCGTGGCGACGTGGCTGGGTGACGAGGAGCGCAGGGCAAGAGAAGCCCAGGGCTCGGCCGCCGAGGCAAGCGCAGAGGCACGTCACGAGCGGCGTCTCCGGCGTCGGACGCGGGCAGCGGCAGTCGTCGTCGTCCTGGCGGTCGTTGGTGTAGCAGCGATCCTCTGGTGGCAGCAATCGTCGAGGCGCGAGCAGGAGCGCGACACGGGGCTGGCAGTAGTGGAGGCGATGACCAACGCACGCCGCCTCGAGCGCGCCGCGCGCAGCGCGACCGATGCGGAGATGGCACTTGCGGCGTGGGATGCAGCCGTTGCCGCGGGCGGCCGTGCTCAGCTGGCGCTGCAAACGGGCAGGAGTTCCGAGGATCTCGACGTCCGAACGCGTACCGAGGTCGATGCGATGGTCGCCGCACGCGATGACGCCGCACGCGTGGCGGCCGATGGCCGGCGCGAGCGCGCGATGACCGAACGTCTCCGCGAACTGCAGGTCCTGGACCGGCTGCGGCTCGGCCCTGCGGAAGTCATGCAGGCGTACGTCGAGGCGTATCGCGGGTTCGGGATCGATCCGTGGGCAGACGATGCCGCCGCACTCATCTCGGCCTCGCCGATCTCCGACGCGCTCGTCACCGGCCTCAGCACCTGGTGGCTCTCCCTGGGAGGGTCGCGGGACGACACCGCGAAACAAGGCCTGGGAAGCCTGATAGCGACCGTCGATGGTGACCGCCAGCGGAGCATGATCCGCGGCGTAGGAGCAAAGGGGGACACCGCCCGCCTCGAGGGGCTCGCCGCCGACCCGCAGCTCCTGGATGGCCCCGCCCACACCGTCGTGATGGCCGCGAACTCTCTCGGGTCGCTCGTCGGTCCACCGGCGAGCATCGCACTCCTCGAGCGCGCGCTGATGCGTCAGCCAGGTGCCTTTCGCATCGCCTACGAGCTCGGAGATTGGCGGCTGAGATGTGGCCCACCGCGCCTCGAGCAAGCGGTCCATGCATTCGAGGTCGCTCTGGGCTGCCGCCCGGAGAACGTGCTTGTACGGATCCGGCTTGCCGAGACCTGCGCTCGCCTCGGGCAGGTGGCCGCAGCCCGCACCTGGCTGAAGGAAGCGGAGCGTCGGGGCGCGCCCCGCGCCCGCTTGCTGTTCGTCGAGGGCATGGTTCTGGAGAGGACGAGTGATCCCGAAGCGGTGGTCGCCAACCACAAAGCCATCCTGAAGCTCGACCCGGAGTTCGCTGCCGCGTGGCGCGCGGAGGGCGCGCGCCTCCTGGCCACCGGGAACCGCGAGGCGGCACTGGCTTGCTTCGAGAAAGCCGCGGCGCTCCGTCCCGACTCGGCCCTGGTTCTGGTCTCGCTGGCCAATGCGCTCGGAGGCGGAGGAAAGAGTGAGCGGGAGCTCGATCTGTTCCAGCGTGCGGTGCGAGCGGAACCTTCCAGCTTCCGCGGGTGGCAGGGTCTGTCGGTCGTCTTTCGCGCTCGCGACCGGATCGACGACTCCCTCTCGGCTGCGGAACGGGCAGTCAAGATCGCCCCTCAGGATGGCGGGTGTCGTTTTTCGCTGGGCAACTGCCTGCGCAAGAAGGGACGCTTCGAAGCGGCGCTCCGCGAGATGCGCGAAGCCCTGAGGCTCGGAGTGCATGCCAGGCTCCGCGACGTGGTCAACGCACGTGTCGAGGTCTGCGGGCAAGAAGCCGCCGTCGCGCGACTCATCGCCGGCATCGTGGCCGGAAACGATCCCGGACCGCCCCGTCGCTCGGACTGGGACCCGCTGTTCAAAGTCCTGGACGAGTTGAAGCTCCGAGCGCGCGCTGCCGCGCTCTGGGAACGGGCGCTCGAGACGGGCATCCCGACGACGGGCGACTTCCTGCGCGCGGCGAGGGCCGCGGTCGATGCCGCGACCGGCCACGGCCACGACGCGGATACCACCGACAGCGACGCCCGGCGCCAGCTCCTCCGTCGTGCGCGTCTCTGGTTGGAGGCGGCAGTCAACGCAGCGCCAGGCCATCCTTCCGCAACTCGCCGTCTCGTGCGCCGCCTGGGTGACCCGGCATTCGATCGCTTGCGCCAGCCCCCCTCCGAGGGTCAGAGTGAAACGGAGCGACGCGCCTGGATGGCTCTTTGGGCCCGCGTCGACGCACTCGACGGATAGAGAGACCCGCGCCACGGACTCGACCCCTGTGGGTGTATCGGTCCACCGAATTCCGGACGGCATTCTCGTGCTCTCTCCGACGACATTCTGGACACACGTGGACGAGTTATCGGCATCTGGTCCGGGCGGACGCTGGCTCTCGGCAGGTGAGGGACGCGCGTTCGGCGTGGTCACGCAGCGACGGCTTCCTCCTCGCAAACTGCACATGCTGCGGCTCGATTAGCCGCGAGGCGCTCGGCTCTCGCTCGAGCACGTTCCTGCTCGAGGCGCTTGACGACGCCGGTGTTCGTCCCGAAGTACATCTCGTCGGGCGTCTGGCCCGCAAAGGCCGAGTGGGGGAGGCCTGAGTTGTGCTCCTCGACGTAGAACGCGACGAGCGAAGGGACCCGATCAACGCTGTCGAGCTGGTGAAGGAAGAGCCACTGGTGCTTGAGGACTCGCCACCACGCCTCGATCATCGAGTTCGAGAAGCTGGTGTCGGTCATGGCAAGCACACGGCGACGACCACAGTCGTGGACCAGCTCGTGCGGGGCCGACGAAACCGAAGTCCCCCGTGCCGCCCGACGGCGTCACCGTCCAATTGCGTGGCATATCGGATGTCGGCCGAGGGTGCCGCCCCCACAACGCGCCTGACGTCAGAAGTCAGGCACTGCCCGGGTCGATCGAGGTGGGGGGCGCTATCGGACGTCGATCAGTACGACGCGGTCGCGGGCAATGAACGTCTTCGGCTTGTCGCCCTCCGCTGGCAGCAGAATGACCCACTCCGGAGTGACGGCGTCGAGCTTGCCAGGAATCATGACGACGCCGTCGGACCACTCCCGCTCGTCCCTCGACCTGATCTGGCCGCTGCCATCCCGGTCGTTGTTCCAGAAGGCGTGCACGGCGACGTTGGCACCTTCGTGAGCTTTGAAGGGATCGTCGGCGACTGTCTCGCTGCCGCAACCGACCAGCCAAGAACACGCCACCATCCCCAACAGGATCGCCATTCCTCGTTTGGTCATCGCTTGCCCCTTCGGGTTTCAGGTCCTCGTTGCCGACGAAGCAGCATACGCGTTGGGGTCGGACACCGCATCCCGTGGGAAGATGAGGCCGCCGCGAGATCAGGCGGTGAGGGCCTCACGCACACGGTCCAGGGCGGCGGCGGCATCGACCGTCGTCGAGACGATCGAGCGGTGCCGCAGCGCCCGTTGCCCGAGCCCGAGGTCACCCGTCCGGGCGTACAACCTCTTCGCGAAGTCGTGGCGGCAGGAGTGCGGCGAGACCGGCCTGGTCAGCCGGTGGTACGAGACTTCCGAATCACGGCCAAACAACCGCAAGCTCTTGCCGCTCGCCTGCCAACGCTTCAACACCGCTTTCATCTCTGTCCTTCGCAGAAGCCCCGCGGTGCTCTCTCTGACGACATTCGGGACAAACCCGTACGAGTACTCGTAAACCTCAGTGGGTTTCGGGAACTGCGATGGGTCAGGGTGATCGGCAACGATATGGAGTCGTACTTTCGAGCGGAGAGTAAGTGCGGCTGAGAGTGTGGCTCGGGGAGCTCGGACGCTCGCAAAGAGCGAGCTCACAACTGTGAGCGCCGATCGAAAAGTGCGGCGGTCGCCGCTCGAAAAGTGCGGCACCCAGGACAAGCCTACACCGCCGGGTCCGGTCAGT
>NZBC01000019.1 GCA_002687715.1 Planctomycetota bacterium | reverse complement strand
GCTCGCTTCGCCTTCCTTGCCAGCGCCGCTCTGGGCGCTTCGCTCGCTTCGGAGCCGATTGACTCACCGCCTCTGGAGGTCCGCGCTCCCATCAGCCTGAACGCCGTGCTCCCGTGGCTCTTTGACCCGGCTCCGCCCTGGTCCGGCGCGATTTGCTGCAAATGATGGCCGCATATCCGTGCCGATACAATGGAGTGGGAATCCAGAGAGGGGAATCATGTCCAGATCAGCTTCTCGAGACGATGCGAACCAGCCGCTTCCCGAGCCTGACCCCACCGAGGCACGGAAGAAGGCGCGCCGACGGCGGGCAGAAGAGGTGCGTAGAAAGTACGACTTCGCGGTCATCCGAACCCTCCGGCAGCAGAGGGGCCTGACGATCGAGAAGTTCGCCAAGCTGTGCGGACTGTCGTACGCGCCCATCTCCCGGATCGAGACCAACCTGATCAAGCCCAACCTCGAGACGCTCGACAAGATCGCGGAGGGTCTCGGGATCACGACCTACAACCTCGTCGCCATGGCGGAGCGGCGGGAGGCCAAGACCCACCGGGCGCGCGACTACCGGTCCGGCGGCTTCGAGTTCAAATCAGTGGCGTTCGAGGACATCGAGCTCTACCTCGGCCAGGGGCGGAAGGGCGCCGTCGCGAACGACCCGGACATCCACACCAAGGACTTCGCCACCATCGCGGTGCGCAAGGGGTTCCTGGAAGTCCGCACCAACGACAAGGTGTTCAGCATCGGACCCGGAGAGGCGGTGTCGTTCGATTGCGTGTTCCCCCACCAATACGTGGCGGTGGAGGACACGGAGCTCGTCGTCGTGCTGCACTCGCGCGGCTGAGCCGCGGGCTCCGGGTTACTTCTTCGAGGGCGCGAACCTCGCGAGGCGGAAGCCCGTCGTGGAGTCGCGGTCGAACAGCGCACGCTTGAGCCACACCCACCCGCTGGACACGTCGCGCTTGCCGTCCTTGTACGACCCGCCGCGCACCGCGACGTTGTCGTCCTCGATCTTCGCCGGGTCGACGGACTTCCCGCTCTCGTAGGTCAGTATCCACTCGGCGACGTTGCCGGCGACGTCGTAGTGCCCGAACGGTCCTCGGCCCTTGGTGAAGCTACCGACGGCGGTGGTGTCGTTGTTGCCGCTCTCCCGATCGTTGCAGCGGTCGGCTTCCCAGTTCGGTCCCCAGGGGTAGGGGAGGACGTCGGGGCCGCCGGCCATGGCGCACCACTCCGCCTCGGTGGGCAAGCGGCAGCCGCGGACCGCGGCGAATTGGACCGCGCTCTTGAGATTGATGCCGACCACCGGGTGGTTCATCTTGTCCGCCGGCGGCAGGTTCTCGCCCTTCTCCGGGTTGAGCGCCCACATGATCACGCCGCTCGAGTTGCGGGGCAGGTGCTTCTGCCGCTCGCTCTCCGGCAGCGAACGAATCCACTCCAGGTACTCCTCGTTGGTGACCTCGTGGAGACCGATCCAGACCTCGCGGTCGATACTGATGCGACGGGTCTTCTTGCGGTAGCCCTGGTTGAAGCCCGAGGTGGATGCAAGCGTGTACGCACCGGACGGCACGCGCGCGAACCCGGGATCGCATCCGATCTGAAAGGCGAGGAGCGGGTCCTTCGCGACGGCCAGGTCGATTTTCGCCTGTGCGAGCTGCTTGTAGATGAGGCGGTACGGGGCTCCGCCGTCGACGGATTCGGACAGGCCGCCGTTCCACCGTTCGAAGAAGGGGATGGTCTGGTCGAGGGCTGTCTCCAGCGCCTTGCTCGCCAGGTCCTCGTCACTCAGCGTCAACGCGTCCGAGATGTTCGCGGTCTGGCTCCACACGCTCCGCAGCCGCGCTTCGATGTAGCCCTTCAGTGAGCCGAGCGGTTCGAGCTCGAGCTTCTCGAGCGCCTTTGGCAACTCGTTCTTGAGGACCTGCTGGGCCTTGCGGCGGTTGGCGGTTCCCGACTTGCTCGCGAAGTCTCGGGCCTTGGCCAGCACGGGCTCGAGCACGCGCTTCAGGTCCGCCTTGAGCTTGGCGCCGTCGTTCTCCTGCGCGGCCTTGTCCAGCTTCCGCTCGAGCGCGTTGTACGTCTCGCGCAGGCTCGAGTTGTCCTGGTCGAATTGCGCCTGGAGCCGCGCGACTTTCTTCTCCAGCGTCGCGATCTTCTTGGCGTCGATCTTGGGCTGCGCGGCCGCCATGCCGACCAGGACCAGTAGCGACAGGATGAGGGTCGAAGGTTTCCCGAATTCCATGCTCTTCTCCTCGCTCGACGAGCGGACGTCCATCGTAGCCGACGTCCCGCTTGCGGGTTAACCTCTGAGAATGAGCAAGCGCAAGCGGGGGCGCGACGACAAGGAAGACGAGCCGGCCGGAACCCGGTTTCACCGGGACATGCTCGTCGCGGACGCCGTCGACTCGGACCCGCGCGTGCAGGGGGTGCTCCTCGAGTACGGGTTGCCCTGCTCCGAGTGCATCGTGGCCTTTCACGAGAGCCTCGCCGAGGGCTGTGGGCCACTTGGGTTGGAGGTCGACGAGGTGGTCTCGCGGCTGAATGCGCTCTCGTCCGTTCGAGCGAGCGGACAACCCGTCGGTCCCGAGGATTCCTCGGGGGGAGCGGCCTCCGGCTGACATGTTCGACACCCCGGTCACCGCGCTCTCCGGCGTGGGACCCGCACGAGCGGAGGCGCTCGCCAGGCGCGGGATCGCGACGGTGCTCGATTTGCTGCATCTCGTTCCGAGCCGCTACCGGTCTCCCGACGCTCTTGCAGATCTCGCTGAGGCGGTGGCCGGCGACCGGTTGTCGTACATCGGGCACGTTCTCTCGCGCCGCAAGGGACGCATGCGCCGGAGACGCGGGGGATACCTCGACCTCACACTCGAGAGCGATGACGGCCGCCAGCTGCGGGCGCGGTTCTACAGCCAGGCGTGGCTCTTCGACCGCTTCCCCATCGGGGCGCGGGCGCTGCTCTGCGGACGTCTCGCGCCGCCGACGGGTGACGTACTGGTCTGCGACCACCACCGCGTGCTCGAGGACGACGAGGACCCCGCGCCGCACCTCGACGTTCTGCTGCCGCAGCTGCCGGCGGTCGAGGGAGTGTCTCCTGGCATCCTCGGCAAGCTGATCGGCGCGGCGCGTGCGCTCGTGGTCGACCGTGACGATCCGTTGCCGGCGTCGGTTCGCGAGGCTCACGGCCTGCTCGGGATCGTGGACGCGTTCGCTGCCGTGCACGCGCCGGAGTCGCGCGAGATCGTCGAGGAGGGCGGCGCGCGCCTTCTCTTCGATCGGTTCGTCGCGCTGCTACTGCCCGTCGCGCGCGGACGTCCCACGGACGAGGGGGCGCCCGTGATCGACGCGTCTCCAAAGGTCCGCTCCCGGATCCGTGCTCGCTTCCCGTTCGCGCTCACCGAAGGGCAGCAGGCGGCGCTGGAGGTCGTGCTGGCGGATCTCGCCCGCCCGGTTCCGATGCGGCGACTCCTCCAGGGCGACGTCGGCGCCGGCAAGACGGCGGTTGCGGTCGCGGCGGCGCTCGCGACGGTCGCGTCGGGCCGACAGGTCCTGCTGCTCGCGCCGACGGAGCCGCTCGCCCACCAGCATCACGACGTGGTGTCGCACCTGCTCCTTGGGTCGCGTGTGGAGATCGGTCTGCTGTCGGGTCGGATCGACGCCGCGGCTCGCCGGGCTCTCGTCGCGTCGTTGCCCGACGGGAGTCCACACTTCCTGGTCGGGACCCACGCCGCGCTGAGCGAGTCGGTGCGGTTTCGCGAGCTCGGGCTGGTCATCGTCGATGAGCAGCAGCGGTTCGGCGTTCGACAACGGCTCGCGGCGCGGACGCGTTCGATGGGCGCAATCCCCCATGTGCTCGCGATGAGCGCGACGCCGATTCCACGCTCGCTATGCCTCGCGCTGATGGGCGACCTCGACCACACCATCATCCCGGATCGTCCACCGGGACGGGAGCCGTGCGAGACGGTGATCGATGCGGGGGAGGGTGCGTGGCGCGCCGTGCGAGAGGCCGTTGCGCGCGGCGAACGTGCCTTCGTCGTGTTCCCTGCCATCGATGCCGAGGAGATGCCGGCGCTCCTGCGAGAAGGTGTCGCCCTGGTGAAGTCGGGAGGGCTGCGAGGACTCCCGTGCGTGCTGCTTCACGGACGGATGCATCGGGACGAGCGCGACGCCGCGTTGGCCGCGTTTCGCGACGGCCGGGCCCCGCTCCTGCTCTCGACGATCATGGTCGAGGTCGGCCTCGATGTTGCTGACGCGACGACGATGGTCGTCGTGGGCGCAGAGCGGTTCGGCCTCGCGAGCCTGCATCAGCTGCGGGGTCGCGTGGGACGCGGACGGCTTCCGGGGCGTTGCGTGCTCGTCCCGGGGCCGGCGCTGTCGACAACGGGAGAAGAGCGTCTCGCCGTGCTCGTTCGCGAGACGGACGGTTTCCGCATCGCGGAGGCGGATCTGTTGCTCCGGGGACCGGGAGAGCTCGCGGGCGTCCGACAGGCGGGTGCGGGGGGCCCCCTCCCCGTTTCTCCGGGCCGCGACGAGAGCCTGCTCGCGGGGGCCCTCGATGCGGCGCGTTCCCTGGTCGCCGACGGCCGCGCCGACGACGTGTATTGGCGACGGTTGGGAAGCTCGGTGACCGAGGGGTCGTCCCTCCCTCAGGACGCGGTTTGATTCGCGCCAGGAGACCGGGCAGGATGCGCGACATGAGACTCCTCCTCGCAATCGCTTTGTTGGGCGTCGGACTGTTGGGCGGCTGTGGCGACGACGAGATCATCCAGCTGTTCTCGCGCGCCGACTGCGAGAAGGCCGTGACCGCCTGGGCCGAGGCCGTCCTCGAAGGTCGGCTCCCGGACGCGCTCGAGGACACCGGCACCCCGTTCCGGTTCCGTTCGCGCCTGTGGGGCAACCCGGGCGAGGTCAAGAAGGGCCTCGGACTCCAACTCGCTGACGTGAAGGCTCGCCTCGGCGCCGCCAATCACATGGAGTGCTGGCCCTTCCTCGGCCTGAAGGACGGTGATTGGCCCCGCGGCGAGGTCCGCGACGTCTCGCACGTCGGGGTTCAGCCCGACGGGTACGTCGTGGTCCTCAAGAAGAGCGAGCGCACGCAGCAGGCCCTCATGACCCTGGTCGTGAACCCGAGCCCACAGCGCGAGCGGTTGGTCATCCAGGGTATCGACCCCCAATAGAAGCACCCCTGGGGGCCGGGAACGCGGTACACGAGAGCGGGTGAAGCAATCTGCTCTTCCGGGAGCGCGGACCTGGAGGTCCGCGCTCCCGCCAAGAGCAGAGCGGACTTTGGGGGGGGCCGGGATCCCGGCTTCCATACCTGCGCCTTGACCCAAACCGCAGCACCACCTACAAATACGGACTTCCCTTCCTGTCGGACTGTCCGCGCCGGCTGGCGCTTTTCGGACGAGGACCCATGCGTGACTTCGCCCTCAGTCTGCCGCTCGTCCTGATTCTCGCTTTCTCCGCGATCGCTCAACCGCCCGTGTTCTCCCCGCCCGGCGGGGCGAAGGGCAAGCCGAAGCCCAAGGTGGCCGTCGCCAAGCCTGAGCCGAAAGCAGAGCAGAAGACCGAGAAGCAGGAGGAGCCCGCGACCGTCGCCGGGCTCATGGAGCGCATGCGCAGGTGGCCCCACCGCGACGCGCGGAGCGCGGCGTTGATCCTCGCCGGACTCGGCGGGCAGTCGAAGAAGCCGCTGCTGGATGGGCTGGTCGACAATGACTGGCGTATCCAGGCGGGGTCGGCGTTCGCGCTGGCCGAAATGGGGGACACCGATGCCATCGACCCGTTGCGGCGCGCCATCGCCAACAAGAGCAACCGGGCGAGTCTGCCGGACCTGCTGCGGGCGGTCGTGAAGATCGATCCGCAAGGTGGTCCGGAAGCGGTGTTGCCGTTCCTCGGGCATAGCAGCGCGAAGATCCGCGTCGCCGCGCGCGCGGCGTTGCCGCTGGAGCTGCCCGAACGCTACGCGCCCGATCTCATCGCGTTGTTCCGCTCCCGGCGGACAGCCGTGCGCGCGGGCGCCCTCGAGCTGCTGGGGCGCATCCGTGGTCAGGGCGAGCGGGAGGAGTTCTTCATCGCGCTGGGTGACCCCGAGGCCACGGTCGCGTTCACCTCCTCGCTCCACCTCGCCGAGCTGGGGTCGCCGAAGATCCGCACGCGGTTGCTGAAGATGGCGGCGACGTCACCCATGCGTCAGGCCGCGTACGCGATGCTCGCGATCATTCAGCTCGAGGACACGCACCAGGAGTCGCTGATTCCTGACAAGGGGGCGATTCGTCAACGCGCGCAGCGTTTGCTCGCCAACGACGATCCGTTCTATGCGGGCGTTGGCGCGGTCGTGTTCGCGAACGTGAGCTACCGGTCGCAGGCGCCGGCGATTCGCCAACTGGCGGACCAGTACCTGTGCCCCATCCTGATCGGCACCGTCGCGGGCGGCGTGTTCTTTTCTGACTACACGTCTCTCGAGGACCTGTGCTGGCGGAAGCTCGCGCTCCTGGCCGGGGTCGACCTCGGGCAGAACGCGTCCGCGTGGAAGACGTGGTGGAGGCACCACCAGGAAGGCTTCGTCGCGCGACGTGAGCTGCGAAGCGTGACGCTCGACGAGCTGAAGCGCGCGCGCCTGCGCATGGTCCGGACGCAACCCGACGGATCGCTGGTCCACGTCAGCCTCTCGGGGGATCAGCGCGATCTCGACCAGTCGAAGCCGGACAGCCCCCTGGTGCTCGGTGAGAAGGAGCTCCAGCAGGCGTTCGCTCTGCTCGAGTCCAGCAAGTTCTTCGACACGCGCGGTGCGAAGAAGGATCCGGATCGTCTCGACGGGAGCCTCGAACTCGAGCTCGCGATCCCGGGCGCCTCGATGGTCTTCCGGCGGCTGCACTACGGCCCCGTCCCCGAGAAGCTGCGCCCGTTCTGCGCGTGGCTCGAAGAGACGCGCCGCCGGCTGGCCTGGCAGCGGCTCGTGCCCGCGTCGGCGACCGATCGCGTGGCCTGGCTCAACATGCAGCGCGCGTTCTTCGACCGGGCCACTGACGAGCGCAAGCGGCAGGAGCGTCTGCTCAAGCTCGCGCTCGACGCGTGGCCGGGGTTGCTGAGGGTCGATCGCATACTCGCCGTGTCGGTACTGAAGAAGGCGCCCAAGGACTGGGTCGTTGCCAACCGGGGTGCGCTCGTCGGGTTGCTGCGTCATGAGCAGCGGCTCACCGAAGAGGCTGCCGACCTCATCGACTTGCTGTCGGTGACCGCGGACCAGGACGTGCGCACCGCCGTCCTCGACGTCGTGACGGCCTCGCCGTCCCACCGGTCGGAGCAGGTGCTTCGCCGGTTCCTCGACCGCCAGCCGCTGACGGGTGTGGTCGTGCTCATGCGCGACGACCGCGCGCGCGTGCGTGCCCTCGCGGCGGAGAGCCTGCGTCGGTTCGACGGAGACCGTGAGGTCGTGAACATCCTCATCCAGGGGCTCAAGGACTACGAGCCCCGGGTTCAGGACGCGTGCCTGAAGAGCCTCGCGACGATGAAGGACGAGCGCATCATCTCGATGCTCGAAGCCGTCATCGCGAGCGAGGAGCACAAGGGGCTGCGCGGCCGCGCCATCGAAGCGCTCGGCATGGTCGGTCGCGGCCAGGCCGTGCCGCGTCTCATGGAGTTGTTCCGCACCGGTGACGAGCGGGGGAAGTGGGCCGTGGTCCGAGGACTCCAGAAGGCGGGTGGCCGTCGCGCGATCGTCGCGCTGACGGGAATCGTCCGCGGGTCTGGCGACCTCGAGCTGCGCAAGGAGGCCCTTGACGCCTTGACCTCGATGGGTGGCACCGACGTCGCCGAGCGCCTGCAAGAGGTCCTCGACAAGACCAGGGACTTGGACATCCGGGTCATGACCATCGGCAGTCTCGCCGAGGTGATCGGGCCCCGTGCGATTCCGTTCGTCCGCAAGCTGATGACGGCCGAGGAACCCGAGGTCTCCCGGATCGCGACGTTGACGCTCGCCCGCCTCGGCGCGACGGATGCAGCGGCGGGGCTTCTCAAGCTCATGTCGCGTCCCGAAGGGGATCTCGCCGCTGAGCACGCATTCCAGGAGCTCAGCTTCCACCTCTCCTACGACCCGTCGCCTCCGCGCCGGTTCAAGGCATACCAGACCTGGCACGAGACCTACGGCACGCTCACTCGCCTCGAGTGGTTCCTGCTCGAGGCCCAGAATGCGAGCGAGGGCCTCGATGCCCAGGTCGACTGGCTCGCCGCGACCGACCTCAAGGATCTCCAGGTCGAGGCGCTCATCCGGATCGTCGAGCGTGGTAACCGCGCGACCCGGATCGCCGCTGACGCGACCCTACGCCGCGTCTCCGCCCTTCCCATCGACCCGGTCGGTCAGACCGGCGTCGAGGCCGAGGAACGCGCGGACGTCTACCGCCGCTGGCTCTCCGGCCGCAAGAAGGTCGAGGGCAAGAAGAAGTAGCCCCCTCGGGAGCGCGGACCTCCGGGTCCGCTCTGGGTTCCGGATCCGGCTTCGCCGTCAGAGCGGACCTGGGGGGGCTGGTCAGACGTTCATCGAGAGGAGGAACTCCGCGTTCGATCGCGTCTTGCGCATGCGGTCGAGCAGGAGTTCCATGCTCTCGATGGGGTTCATGTCGTGGAGCACCTTGCGGAGCATGTAGATCCGCTTGAGCTCGTCGGGGTCGAGGAGGAGCTCCTCCTTGCGCGTGCCCGACTTCTGGATCTCGAGCGCCGGGAAGATGCGGCGGTCGGCGACGCGGCGATCGAGGACGATCTCGAGGTTCCCGGTGCCCTTGAACTCCTCGAAGATCACCTCGTCCATGCGGGACCCGGTTTCGATGAGGGCCGTCGCAAGGATCGTGAGGGAGCCGCCTTCTTCGATGTTGCGGGCCGCGCCGAAGAAGCGCTTGGGCTTCTGCAACGCCGACGCGTCGACGCCGCCCGACAGGATGCGACCGGAGTTCTGGGTTTCGGAGTTGTAGGCGCGGGCGAGTCGCGTGATCGAGTCGAGCAGGATCACGACGTCCCGACCGGCCTCGACCATGCGCTTGGCCTTCTCGATCACCATCTCGGCGACCTGGACGTGACGTGCGGACGGCTCGTCGAACGTCGAGGAGATCACCTCGCCGTGGACGCTC
>NZBC01000018.1 GCA_002687715.1 Planctomycetota bacterium | reverse complement strand
TCGGAAACGCCTGGGGACTCACGGGAGCGCGGACCTCCAGGTCCGCTCTGGGGGCGAAGCCGGATCCGGATCCTGAGCGGACCTGGAGGTCCGCGCTCCCGGCAGAGAGGAGACGCGCGGGCGGGGTCCTACGACAACCCGTTGCGGGGGTTCACCGTGATCTGCGTCTCGCGACGGGCGCCCTTGGAGTTGGGAATCGTCCCGCCGTTCGGCTCTTGGCCACCGTCTCGGCCGGAGCTCGTGGACAGGCGGATGATGATGTGCCCGTCGACGTTCAGGTGGAACTTGAGGAGGGTGACGTTCGTGCCGAGCGTCACGACGCGGGGCTGCGCCTGTCCGGGGCTCTCCACGATGAGGACGACGCGGCCGTCGTCGTAGCGGACGATCTTCCGGCGATTGGACCACGGCTGCGTCACCGTCCCGGCGGTGACGTTGACGTGGTTCATGTCCGTCGGTGTCCGGACCTTCTGGAACTCGATGGTGTCGAACGACTCGTACGTCTTGTAGATGTAGTAGCGACGCTTGTCCCACTGAGGATGCCAGTACTCGTTCTGGTCCCGCTCGAACGTGTCGTGGGTCGTGTCCATCGCGGGCGCGACGCCGCTGGCCAGGTAGTTGTAGGCGGTGTTGCTCTCTCCGGGGCCGAACTTCTCGTATTGCGGCGTCATGGCTCCGCCGGTGAGCAAATGGTCCCGCTTGGTGGTGGTCATCGAAAGCTCGGCGATGATCTTCTGCAGGATGCGCTGGTTCTGACCCACGGCCGTCGCGCGGTGTTGGCTGGCCTGGGTCGTGGAACCGAACACGCTCACCGTGGCGGCGAGAGCGACCATGACCGGGGCGATGACGGCGACGAAAACCGTGACCTCGAGGACGGTCGTTCCTGATTGTGCGCGGGGGATTCTCATGGCGGGACTCAAGCGTCGACGAGGTTCTCGAGGACCTCGACGCCCTTGAACAGCGGGCGGTCGATCTCGAGGAAGTGTGGCGGAGGGTTGTTGAGCAGGTCGCGGTCGTACTCGATGGCGCCGTCCTGGAATCCCGACAGGATGTTGCCGTACCAGTCGACGACGGTCCCCACGAAACGCTTGTCCGAGATCGTGGCCCCGAGAATGTTCAGGTTCTGCTTCTGGAACGATGGGTCGTAGCCGGTTGCGTACGCGCCGTTGGCCGTGAAGGTCAGTCCGGGGAGCCCCACGTTTCCCGAACTCGAGAAGACGGCTGCGTGCAGTTCGAAGGTGCTCGGGATGCCGTGGTCGTAGAGAACGGGACCGTTGGCGATGATCCCGACCGCACTCGCTCCGTCATAGGCGGGGTTCTCCATGTAGTTCACGGGGTCGTTCGGGTTGAGCATCGCGGGGTCGCCTTCGCCATCGACGTACCGAACGCTGTCCGTGATGGTCACGTCGCCTTCGGATGCCACGGTCACGCGACCGTTTACGTCACCGCCGAGCTCGATGACGCTGTTCTCGGCGTAGATGACTCCGCCTGGCGGGAGGTCGCCGTCGTGCACGGTTTCCACCAGCCCGGTCGCGATCTTGCGTGCCTTGATCACGACCTGATCGCCCTGGAACTCGATCTCCACGTTGTCGTAGGTGTCGTCGACGTAGTACGGCGCAGCGGCGAATGGCTGGATGCCCTGGATGTCGTTCAAGCTGGGCATCGCGATCTCCGCGGTCGGGGCGGCGTATCCCGAGTTGAAGCTCGTATTGCCCAGGCTCGCGCCGATCAACCACTCGAACCCGTCCTTGGCCGAGACGAAGTCGTCGTAGTTGCCGTCGGGGAAGAAGAGCTGGAGCGTCTGATTCGTGTGGATGTCGCCGCGCGGACTCCCTGCGATGCCCTGATAGTGATTGTCGATGAAGATCGAGAACCGCGTGAACGGGTCGCGTTCGCGGACGAGCATGCGGGCGGTGCGGGACACATCGCCGACCGTCGCGCGGGCTTCCATCATGTGCCACATCCCGGCCAGGTTGACGACGTACACCGACACCTTGTCGGTCGCGTCGTCCGTCTCGCCCGTGAGGTCGTCCTCGAGATCGATGGTCACGAGGTGCCGGTACGCGCGGAGGTTTGCAGCCAGGCCCGTTCCCGTCTGGATCTCCACCTTGCGGCCCGTGTTGACATCGAACGCGACGTACCCGTCGCCGAAGTACGGGTCACCGGACATCAGAGAGCTGTTCTCGACCTGGGTGAGGGCTGCCTGCAGCACGTCGTTGTTGGACGATGTGTAGCTGCTGTTGAGGACCTGGTTGCGGGCGACCTCGAGGGCGGCGATCGCGCGTTGCGAGGCCCGGATCTCGAACTTGCGAGCCTGGTGGATCTTCATCTCCACCCCCGTGCGGAGGTGGAAAGCGGCGATGACCCCGATGATCGGGACGATGCTCAGGTAGACGGCGGCGAGGATGTTGCCACTCTCGCGGAGTCGGGGATGACGTGGGTTCGGGGGGAAGTTCATGAAGTCCTTGCTACTCGGTCGGATTGCGACTGCGAATGCTGCGCAGGATGCGCCGGCCATCGAATCGAATCTCGACCCGGAGAAGATCTTGTGCCGTGGCCGTAGCGACTTCCATCGGGTCGAGGAGATCGCCATCGCCGTTCAGGTCCCGGTCGACGATGATCTCCCACAGGCCTTCCTTCCCGTAGTACTGAACGTTGTTGACCGAGTACTCCCACTGGAGCGGAGACACCCCGCGAACCTGGGTCAACGAGAGGGCCCCGGTTCCCCAGTAGAGCTGGGCGGGGCCGTAGGTGCCGCTGGTACCCGGCCCATACGGCGAACCGTAGGCGTCGTTCTCGACCGCGACCAGCATCAGGAGATCCCAGGTGTCGGCGGGACCCTCGCCGCTGGTTCCGAACGGCAACGCGGCGATGCGCGTCATGAGGATCTGCGCCTGCTCGACGATGCGGGAGTCGTCCTCGATGTGCTCGAGCGACCGCTGACCTGACACGACGGTGTGCGCCATGCTGAGCGTCGCCATTCCGAGGAGCGTGATCATGAGGACGGCTTCGATTGCGGAGAAGCCGGCGTCTCGACGTTGGCGGGGCACCATCATTTGCCAGGCCTTCGCGTCTTCGGCGTCTTCGGCGTCTTGGCACGCGCACCTTGCTTCGTCGGCTTCATGTTTGGCGAGAGGAACACAGAGCTGTTGCCGATGCGTTCGAGCCCACCGGACTTGAACTTGTTCATCAGCTTCCGCTCGCGCCAGTCGAGCTGCACGTCCTGTTTCTCCGGGCGCTCAGCGTTCCAGTCGGCGGGGATGAAGGACGAGCGCGCCACGCCGTAGCCGCGGGCTGTTTCAGGGCTCAGCGTGAGCTCGTCGCCTGGGACGGGTGCACCATCGTCTGACCCGCCGCGGACCTTGCGCGACCTTTCGGATTCCTGGTCGTCCTGGGTGGCGGAGTCTCCGAGCGTCCAGGTGGCGACGAGGCCCAGGGCGAGGATCAAGAAAAGGCCCAGGACGAGTTTTGGGGTGCCCATTGGCGAAGCGCTCCGCCACCTGCGGGTGGCCGGAAAAGAGGGACAGCGTGGCTGCGAGACCGGCGCGCCTATCCGGCGCCTCCGGTCCCTCTTGCCTTGGGGGTAAAGGCTCTTTCCTGTATCGGATCCGTATGGCTTGGGATATAGACGAGGGTCGGGGCGTGTTTACTCGAAGCTTGGTCGCTGCACCCACCGGGGCTATCGTCTGAGCTTCCCACGTCGCCTTTCCCAAGAGCCTCGAGAGAATCCCATGGACGCGTCCACCCGACCCCCTGCCTCGTCATCCGTCGAGGAAGACGATCCGGTGTGCCGGCGAGATCCCGTCACTCTGGTCGAGGTCAACCACGTGCCGGAGGCGGCGAGCGAAGATCTCGCGCGCTGTGTCGACGAGGCGCGATGCCGCATATATCGAGACGCGCGCGGCCGCGCCGATTTCGTCATCGCCGGATACCCCGAGGACTTCGGTCGTCTCCGCAACCTCCTGGTCCCGCTGAAGTCGCTCGACCGCGTCCGCGAGGCCCTCGAGGAGAACCTCGCTGACGTCGCGGCTCCCGAGGGGCTTCCGCAACTCCGCTCCGAGCTCTATCAGAAGACCGAGGTCGCCGAGGAGATCGACGTTCCGGAGGGGACGACGCTGCTCGTGAGCCGAGAGTTCACGTTCGACGCCGCGCACAACCTCCCGCGCTACAACGGCAAGTGCGAACGGCTCCATGGTCACACGTACCGTCTTCGCATCACCGTCAAGGCGCCGCTCGACACCTGGTCCGGCATGGCCTTCGACTTCCACGACCTCAAGAAGTCGGTCAACGAGCGCGTCGTCAAGATCCTCGACCACCGCTACGTCAACGAGGTCATCGCGAACCCCAGCGCCGAGTTCATGGCGATCTGGGCCTGGGGCCAGCTCG
This sequence comes from Planctomycetota bacterium, assembly GCA_002687715.1. Lineage (GTDB taxonomy): Bacteria > Planctomycetota. The sequence continues at coordinate 16,270 of NZBC01000018.1, read as the reverse complement.
CGGACCTCCCGCTCCACGAAATCCAGGTCTGGGAAACCCCGACCAGCTTCGTGACCTATCACGGTCCGCCGAGCAACTAGGACTCCCGTCCGAGTAGTTTGCTGCGCACCCTTGAGGTCCGCGGTCCCGCGACGTGATAACTTCTGCTCGCCGCCCATGACCACGCCCATGATGAAGCAGTTGCACGCTGCCAAGCGGGAGCACCCGGACGGGCTGCTCTTCTTCCGGATGGGTGATTTCTTCGAGCTCTTCGGAGAGGACGCGGTGCTCGCGTCGGAGTTGCTGAACCTGACGCTGACGTCGCGCGACAAGGGCGAGAACGCACTCCCGATGGCCGGCGTCCCGGCGCGCAGCGTCGACCGGTACATCAACCGACTCATCAGCATGGGTCGGAAGGTCGTCGTGTGCGATCAGGTCCAGGACCCGTCCGAGGCCAGGGGCCTCGTCGAGCGCGCGGTCACGCGGGTGGTGACGCCCGGAACGGTGCTCGAGGAGGAGGGGCTGGAGGAGAAGGAGAACAACTTCCTCTGTGCGGTCCTGCTCTCGGGCGACGTCGCGGGATTGGCGTACGCGGACGTATCCACGGGGACCTTTCTCCTGGAAGAGGTACCCGCGTCGCAGGCGATCGAGGGGGTGCTGCAGCTGGCGCCCGCCGAGTGTCTCCTGCCGGAGTCGGCGCTCGACGCGGACAGTCCCTATGCGCGCCTGCGTGATGCGATCGAATGCACGGCCTCGACTGTTCCGGACTGGCGTTTCGACGGCGACGAGGCCGAACGCTTGCTCACGGATCACTTCAAGGTCGCGAAGCTCGACGGGTTCGGGGTCTCGGACCTCGGTGCCGCGATCGGCGCGGCGGGCGCGATCCTCCACTACTTGCTGGAGACGCAGAAAGGTGCGCTCGGGCACCTGACGCGCATGCGCCGCGTCCGGCGCGAAGACTACATGGTGCTCGATCGGACGACGCGCACCTCACTCGAGTTGGTCCGCACCCTGCGCGACGGAGAGCGGAAGGGCAGCCTCGTGTGGGTGCTGGACCGGACCCTGACTCCCATGGGTGGCCGATTGCTCAAGGACTGGATCCTCCAGCCGTTGAAGGACGTGCCCGGTATCCAGCGCCGGCAGGCCGGTGTGCAGGAGTTGCTGGACGAGGAGACCGTGCGTGAGGATCTGCGCGCCCGGCTCAAGACCGTCCTGGACGTCGAGCGTCTGCTGGCGCGGATCGCTTGCGGACGGGCTTCCGCCCGAGAGCTCGTCGGTTTGCGCGCGAGTCTGCGCGTGCTGCCCGACGTCGTCGCCGTGCTGCACGATGGGTGGAGCGACGTCCTGAAGGAAACGGTCAGCGGGCTACCCGACCTGGCCGACCTCACGGATCTGCTCGACCGCGCACTCATGGACGAGGTACCCCCGACGGTGCGGGAGGGTGGCATCGTTCGCGACGGATTCGACCCCGAGCTCGACGAACTCCGAGAGCTGGGCGGCGAGAACCGTGCGTGGATCGCGAACTTCCAGGATTCGGAATCAAAGCGCACTGGCATCCCCAATCTGAAGGTCGGCTACAACCGCGTGTTCGGCTACTACATCGAGATCACCCACCTCCACGCGGGACGCGCGCCCGAAACCTACATTCGGAAGCAGACGCTCAAGAACGCCGAGCGCTACATCACGCCGGAGCTCAAGGAGTACGAGGAGAGGATCCTCGGCGCCGAGGAGAAGATCAAGGAGCGCGAATACGAGCACTTCCTGCGCCTGCGCGACGCTATTCGCGACCGGTTGACGGAGGTGCAGGCCGCGTCGGACGCGCTCGCGACGCTCGATGGGTTGCAGTCGCTGGCACAGGTCGCGCGCGAGAACCGATTTGTACGGCCGGAGGTGGACACGTCCCGTGACATCGTCATTCGAGAGGGCCGCCATGCGGTGCTCGACGCCCTCCCTTCCGATCGCGCATTCGTTCCCAACGACCTCGATTTCGCGGCGGGGACGCGCGAGATGGTCGTCATCACCGGCCCGAACATGGCCGGCAAGAGCACTTACATCCGCCAGGCGGCGCTGCTCGTGATCATGGCTCAGGCGGGGTCGTTCGTGCCCGCCGATTCGGCGCGAATCGGCGTCGCCGACCGCGTGTTCACCCGGGTCGGCGCGAGTGACGAGCTCCAGCGTGGTAACTCGACGTTCATGGTCGAGATGATCGAGACGGCCGAGATTCTCAACAACGCGACCGATTCGAGCCTCGTCATCCTCGACGAGGTCGGTCGCGGAACGTCGACGTTCGATGGGCTGGCGATCGCGTGGGCGATCACGGAATACCTCGCTTCGGAGGTTCATTGCCGAGCGCTGTTCGCGACCCACTACCACCAGCTCCTCGACCTCGCCGAAAAGCTGCCCAACGCCTGCAACATGAACGTCGCCGTTCGCGAGTGGGGCGACGACATCGTGTTCCTGCACAAGATGGTCGACGGCGGTACCGACCGGTCCTACGGCATCCACGTCGCGCGCCTCGCGGGGCTGCCCAAAGAGGTCCTCGACCGCGCATCTTCGGTGCTCGATGGTATCGAGTCGGAGACGGTCGTGACTCCCGCCGCGTCCGACTCCTCCGCGCCGCACCAACAGCTTTCGTTGTTCGGCGAGCCAGAGGACCCGCTTCGCAAGGAGCTGCGCGGGGTCGAGCCCGATCAGCTCACGCCGATGGATGCCTTGCTGCTTTTGCAGCGCCTCAAGGGTCTTTAGCGGCGTCGGTGGACGCACCGATATCAGTGACGGATCTCCCCCGATCCCGTCCGGCGTAGTCACAGACGTTGTGTTGTGTCCCGCGGGTCTTGCCCGCAGCGCGCCGGTCGTCCCGTCCGTCTCGAACCTCCATGGACCGCGACCAGCCGACCATCAGAATAGAGCCCGTACACGCGGATCGCACGCAGCGTGAACCCCCCGTTGCCGGGGTGCGTCCGATCCCGCCGTCGAACGGTGAGTCTTGCCGCGGCTTTCCGATCGGCCCGTACCGGCTGGTCGAGGAGATCGGTAGCGGCGGCCAGGGCGTGGTCTATCTCGCCGAAGACCCGCGTCTGAAGCGGCGCGTGGCGCTGAAGGTGCTGACGACCCTTGGCAGCGTGTCCGATTCGGTGATCATGCGATTCCGCCGCGAGGCCGAGATCGCGTCGCGTCTCGATCACCCGGGGATCTGCTCCGTCTTCGACGCAGGGTCCGATCGCGGCGTGCCCTACATCGCGATGCGCTACGTTCGCGGGCTCAGTCTCGCGCAGCGCATCCGTGAATGGCGCTCCGACGACCCTTCGTACACCGAGACCGTCGTCACCTCTCGGTTCACCAACGACTCCCAGTTCGAGAACGACTCCTCCTCGGAGCCCTTGTCGCGCTCGTCGGGGCGCTCGTCGCGGGAGTCTCGCGACCACGTCTCGGAGGTCATCCGGCTGCTCCGCAAGGCGGCGCTGGCCGTCCACTCTGCGCACGAGGCGGGCATCGTCCATCGTGACATCAAGCCCGGCAACATCATGGTTACCCCGGACGGCAACGCGGTCGTCCTGGACTTCGGACTCGCTCGCGATCTCGACTCCGAGCTACCGAGCCTGACGCAGACGGGCGAGTTCTTCGGCACCCCTGCATACATGGCTCCGGAGCAAGTGTCCGGCACGACGACCGACGAGCGGACGGACGTCTTCGCGCTCGGCGTGACCTTGTACGAGGCGCTGACCCTGCACCGTCCGTTCGAGGCAACCAATCGCCAGGCGCTGTACGCAGCGATCATGTCCCGTGCACCGCGAGATCCTCGGTCCTTGCAGCTGGCCATCCCGACCGACCTCGCCGTCGTGCTTCAGAAAGCGCTCGAGAAAGAGCCTCATCGTCGCTACGCGACCGCGCTCGATTTCGCCGACGACTTGCGTGCGGTGCTCGAGCACCGTCCGATCGCGGCGCGACCGGTGTCACTGCTGTCCCGCACTGCCCGCTGGGCGCGCCGGGAACCCGTCAAGGCCGCCCTCGCTCTCACGCTCGCCCTCGCAGTGCCGACCATTGCCGCGCTGGTCGGGTATGTCGCGGCCCAAAGGCCCGATCTCGAAGAGCTCGCGCGCCGGCAGCGAGAAGACCACTGCGAGCAGCGGCTCGAGGCCGGGTTCCTCGAGCTCGGGGAGGGATCGGCCGAGCGCGCTCTGTCCCACTTCGAGGACGCGAGCGCACTCGCCCCGATGAGCCTGGAGGCGGTTGCTGGACAGGCCCTAGCGCTGTCGGAGTTGGGCCGCGGCGAGGACGCACTTGCGGTCATCGACTCGTGGCTGGGCCCGGAGGACGAGCGGCGGGCGCTGGAACGCGCGCGCGCGGAAGCGTACTGCAGTCTCGGCAAGCACGATGTCGAAGCCGCGATCCAACGGAAGGTCGGCGCCCCGCAGGGCCCGATCGAACTGTTCCTGTACGGGTCGCGCATGCTCAAGCGTGGCCACGCCGGCAATCAGGTCGCCTTCGACCAGGCGCTCGACGCGTTCATGCGTGCCGCCCTGCTCGCGCCGCGCGCGCGACCACTCGTTCACTTCCAGCTCGCGCACGCGGCGAGGCACACCGGCAACGCGAAGGCGATCCGGCGCAGCGTCGAGGCGCTGAAGACCCGCTGGCCGGATGTCGGGCGTACGTGGTTCTGGATCGGTTTTGCGCTGCATGAGATCGACCCCAAGGGCAGTCTGGACGCTTACCGCAGGGCACTGGAACTCGATCCGTCGCTGACCACGGCGATGAACAACCTCGCTGACGCGCTGATCGACGACGGATCCTTGACCGAAGCCGAGCAGGTGCTCGAGCGCGCGCTCACCGCGGCTGCCGGAGACACCACGGTCCTCGCGCGGGTGCACTTCAATCGTGCGCGACTGGCCCAGCGTCACGGTGACCAGGAGGCCGCCTGTGCTGCATTCCGCCAGGCGGTCGACGTGTCGCCACGCTTTGTCGCCGGCTGGAAACACCTCGCCCGTTCGCTATTGCGACTGGGTCGGGTCGACGACGCGATCGCCGCGCGCCGCAGGGCGGCGACGCTACGTCCGAAGGACGCCCGCATCCAGGTCGAGCTCGGGACCGCCTTGCGATCGAAGGGTGACTTCGTCGCGTCCGAGAAGGTGCTGAGGCGAGCCATCGTTCTCGACGCGAAGAACGGCCGCGCGTGGCTTGGACTCGGGATTACGCTCCGACAGCAGGGCGATCTCGACGGCGCGCGAGAGGCGTACGAGAAGGCGCTCTCGGTGCGGCCGGGGTGGGCACCCCCGCTGGCGAACCTCGCCAACCTCCATCTTGATGCGCGTGAATTCGACGCCGCGATCACCCGGTACCGCGAGGCGCTGAAGGACGACGCCAACCTGCACAAGGCTCGTAACAACCTGGGGGTTGCGCTCGCCCGAACGGGTGCTCTCGACGCGGCGATGAAGACCTGGTGCGAGGTGATCGTACGGGCGCCGACGAACACGTTCGCCCACCGTCGTGTCACCAAGAACCTCCGCGCAGGCCGGAAGTGGCTCGAGTTGCGGACCGAGATCGAGCGCTGGTGTCGCGTTCGTCCGGACGACCCGGGAGCGTGGGCCGATCTGGCCCGATTGTTGATGTACCTCGACCGGCGCGACGACCTCCGCGATCCGAAAGCGGCCGTCGATGCCGCGCGCCGACGTTTGGACCTCGCCGGTCCGGAAGACATCGACGCCATCCTGGACCTCGCCCGAGCGCTGCTCCAGAACGGCAACGCGACGGAAGCGCGGGCCTGGGGACAGAGGGCGGCTCGCCGCGCCAAGAAGTCGCAGGACCCGGAGCTGCGTGAGAAGGTCCGCAGCAGCCTCAAACGCTTGATGCGGGAGACGGGGACGTAGCGCGGCCGTGTTCGGCCACCGACCGGTAGGTTTCGAGTGTCCCCGAGACCATCGCGTCCAGCGGATGCAGTTCCCGCGCGCGTTCACGAGCGCGGTCGCCCATCGCGGCTGATTCCTCCGGATGCTCGAGCAGGTGAAGGACCCGCTCCGCGAGAGCATCCTCGTCCCTCGGCGGGACGAGGTAGCCCGTGACGCCGTCCTCCAGCAGATCGAACGCGTGGCCAACGGCGGACGCGACGACCGGGCGTCCGAGTGACATCGCCACCAGCGCGAGGCATCCGAACTCCTCTTCGACGCAGGGGAACACGATGACGTCGAGGCTGCTGAACGCGATGCTCGGTTCGACGCATAGGTCCGTGATGATGCAACGTGCGCCGAGCGGCTCGGCGTGACGGCGGAGAAACCGGTGATACGGGCCGGACCCGATGATCGGGAAGATCGCGTTCGACGTTTCGGCGACCTTCGCCATCGCACCGACGAAGTGCTTGAGTCCACGACCGCGTCGGAGCGGTCCGAGGGCCCCCACCGATGGTCGCCGATCGGACGCGAGCGGCCGAGGAGTGGTGGGTGGCCGCTCCGGTAGCCCGTACGGGATGACGCGCACCCGGGCGCGGTCGAGGCGAGCGGCGTTGACCACGGTGGCTCGCTGTCCCTGAGCGGGAACGATCACCGCGTCCGGTGCCCGCCGGTTCGGCAGCACCGCACCATCACGTCCGTGAAACGTCACCCCCCGCGGGATGGAGAGCTTCTTCGCCAGCGCCTGCCCGGCACTGTCGAGGCTCTCGGTCGTGACATGCAGGACGTCGGCTTCGAGTGGGGTGCAGATGCCCGCCACCCGATGAAGCTCGAACACGTCCCGGACCCGGCTCCCCGTGAACCCGTGCCGCACCGGCGCCAGAGAGTCGTCGCGCAAGAGGTCCTCCAGCGACCCCCCGCCCGCAACCAGATGCACCTCGTGGCCTCGCTCCACGAGCGCCCGCCCGAGCGTGAGCGTATAGACGCTCTCCTCGTTCAGGTGCAGCCGCCCGGCCAGCAGGATGATGCGCATGCCCTCCATGCTACGGCGTTCGCCGGGAGCGCGGACCTCCAAGGTCCGCGCTCCCGGAGGATGCGCTTGGCGGCAGGTGAGGGCGTGCCGGTTATCCTCTCGCCATGCCCGCTCTTCGACCGGCGTTGGAACGTCCGCTGTTCGCCGCTGCCGTGGCGTTCGTCGGCGACGGTGAGGACACGGGGTCCCCGGGGGTCGATGAGTCCGGGTGCCTCGAGCGGCTGCGGGCGATGGTGGCTTCTCTGGCGGCTGATCCGCAGCGGTTGCTGCGAATCGGGGGGGCCATACTCTCGGTGATGTCGGTGGCGCGCTTCGGGCGACGCGACGGTATCCGTACCCTCGGCGAGCTCTGGTTCGCGGCGGGCGCGCGGCGGGTACGGCTGCCATTCGGCGACTTCCGTCCGTCGATCGCCCGTCGGACCTCGAGAAGATCGCCGAGGTTTCGTTCCGTCGCTACGACGTTGCATTGTCATCGGTGCACCCGCAGGCGAGCGTTCCGATTGGGCGCCAAGGATCGCGACCCGGTGCGACCCGACGGTCGCGTCCGTGGCGCGCATCGCATCCGCGTCGCCGACGGATTGCTGTTCCCGAGTCCGGTGGGAGTTCCGCCCCAGGTCACGATCATGACCCTCGGCGCATTCGTCGCACGGAACCTCGTCAGCGAGATCGCGTCGTGACGGAGCTTGATGTTCGCCTCAGCGTCGCCGCGCGTCTGCGTCACGTCTTTGCGTTCGCGGTTCTGATCACGCCGCTGGTGGTCGGTCCGTTCCTTGATGTCACTCCGCAGCGGGCCACTCTCTTCGGCGTCGAGGGGCCCCAATGCCCGAGCCGACTCGTGACGGAGCACGGTTGTCCCGGGTGCGGGCTCACTCGAGGGACGGCGCTGCTTTTGCAAGGACGTGCGCAAACCGCTGTCAGCGTTCAACCTGCGGCGTTCGTGCTTGTCGTCTCGTGTCTCCTGGGCGCCTGGGTCAGGGGTGATATCCTGTTGCGCAACCGTATGACGTCCATGCACGTCACCCTGATCAGGTGGGGCCATCGTTTCTTCGCCGTTGTCGTGATCTCGGTGTGGCTCGGGCGTAGTCTCTTGGACAGTTGAAGCGAGGGAATGGTTTGTACGACGGTTCCATGATCCTGGTGAATCTACTGGCTGGCGGCGTGATGGGTGTCATCTGCGCAGTCATCGCGAATGGCCGCGGTCGCTCGGCCGCGGCGTGGTTCTTCATCGGTTTCCTCCTGGGCTGCATCGGGATCATCATCCTGCTCGTGATGCCCGACCTGCGCATCGATGAGGAGCGTCGGAGCCGTCTCCTGCGGGAGAACCGTCGACTCCGGGAGTCGGCCCGCAAGGACCGGATGGTCTCGGACTCGCGCCATTCGGAGAACCAACGGCGGTTTGCGGTGCACGACCGCGCGCTCGGGGTCGACACTGGATCCCCGACGGCCGGTCAGATCGGACACGATCCGGTGCAGCAAATCGGGTCGGGCGGCACCGAGCCCCAGAAGCCGTTCCTCGGTTTGAGCGGAGGAATGAAGCCTGCCGCGCCGCAGCCCGCGGCCGGCGGCGTCGATGCCACGGGCCACGCGGCCAAGCAGTGGTACTTCGCGGACACTACGGGTGGCCGTCAGGGTCCCGTGGGGATGGACGTCTTGAGGTCACTCTGGCAACAGGGCTCCCTCAAGGCTACGACCCACGTCTGGACGGAAGGTATGGCCGATTGGGCGCACGTCTCCTCCATTCCTGGCCTCGAGGACACCTTGAATGGCTGATGTTCCTCCTCCTCCACCGCCCACCGACGGTGAAGGCGACGTGCCCCCCAAGGAACCGGAGGGGGCCGTTCGCCTTCTGTGGTTCGACGGGATCCTCGACGCTCCGCGGCCCGGCGACACGGAGCGTCTTCGCAAAGGCGTCGCCCGGATGAACTCATCCGGGCTCGGGAGGGTGGACCTCTCGGTCGATGGCGGTCAGTTCTCGCTCCTGATGGAGGAGGCGGTCACGCCTGGTGACCGCGTGAACGAGGCCGGACGCGACGAGCTGCGGGCCGGCCTCGAGGAGGTCATCGCCCAGGTCCCAGAGGGTGGTGTCGTCGAGTCGACGCTCCGGTGCACGGAGGTGTTCCCGGAAGAGACGCGGGAGACGCTGTTCACGGTGACGGGTGGACAGCTGCGCATGCTCGCGCGGCTGCGTCCGGTCAGCGCCCAGGACATGGATCGCGACCCGGCTCGTCAGCGAATCGTGCCGCCGATCGCGATCGGTCGTCGCGCGCTCCTCCTGATCGCCGTCCTCTTCCTCGTGGGCCTCGGCCTGACGGCCTGGCGGGCGGGCTATCTCGATCGGGCGTTCGGCGCTGGCGCCGAGGACCTCGAGCAGAACGCCGGCGCGTTCGAGGACCTGCTGAAGATGGAAGTAGAGTCCTCGTGGGGGAAGCTCCTGGTCAAGATCCGGCGCGGTGAGCGCTACCCGAAGGACCCGGCAGCGGCGAAGGCCCTGGTCGACGCCGCTACGTCGTCGGCGGATCGTGCCGCGGTCAATGCCGTCGCGGACGGGGACTCCATCTGGATCCGGCTCGAGGACGCGGACGGCAAGGTGCTCGCCGCAGTGGAGACCGACCTGAGGGCGCTGGTCACCGCGGAGGACGGCGAGGTCGAAGTCAAGCTCTCGAGCATGATCTCCGCCCGGACGCTGAGACTTGCCCTGGACAAGGGCAAGAAATGACCGACTCCCTCACCCCCGGGGGCGGTGACGAGATTGCTCACTGGCCCGGCGGCCGGGAGTTTCCGGACGAGGAGGCCCTGGCGGCGGAGTGCGAAGCGTGCGGGCTTCACTGGCGCGTCCACCAGGATCTGGGAGGATCGCGCCTGCAGTGTCGTTGCAGTGAGTGGGTAGACATCCCGGTCGCGCTGGCCGCCGACGAGGTCGCGCTGCACCCAGCGGGGGTCGATCCCGAGACGTCCCCGCTCGTGCGCGTGCGAGAGAATCTGCCCGCGCCGACGCCCTTCACACCGCGTCCGTCGACGAGCGCGGATGGCGGGTTGATCGAAGCGGACGTCCGCACGCGACAGAAGTGGACCGATCGCACCGTTCTCGAACTCGCTCTCATGATGCTGGCCTTCCTCGGTCCCCAGCTGGCGGCCATGCTCTTCCTGACCGGAGGCGATCGCGGTGTCTACATGCCGCTGACGGGCGCGGTGTCGGCCGTCCTCGTCTTCATCATCGCGTTCACATCGCACCAGTACGCATTCGAAGCGCTGCGGAGGACCTCGCCGAGGTACTTCGTCGAGGGTCTGATCGTGACTGCCGTCGCGTTGGGATTCGCCTGGGTCTGGATCCAGTTCATCAAGTGGGCGCTGAAGGACCTGGTCGACGCGGACGAGGGCTTCGAGCCGATCATCGAGCTGATCGGATTGCCCATGGCGATCTTCGCGATCGGGGTCGTCCCCGGGATCTTCGAGGAGCTTGCGTTCCGCGGGCTGGTGCAGGGGAGGTTGAACGTCCTCTTCGGTACCAAGCAGTCGATCCTGGTGACGGGTGCCGCGTTCGCCCTCGCTCACGGCATGACGCTCGGACTCCCGATCCATATCGGACTCGGGTGGTATCTGTGCTGGTTGCGCGCCCGCTGCGGCAGCCTGCTGCCCGGGATGATGCTCCACTTCCTCTACAACTCGACGCTGGTCGCGACCGGTTGGTAGCCGGGCCGCGTCACCGGCGTACAATCCACTCCATGCGGATCCTCATCGCCCTCCTCGTCGTGACCGTCATCCTGCCGGCGCAGCCGGTCGAGAAGAAACAACCCAAGCGCACGAAGCTCCAGGTGCCCGCGGTGAGCTTCCTCGTCCCCCCCACGTGGAAGGACCGCAAGCCTTCCTCGTCGATGCGCAAGGCGACCTGGCGCCTGGCCGGCAAGATCCCGGTCGACGTCATCGTCTACTGGTTCGGCACCAAGGGCGCCGGTTCGGTCGAGGCCAATCTGGATCGCTGGCAAAAGCAGATCCAGTCCGACCAGAAGGCCAAGACCGAGAAACACAAGATCGGACCCGGCTTGAAGGCGACGGTCCTCGACAAATCCGGCACCTACGTCGCACCGCTCCGTCCCGGCGTCCGGGAACGCCACGAGAAGAAGGACCAGAGCTTCTTCGGCGCCATCATCGAGACCCTCGATGGTCCCCTCTACGTCAAGATCGTCGGCCCCACCAAGGTCGTCGCCGGCGCCCGCAAGGACGTCATGGGCTGGATCAAGAGCTTCAAGTACGAAGGGTCCAAGAAGCCGCCGCAGGAACCCAAGAAGAAGGGGTAGCGTCCTTGGTCGCGTCGCGTGCGTGTGTCGCGTGCGTCCGCGACAGCGCTTCCCCTTACAGGCTCAACCGATACCCGGCGGTCCCCCGTTCGAAGGCGAGCGCGAGCGTATCGGTCCGGCCGGGGCCGATGATCTTGCAGTTGACCGTTGCCTTGGTGCCGTCGCGGTCGATCTTGCCGATGCTGAGGCGGAGGCGGGGATCGGCGAGGCGGTTTGCGAGGTCGACGAACGATGCACGGTTCTTCGCGGTGTCGTGGCCCGACGGGCAGAGATCGCGATAGAGGGCGAAGTCCCGGTGGGTGACGGCCTCGCGCCACAGCTCGAACATCCCAGCGAGGTCGCGCTCGTTTTCAGGCTCACCGAACTTGCTGTCGCGTTCGAGAGTGAATGAGCGCAGACAGTGGTCGAGCGCCTGGCCCCGTGTGTTTACGAGGTCGGCCCGGACGGCGTACGACAGGACGTAGACCTGATCCTCGAACCAGGTCACGAGGAGACGGCCCTCGCGCGTGGCGCCGTCCTGGCTGCTGCTACCCACGTCGTAGATGCGGCAGGGCCGGCCCGAGGCATGCGACTGGACGCCGTCGCTGTGGGTCAGTGACAAGCCCTTCTTCACATAGCTCGATCGAAGCATGGTCAGGAAGCGGCGGCCGATCGCGTCGATGTTGGTTTCCACGAGCCACTCCGGCTTGCGGGACCGGTAGCGCATGATCTGGAGTTCGGCATCCGGGAGCTCGTCGCCCCGCTGTCCGTTGCGGTCGGTGAACGACACGAGTGAGTTGGCCTGGCGCGTCTCGCGGTAGACGACGAAGTCCTCGGGGACGCTGATGCTGAAGCCGCCGCCCGACTCGCGGTGGGTCACGAAGGAGGGGCCGGGTGTGGGCTGGCCCGCCGTCATCGACGGAGTGGTCGACGCGGGAGTCCCGGGCGGGGTGAGCTCAGTCTTCTTCGACACGTTCTGGCGCGCCCAGAGCTCCTTCAGGACCTCGGGGGCGACGTTCTTGCGACCGAGCTCCAGTAGCGCGTCGATGTCGAGCTCATATCGACTGTCCGTCTTGCGGATGCGTCGGATGATCTCCGCGGGGGCGAACTCCGCGACGGTCATGTCGATCACGTCGGCCACCGTGACTGATGTCGCCTGCCGTTGAACGGTGGCGGTGGTCTGGCCGCGAGCCCGCATCTCCTTGATGACGTCGACGGGGATGCGCTGCCGCGCGAGCGTCACGAGGTCGTCGATGGTGAGGTCGAATCGACTGTCGGTGCGGCGGATCTCCTTGATGACCGCGTCGGACCCGACGCCGGTCCCGATGAGCGCCACGACGTCGTCCACGGTGAGCTTCTTGATGATCGCGCGGGCGGCCTTCTGCGAGATCCGGGCGAGGACCGCCGGCGGGAAGCCGGCACTCCGCAGCCCCCTGAGGCCGGCCTCGTCGACCAGCGGTACGCCGTGGCGATCCAGCAGCTTGTCGAGCTCGGACGCGGGAACGCCGGCTTCGTGCAGCGTGACCAGCGTCTTGGCGTCGAGGGTCTCCTGGGTCGAAACCTGCGCGAAGAGCGGGCAGGCGACGATGGATGCGAGCATTAGTAGGAGGGCGTTGCGAGTGATCTTCCCGGACATCTGACGGTCTCCCGAAAGGCTGGCGCGGCCGGGGACGAGCCCAGACCTGCGCAACGTCACTATCGGCAATGATCGCGGCGTGACATCCTTTGTTCACATGGAAACGCGGTCTGACATTTCGACACCTGGTGCATACCTCGACACTCCGGGCGAGACCGAATGGCTGATCGCTGCAGAATCCGGCAACTACGCGCTCGGGACCGCATCCGGTACGGCGTCGCGCCGCTACCACGGTTGGCTGGTGGTGGCGTTGCCGCCGCCGCTCGGGCGCGTGATGGTATGGCCGCGAGTGGAGGAGATCCTGCGCGTCGACGACGTGGACACGGCGCTCGGACGCGCCTGGTGGGCCCCCGACGTCCTCGCTCCAGCCGATGCGGGGCAACTGGTGTCGTTCGCGCGGGATCCAGAGCCGACTTGGATCATCGAAGCTGCTGGGCGCACGGTGCGGCGTCGGTTCCGAATGAGCGCGGATGGGCGGCAGGCGTTTCTCCTGTGGGACCTCGTCGAAGGCCCACACGCCGAGCTGCTCGTGCGTCCGTTGCTGACCTGGCGCAGTCACCATTACCAGACGCGCGCTCCCAAGATTGATCCCCGGGTCGAGATCGGGTTCAGCGGCCGGGTGGCGGACGCCACTCAGCATGTTTATCGCGATGCGCTGAGCCCGGTCGAGCGGGCTCGTGGCTACGACCACGTCGAGGATCTGTGCGCGCCGATGCAGCTCGCGTTCGACCTGGTCGCCGACTCTGAATCCTCGGCGTGGCTGGGGGTCGGCGTCGGGGAGTCGCCTGCGACCCCCCCGGATCGGCCGGAGTCAGCGCCGGACCCCCGCGACGCGTACGTCATTCGGCATCCGTCCGACGATTCACCCGGGATCATCGCCGGCTACCCGTGGTTCACGGAATGGGGTCGCGACACGATGATCGCGTTACCCGGGCTACTGCTGCCGCATCGAGCCGGCGTCGCGGCCGAGGTGCTCCGTGCCTGGGCGGCGCGAGCAGATCGCGGCTTGCTCCCCAATCAGCTACGCGATCTCGGTGACGGTCCGCTCGCCACGAACACCGCCGATGCTCCGCTGCGATTCGTGCGGGCCGTCGGTGAGCTGCGCGCGGTCGCACCAGAACGCATCGACGACATCATCAGGCGCGGGGTGGATGGGATCCTCGACGGCTACGCGGCCGGCACGGACCACGGGATTCACGTCGACGACGACGGGCTCGTTGCGGCGGGGGACGACGTTCATGCGCTGACGTGGATGGACGCGATCGCACCGGGCGGTCCCGTGACCCCGCGCCGCGGCAAGCCCATCGACATCGCGGCGCTGTGGGTCGAAGCTCTCGCGGTCGGCCGTGCGTTGGCTGAAGACCTCGGCGGCAAAGAGCGCGGTTCATGGTGCGAGCAGCAGGCCGCTCGGGCCCGGGACGGTTTGCTCATGCGCTTCGTCGATCCGGTGACTGGCGATCTCCTGGACGTCGTCGACGCCCACGATCCGGCGGAAGAGTCGCCGCTGCGACCGAACCTGTTGCTGGCGCTGGCGCTCGACCCCAGTCCGTTCCCGCGCGACGTGCGCGAGCACAATCTCGCCCGGGTCGAGGCGCGCCTCCTCACGCCGTACGGGCTCCGCACACTCGACCCGGGTCACCCGGACTATGTCGGACGCTACGGCGGTGACCAGGCGACTCGCGATCGTGCGTACCATCAGGGAACCGTGTGGCCGTGGTTGATCGGCCCCTATGCAGACGCGGTCCGGGCCGTTCGTGGCGACGACGCCGTGTCCGCGCTGCGGACCGTGTTCGCGCCGGTGCTGCGCGAGCTTGCGGAGCGCGGGGCGATTCACGAAGTGTACGACGGTGATGCGCCGCATCGTCCCGGAGGATGCCCCGCGCAGGCGTGGAGTGTCGCGGAGGTTGTGCGGACGATTGCGCCGGAGCTTGCGCGGTAGAAGAGACAGAAACGCCAAGGAGAACCCGGGAACCAGATCAGGTCTGTCTCTGCTCCTGGGTTCTCCTTGGCGCCTCGGTGCTCCGGATCTCCTACCTCGAGGAAACCACCCGACGTGTGACCGACGCGGATTCACCCACCGGGCGCGGCGCGTGCTTCTGCGAGAGCGTGGCCCGGATTTCGTACTCGCCCGCGACCAGGTCTGGTGCATTGACTGCCAGCATGACCTCGCACGACTCACCCGGGAGAATGCCCCGGACGGGCAGCGAAACGGCGCCCAGCATGCGGTTCTTGCCGTCGCGGACTGCGTTGACGAACAGGGCCGGCGAAGGCTCGCCGGTCCCGCCACCGAGTCCGCCGCCGCCCGCATCAAGCGTGATGCGAACGATGAACACGACTCGCTTGCCGGGGTTGATCACGTGATCGGCGTGGGAGAACGTGAGCGTGACGCGCGCCGCATCGGTCATCGATCTCGCGAGGTGCCCGAGGCGCTCGAGGAACGTTCGCACCTCCGGAGGACTCGTGGTCGCGGGGACGTTCATCTCGGTGAGCAGACGAGCGGCGCGTTCGCGTTCGCCGGCCCGGATGAGGCGCCGCCACGCGAGGTACCCGAGTCCCCAGTCGGTGACACCGTTCTTCTCTGAGCGGCGGCAGGCACCGAGAAACGCCTCGGCGGCGCGGAGTGGCTTGTCGGCGCCGTCCGACTGGAGCATCTGCAATCCGAAACCGCGCCACGGACTGGCGATGCCGTCCAGAGCCTTCAGCAGGAGCTGTCGGCTGCGGGGGCCTCGCAGAGCGAGGCTGCGGCGCAGGATCGGGGCGACGAGCGGTCGTGGTCTTCCCCTCGTGAGGTCAACGAGGAGCGCGGGATCACGCCACCAGGCGACGATCGTCGTGTGCTCGAAGCCGCCGTAGAGCGAGAACATCATTTGCGGGTCACCCGTCCGTCGCAGCAGCCGCGCCGCCCATGCGAACAGCGTCGGCACCTTGTCCGGATAGCGCAGGATCGAACCGATGCGTGCGCGGGCCGCAGGGTCGCCCAGCCGGGCGAGTGCGACGTCGAACAAGACTCGCGGTTTTCCCGTCATGTCGGTCACGTAGCGCTGCAGGTGGGGGCGCACCCGCTCATCGCCGAGCAAGCCGCGCGCGAGGAATCCGGCCACGTACCCGCGGGCGTCCTGATCCTGCTCGAGCTTCTCGAGGCACACCGGCGCCGCGTCGAGGTCGAGTGCGGCGATTGCGAGCGCGGCGTGTTGTCGCACCTCGGGGTCCTCGTGTCCGACCAGCGCCTCCAGCCGGGGCAGTACGTCGTCGACTGGTGAGAGCGGGAGGGTTTCCAGCGCCAGCTTGAGGTGGTCGGCTGGCTGTCCCTCCGCGATGAGCTCACCCAGCGCTACGGCGACTTCGGCGTGCCTGCGTCTTTGAACGAGGAGGTAGAGGGCACGTTGGCGCTGGTCGATGGTCCCGGTGCGGACGGCTCCGAGCAGGTCCTCGTCGCCGCCTGCAGTGACGCCGTCCGATCGTCGTCGGG
>NZBC01000017.1 GCA_002687715.1 Planctomycetota bacterium | reverse complement strand
CCTGCGCAAGGTCGAGAAGCTCGGTCCACAGCCGATCGACGGTGATCTCGAGGTCGGCCAGGGTCCCGTCGTTCGAGAGAACGTGGTCGGCGCGGGCTCGTTTGCGGTCGAGATCCATCTGCGCCCCTTCGCGCCGCGCGACCTCTCCCGGCTCCCATCCGCGATCCGACACGGTCCGCCTGCGGCGGGTCTCCGGAAGCGTTTCGATGAAGACGACGCGGTCGCACCATTCTCCCGTCGGGCCTTCCAGAAGCAGCGGGACGTCCATTACCACGCACCTGGGCTGCGCAAGAGCGGGCTCCTGCGCGACGGCATCGAGTCGCTCGCGCAGGCGCAGGCGTACCTGCGGGTGGATGAGCTGCTCGAGCCACGCGCGTGCGGCGTCGCCGTCCGGACCGAAGACCTCGCGTCCGATGGCGGCCCGGTCCAGCGCCCCGTCCTCGTCGATGACCTGGATGCCGAAACGCGTTTTCACGGCTTCCACGACTCCGGGCTCATCGAAACACTGCCGCGCGAGCGCGTCGGCATCGAGGATGCAAGCACCACGGGACTCCAGAAGCCTCGCCACGGTCGACTTTCCGGACCCCACGCCTCCTACGAGCCCGACCACCAGCGGACGAGTGCAGGGAGATGATGTGGAGTCGGAGGCAGCCACGGATGGGGTCAGTGGCGAGATGGGGGATAGATTCGGCGGTTAGGTAGGGGAATCGCTCCGTCGCCAAACAGCGAGAATCAACGGAGCCCTTGAGAAGATAACGGGTTAGGTTCATTTCGTCAAAGGCGCCTCTCTTCTGGCGGTTCGCTTGACGAGGTCCGGTAGCGCCTCATAGAATCCTCGCCGCTGCGGAAAAAGATGGAATCGAACCGGGGTTCGTCAACTCCGGTCATGCGGCTGCCCTGGAAGCCGGGATTGGCGGAAGGGTAGCCTCAGACAACGGGTCATCACCCTGCGCCCTGCGTGTGAGGCGAATCACACCGATGGAGGCTCTGATGTTCAAGCGCACTGATACCGGTGCCGTACACATTCTGTTCCTGATCTTCGTGCTCGTCGTCGCGTTGGCGTTCGGCGCACTGTGGTTCCTGGAGTTGCAGGCAAACGAAGACGCGGTCGCCGATAAGGACGCGGCCGAGTACGCCCTCGACGAGATGACCGACAAGTTCTTCTTCCAGAAGGACTACTGGGAGAAGCTCGCCCCGTTCATGGGCGCCGGGATTCCGCCCAATGCGCCGGTCCCGACGGAGGGGATGAACGTGAATGACGCGGTCGCTCCACTCATTGCGACTCTCGAGGGCGACCTGGGCAACATCGGCAACCGGATCGACGATCCCGCAGCGCGCCCGACGAACCTGCGCGACGCCTGGGATCCGATCATCAATCGCTACCAGGTGCTGAAGGGCGAGATCGCGGCGCTCAAGACCCAGATCGGAACCCACAAGGCCGATGTCGCGTCGCGCGACGCGCAGATCGCGAGCGACACCGCGGACCACGCCAAGGCCGTCCAGGATCTGCAGACGGACCACGAGGGCACGCTGAGCACGAAGGATCAACAGATCAACCAGATGCGGACTCAGAACGAAGAGTTCCAGACCACGATCCGCGATCAGCAGGCGGCCGCCGAAAAAGAGCGCGAGACCTTCAACGAAGAAAAGAAGACCATCGCCGACGACAAGGAAGACCTGGAGGGCCGCGTCCGCCAGATCCACTCCGAGGCCCGCATCAAGCGTGCGACCAACGAGCCGGACGGCGAGGTCCTCTCCTATGACCCGGTCACGGGCAAGGTGTTCATCAACATCGGCTCCGACGACATGCTCCGCCGCGGCACGCGATTCCGCGTCCTCGAGGTCATCAAGGGCACCCGCCACCACAAGGGCTGGATCACCGTCACGAACACCATGAACGGCATGTCCGAGGCCCACCTCGACGAAGGTGTTGCGCCCGATGCCCGCGACATCCTGATGAACCCGGTGTTCGACAAGAACGAGACTGTTCGCTTCGTGTTCCTCGGTACCCTCCCGGGCAAGTACAACCGCGAGACCGCTGAGCGCATCCTTGGCAAGCTCGGCGCCAAGGTTGAAGGAAACGTCACCATCCGGACCGACTTCCTTGTCCTCGGTATGAAGGAGAGCGAGGACGACGACGAGATCACCGAACGCGAGGACTACAAGAACGCCCAGCGCTGGGGCATCGAGATGATCCGGGCCCGCGACCTGCAGCCCTTCCTCCAGCTCTAAACCCAGGAATGGGACACTGCCCCCCCTGCGGGGTGCGAACGGCCGGCGGTCCTGAGGGGCGGCCGGCTGTTTTTCTTGGGGGGAGAAGGAGAACGAGGACCCAGGAACCCAGGAGCAGAGGCAGTTTCTTCATCCACTCCTGGGTTCCTGGGTCCTCCTTGAACTCTCCCGCTGGCGATGTTCCGGCGCGCTTCGCCTCGCCTCGCAACCACCCCCGTTTTCCTTCTCCACCGACCCGGCTATCCTCCCTTCGTGACGGATAAAGAGAAGAAGGACCAGGAGCGTCTCGCGGAGACGCGCATGAGTTTCGGCGCGCACCTCGATGAGCTGCGAAAGCGGCTGTGGAAGGCGTTGCTGTGGAGCTTGCTCGGGCTGGTGGTGGTGTTCTGCTTCCACCGGGACGTGATGACCGTCGTGGTGCAGCCGTTCCGGGACGTGATGCTGGATCTGGCGCAGGACAGCACGTTGAAGGCCAGTGGGCCGGCGCACGCGTTCTTCTCCTACGTGAAGGTGTCGTTCATCGTCGGGCTGATCTTCACGGCGCCGCTGTGGATCTATCAGATCTGGGCGTTCATCGGGGCGGGGTTGTACAGCGGTGAGCGGCGCGCAGTGTTCAAGTACATCCCGTTCTGCTTGGTGCTGTTCCTGTCCGGAGTCACATTCGGGTACCTGGTACTGATCCCGTTGGGGCTGAGGTATCTGCTGACGTTCGCGGACCCGACGATGATCCAGAACTGGATCGGGCTGAAGGAGTATCTCGGCCTGTTCACGGTGCTGACGCTGGTGCTCGGGTTCACGTTCCAGCTACCAGTGATCATGATCGGGCTCGCTCGGTCGGGGATCATGGGCCCGGAGGCGTTCCGCAAGAAGCGGAAGTGGATGATCCTGCTCATCTTCATCGGCGCAGCGGTGTTGACGCCGCCCGACCCGGTGACGCAGTGCCTGATGGCGATGCCGCTGATCGGGTTGTATGAACTCGGGATCTACCTGTCGTGGCTCGGCATGGGGAAGGACCGCCCGCCCGTCGTCTGGAAGCAGATCAAGCCGCGCGTGTTCAAGCTCGTCGCCGTACTCGCCTTGCTCGCCGTTCTGTGGACGCCGCTCACCAACGAGTGGAAGAAGCAGAAGGCCGACGAACGGCTCTACGAGCAGGAGGAAGGCCGGCCGGACATGCGGGTCCTCGCGGGGCAGTTGCTGATGGAAGCGCTGAAGCGGCGGGTCCCGGTAGAAGTGACTACGGCGTTCCGCGCGGGAGGTGAAGGGCGTGAGGCGCTCATTGCCTGCCACCTGGAGGAGAATCAGGATCCGCCGGTCGAACGCAAGGTCTGGGTCGTGCGTGTGGTCACGACGCGGCGGAGCTCGATCCCGATCCGGTCGCACCGGGACCCCGAGTTTGGTCAGAAGCTGACCGTCGGATTCTGGATCTCGGGGGCGGCCATGTTCGATTTCTACGTGCTGCCGAAGGTGCAATACGACGAGTTCGTGCCCACCCTGCTGGACGGGTACGAGCACGGCAGCGACCGCGTCGTCGAGGCGCTGGGGCCACTGCTCGCGGACCTCACCGGCATCGCCGACACCGGCGACCCGACTGACAGCGCCAGCAAGTGGCGCGAATGGTACGAGTCGAACAAGGCCGGGACCCTGGCCCAGCCTCACTGACGGGACATGCAACCATGAAGGCCGGACTCGTTGGACTCACCGCGTCAGGGAAGTCGACGCTCTTCCGTGCGATCACGGGCTCGGACGGATCGGGGGATCCGCTCCGCACCGTCGAGGTGCCGGACGCACGCGTCGCCAGACTGAGCGAGATCTACTCGCCGAAGAAGACCACCTATGCACGGTTCGAGTGCCACGACACGCCAGGCGTCGGGTCGGACGAGCGCCAGGAGGCGCGTCTGTTCGCCCAGCTGCGGGAGATGGACGCCGTCGCGCTCGTCATCCGCGGGTTCGAGAACAGTGCCTGGCCGTATGACCGCCCGGAGATCGACGTCGCCGCGGACCTGGAGCACGTCGTCTCGTCGTTCCAGGTCGCCGACTTCGTGATGGTCGAGAGCCGGGTCGAGAAGCTCGAGAAGCAGGTCACGAAACCGACCAAGACCCAGGAGCAGGACAAGAAGGAGCTCGCGCTGCTGCTCCGCCTCAAGGATGTGCTCGAGAGTGGCGGCAAGATCGAGGATGCGGAGCTCTCGTCCATCGAGGAGGAGACGATTCGGGGTTTCCGTTTCCTGACCCAGAAGCCCGTGCTCGTCATCCTCAACCTCCCGGACGATGGAGCGGGGGAGGAGGCGTTGCGTCTGGCCATTCCCGACGGCTATCCGCGCGTGGTCGCGATCCGCGGGGAGATCGAGGCGGAGATCGCGACGCTGGAGGGCGACGACGCGGCGGAGTTCATGCAGGACTACGGCATCACCGAGACCGCGCGCGACCGGTTGATCGCCGGCTTGTACGACCTGCTCGGCCTCCAGTCGTTCCTGACTGCGGGCGAGGACGAGTGTCGCGCGTGGACGATCAAGAAGGGTGAGTCGGCCGTCGAGGCGGCAGGCACGATCCACTCCGACATCCAGCGCGGGTTCATTCGGGCAGAGGTGATCCCGTTTCAGGACCTCGCGGCCGCGGGCGGGTTCAAGGAAGCGAAGGCCGCCGGCCATATGCGGCTCGAGGGCAAGGAGTACGCCATCCAGGACGGCGAGGTGATCAACTTCCGTTTCTCGGTGTAGCGCCAGCCATGGGCAAGTCCGCGATCATCACCGTCGGAGATGAGTTGCTCGGCGGCCGCATCACGGACACCAACGCGACCTTTCTCTCACGGGAGCTGCGACTCGCGGGGTTCCCGGTCCGGAGGCGGGAGACCGTCGCCGATGATCCCGCCGCGATCGCCGACGCGGTGACGCGGTGCGCCGCGCTCGTCGACGTCGTCGTGGTCTCGGGCGGATTGGGGCCGACGCTCGATGACCTCACTCGCGATGGACTGGCCCGCGCGATGGGGGTCTCCTGCGTGCGGAGCAAGGAGGCCGAGGCCCACCTCAGAGCGTTCTTCGCGCGCGCCGACCGACCGGTGAACGAATCGAATCTCGTGCAGGCGGACCTGCCGGAAGGCGCGTCGTCGCTCATGAACGACCAGGGCAGCGCCCCGGGCGTGCGAGCGCAGATCGGCGAATCGACCGTGTACGTCCTGCCGGGGGTACCGCGGGAGCTGTACGCGATGACCCGGAACCACGTGCTGCCGGCCCTCGTGGCGCATCCGGCCCGGGGCGCGGCTCCCACCCGCGCCGCGGTGACCATCTGCGGCATGCCCGAATCGGAGGCCGGCCGCAAGCTGCGGGACCTCATGCGGCGCGGCCGTAACCCGTCCGTCGGGTCCTATCCGGGAGTGTCCCACATCGTGTTCGTCATCGAGGCGGTCGATGCCGACGACGGAACCCCCGCAGCGGAGCTCGCGCGTCGCGACGTCGCGGAGATCACCGCCCGGCTGGGATCCGCGGTCGTCGCGACGGAAGAGCGGCAGCCCCACGAGGTCATCGCGGAGCTGCTCATCGAGCGCCGCCTCACCGTCGCGGTCGCCGAGTCACTCACCGGCGGACGCGTGGCTGACCTGCTCGTGTCCGTCCCGGGGATCTCGGCCGTGTTCAAAGCCGGGTTCGCCCCGTATGCGAACGAGGCCAAGCGCGACATCCTGGGCGTCTCGCAGCAGATCCTCGACGACCACGGCGCCGTCAGTGAGGAGTGCGCACGCGCCATGGCCGAGGGTGCGCGCCGCGTGGCGGGCGCCGACCTCGCCGTCGCGACGACGGGCATCGCCGGCCCCACCGGCGCCGGGCCCGGCAAGCCCGTGGGGACGGTGTTCCTGGCCCTCGCGAAAGAGGGCGGTACCGACGTTCGGCGGTTGCAGATCGTCGGCGACCGGGAGCAGGTCCGTGCCCGGGCGACGATGACCGCTCTCGATCTCCTCCGCCGCGCCGTCAGGTGACGATCCGGGGCGCGCCATGTCCAGGTCGCGACGAGGCGTCCCGCGAGGCGCTCCTGCGCATCGGCGCCACCTTGGGAGGGACCCTGCGAGAGCAGATGTTCTCCACGACGGCTGCCAACGCGACCGCGTCTACTTCAGCGTTCTCGCGCCCGAGTGGGCGGGGGTCAGGCCGCGTCTGATGGCCTTTCTCGAACGCCGAGCGAGCACCCGTCGCGGAGCGCGTAGACTGGCGGCGGCACGAACGAGTACGACCGACTGCCGGAGACCGCCGAGATGAGCGTTCCTGGATTGGGCAGATTGTCGCTTTGCGTGTGCGTCGCCGGTCTGCTGCTCGGCGGCTGCCGTAGTTCCGAACCCGGAGAGGCGCGGGGACCCGATGTGACCGAGGCCCGGCCCGCCGACGTCGCTCCGGACGTCGTCGAGGCGCCTCCTCCGACTCCTCCTCCCGCGCCGGCGGTGCCTGACGGCATGGTCCTGGTGTCGGATGAGTGGGTCGCTGCGTTCCGGGCATGGACCCGACGCTTCGAGTCGTTCGCCGGCCACTACGACGCCCGCGAGCGGGCGCGGACCGAGTGGATGGGTGACTTCAACGTCTGGCTCGACCGCTGGAACACCTGGGCGGACGCCTGGGAGCGACAGGCCGGTCGCCAACTGAAGGACCGGCAGGCAGTCGCTGCACTCCGGCGGGAGTGGCGTGAGCGCATGGCTGGGCTGAAACGCCTCGAGGACGAGAACGCCGCACTGAAGCGCGAGCTCGAAGCCTGGCGGCGATTGGGGCGCCGCCAACAGTGACGGCGTGAGCGCGCCCCGTCTTTTTGGGGAGGAAGACGGGCGTCCGGCGCGTTCACTATCAGGTGGTGCGTCAACCGTCGCCGGGTCCTCCGGCGTAGAATGCGGGACCAGTACCCGAGGCCCCCTCAGCGAGAAGCGGACATGAAGACCCTCGTATGGACCGTCGCATTTGCGGCCGTTGTCGCCGGAGCATGGTTCGGAATCGACCGCCTGCGGGCGGAAGATGCCGCCGGCGACGGTTCCGTCCTGACGGCCGAGGTCGAGAGCGGCGACCTGCCACTCGAAGTCGAACTCAATGGGATCTTCGTCGCGGACGACAAGGACGAGATCCGCATGGAGCCGAAGTCGTACCGCGGCGACCTGATCATCACGACCCTCGTCGCCGAGGGCCGCTCGGTCAAGAAGGGCGAGACGCTCATCGAGTTCGACCAGTCGAATCTCGAGGACTCGCTCGAGGACGCGAAGGACGACGTGAAGGGGAAGGAGATCGCGCTCGCCAAGGCGGAGGCCGACAAGCAATCGTGGGAGATCGACGAGACCGGGAAGCAGGCTCGCCGTGACCTCGACGCGAACAAGGCCAAGCGTGAGCTCGAGAAGGCGCGCGAGAAGGCCGCGATGATCCTCGCGGAGAAGGAGAAGGCGGTTGCTGACGCGGAGCAACGCTTCAAGGACGGCGAGATCGACCTCCAGCAACTCCTCCAGCTCTACGAGGAGCGCGAGCTCCACACGTCGACCGAGAACATCCTCATCGAGCGTGAGCGTCGTCGTCTCGACAACACCAAGAAGAGCCTGGTCAAGTCGCGCCGCGAGTTCGCGCTCTGGAAGAAGTACGACCAGGAGCAGGACATCCTCGAGAAGGAGCTCGACCTCAAAGACAAGGAGGCCGAGATCAAGAAGGCGAAGGCCAAGGTCGAGGCGGAGCGGGGCGAGAAGGGAGCCGCCGTTTCGAAGGCGAAGCGGGCGCTGAAGAAGGCCCAGAAGAAGGTCAAGGAGCTCGACGGCGATGCCAAGACCTTGAAGGTCGTTTCGCCCCGCGATGGCATCATCTTCTACGGTGCGCTCGCCAGCAGCGGCGGCTTCAGCGACGTCATCATCTTGGGTATGGGTGCCAGCAACAAGGAGATGAAGGTCGGCGGTCGCGTGCGGACGTTCCAGGTCCTGATGACGGTTGCGTCGATGGATCGCCTCTCCGTTCGGATGAAAGCGCTCGAAGGCGACATCCAGCACCTCACGTCGGGGTTGCCCGTGGTCGTTCGCCCCGATGCGTTTCCCGCGCTGGCGATCGACGGCGAGCTGACCAAGGTCGATCAGGTGGCGAGTCGCAGCGGGTTTCTCTCCGACGTGCGCGAGTTCACGGTTCACGGCACGTACGACGGCTCGTTCCCGCAGCTCCGGTCCGGGATGAACTGCCGGGTGACCGTGCGGGCCAACTCCGTGCCCGACTGCTTGCAGATTCCCGTCCTCGCGGTGTTCTCCGAGGGCGATTCCCACTTCTGCTGGGTCATCGACGGAGACAAGCGGACGAAGCGGGAGGTGACCATCGGAACGTCCAACGGTTCGAAGGTCGAGGTGAAGGAAGGGCTGCGAGCGGGGGAAACCGTTGCGCTCTATGACCCCAGCTCGGTGTGAGGCCGTCATGTCCCTGTTGAAGCTCGACCAGGTCGCCAAGATCTACCCGATGCCCGGGGAGGACGTACACGCGCTACGTCAGATCACCCTCGAGATCGATGCCGGTGAGTGCGTCTCCATCGTCGGCTCCTCGGGCTCCGGCAAGACGACCCTCCTCTATCTGCTGGGGTTGCTGACCGATCCGTCGCGCGGGGAGTATCGCTTCGACGGCGCGGCGGTCGAGGACCTGGGCGACCGCGAACGTTCGGCCCTGCGGGGGCGGGAGATCGGGTTCGTGTTCCAGTCGTTCCACCTGCTGCCGCAGCTGTCGGTGCTCGACAACGTACGCCTCGCGGCGCGCTACGCCGGGCTGGGTGAGGGGGTCGGAGCGTTGCAGGCGCGCTCGCGCAAGCTGCTCGAGAAGGTCGGACTGGCCCACCGCCTCCAGCATCGCCCTCGTGAGCTGTCGGGCGGTGAGATGCAGCGTGTGGCCATCGCGCGGGCGCTCCTGTCGGAGCCCAGCGTGATCCTGGCCGATGAGCCGACCGGCAACCTCGACGACACGAACGGAGATCGCGTCTTCGGTCTGTTGCAGGAGCTGTCCGACGACGGGAAGACCGTGGTCATCGTGACGCATGACCTCGCGTTGGCGTCGAAGACCGGGCGCATGATCAGTCTGAAGGACGGGGAGGTGGTCGATGGGTCTCTCACTGCTGCGTGAAGCGGGCGGGAACCTCCTCCTTCACAAGGGGCGGTCGTTCCTCGCGGCGCTCGGGATCATCTTTGGCGTGGCCAGCGTGATCTGCATGTTGTCGATCTCCGAGGTCGCTCGCCGCGACGTGATCGGCCGTATCGAACGTCTCGGTCTGCGGAACATCATCCTGGATAGCCGGAAGCCGGAGCGCGTCCGCAACCGCGAGAAACGCGACTCGGAGAAGTCGTGGTTGGCGAACTACGGGCTGACCCTGCGTGAACTCGACCTGGTGAGCGATACGATCGGGCCCCAAGGGTCGCGCCCGGCCCTGGACGCGCTCGTCCCGATGCGCATCCTGTTCCACGACGTACGGGTGGGGTCGGTCGCATCGGACGCGACCATCGTCGCGACAACCGCGGACTATCCGGCGGTCATGAATCACTCCGTCTCCCGCGGTCGGTTCCTCTCTGACGCCGACGAAGCGGTCTCGGCCGGGGTCTGCGCTCTCGGGGCGACGGCGGCGCGAGAGTTGTTCCCGCTCGGTAATCCCGTCGGCCAGGTCGTGGAGATCGGCAGCGTCCATTTCAAGATCGTCGGCGTCATGGAGCCTCACGGGCAGACCGGGTCGTCGGGCGTGCTCTCGCACCCGGACAAGACGGTGTGGATCCCGTTCGAGACGTCGTTCGTCCGCTTCGGCAAGCTGCAGGTGCGGCGCACGAGCGGCGTGCAGGAAGCCACCAAGGTCGAGGTCAACCGGGCCGTGATGAAGGTGGCCGATGGCGTATCGCTACGAGCGGTCGCCTCCGTCGCGAACAACCTCATCGACAGTCGTCACCGCGGCGGCGACGTCGTCGTCACCGTGCCGCACACCCTGCTCCGCGAGCACCGCAAGGCGGAGCGGATCTTCCGCTGGGTCATGGCTTCCCTGGCGGCAATCTCGCTGCTCGTCGGCGGCGTCGGCATCATGAACATCATGCTCGCCAACATGGCGGAGCGCCGTCAGGAGATCGGGCTCCGCCGCGCGTTGGGCGCGACTCGCCTCGACATCGTGCGGCTCTTCATTGCCGAGAGCTTCGTGCTCTGCCTGGTCGGTAGTGTGCTCGGGGTGGCGTCCGGCGCCGGGCTCGCCGTGCTCGTCGGGCAACTGGCGCAGTGGACCGTCGTGTTCGAGCCCATCTCGTTCCCGCTGGGGATCATCGTCGGTGCCTCGACGGGTCTCCTCTTCGGGACGCTGCCGGCCATGCGGGCGGCGCGTCTGGATCCCGTTCTCGCCTTGCGTGTCGAGTGACCGGAGGATCGTCATGAGAACCGCGTTGACCGTGATCACGTTGGCCGGGCTTCTGCTCGTGGCGCCCGCGAGGGCGCAAGGTGAGAAGCCGCCGACGAAGCCGGGGCATGGCGATCCGCGTCACACCGTCCCGAACCCGGCTCGCGCGGACGCCAAGAAGCTCGCGCCTCCCATCTCGGGCGCGAAGCTGCGCGCGCGGGCCATCGAGACCTACCGGCGCGGGTTCGCGTATCTGCTCGAGACGCAGAACAAGGACGGCTCGTGGGGTTCGCACCATCCGAAGTTGACGAACCTGAAGAACTTCGGCTTCGGGACGGGCAACCGCGGTTCGCAGGACGCAGTCCGTTTCGGTTGCACCGCGCTCGTCGGCAAGGCGTTGATGCGCAAGAAGGACCGGACGCCGGCGGAAAACGCGTCCTACGAGAAGGCTGCCGACGTCCTCGTCACCAAGGCCAAGATCCCCTACCAGCCCGGTGAGGCATTCAACACGTGGGGCTACGGGTTCAAGCTGTCCTTCCTCGTGGACTACCTGAAGACGGATGCCGGCAAGAAGCGGGCGGAGGCGGTGCGCGCCGCGATCCGGTCGTGCGTGGTCGGCCTGAAGCGCTACCAGCTCGTCGATGGAGGCTGGAACTACTATGCCGGCCCGCTGATGGGCGGCACGTCGATGTCGTTCAACACTGCGAACTTCGCTGCGGACCTCCATCGGGCGAGCAAGCTCGGCGTTCCCGTGCCCAAGGGGTTGTACGAGGACCCCAAGAAGCTCCTGTTGCGCATGCGCACCCGGCGGGGAGGCTTCGTCTACGACGCGCGATATCTCAAGAGCGCCAACGCGGTCAACGAGCTGTCCGCCGGCGCGCGGACGGCCGCGTGTACCGAGGCGCTCGTCGAACTCGGTGCCCTCGGCAAGCCCGAGATGATGCGGTCGCTCGAGTTGTTCAATGAGGGCGAGAACTGGCTCGAGCAGGGCCGCAAGCTGATCCGGCCGCACTCGGCCGTCCACCAGATTTCCGGCTACTTCTTCTTCTACGGCTACTACTACCTCGGCGAGTTCTCGCAGAAACTCGGCGATGCGGTGCCGGCGTCGCGGTGGGAGCGGACGGCGTGGACCATGATCCGTACCCAGGAGAAGGACGGCGGCTGGTGGGACACGCCGGCGGCGGACTACGGCGACAAGTGGGGCACGGCGTTCGCGCTTCTCTGCTTGCAGCATTACTTCGACGCGGTCCCCGAAAACGAGGGCGAGCAGAGATGAAGCTGATGATCCTGACCGTGGCCGTTACGTTCGTGTGTGCGGCGTGCGGAGGCGATGACTCCGGCTCGAACGACGGCAGCT
The DNA here is from genome assembly GCA_002687715.1 of Planctomycetota bacterium. Lineage (GTDB taxonomy): Bacteria > Planctomycetota. Next base: position 9,645 of record NZBC01000017.1, on the reverse strand, counting down.
TCGTCGATGCATCCGTCACGCGGCTCGACGCGCTCGGGTGGATGGGCGCGCGCGTCCAGCCCCTCGGCCGCCTGCTCACGGCGACGGACGGCGACGAGACCCGCGACCCGGGCGGCGTCGTGCTGCGCGAACTTCCGGCTGACGGCCCGCTCGCGAAGGCGGGTGCGAAGGTCGGCGACGTCGTCGTGCGGATCGGCGAGGAGTGGGTGCCCTTGAAGAAGAACCCGGTCCTCGACGTGATCCGGCTCGTGGAGCTGGCGGTGTCCTCCGGGGAGGAGACGGTGACCGTCGGGTGTTGGCGAGCCGGCGCGATGCACAAGCTGTCGCTCTCCTCGCCCGGCCCCGCGATCGAGGTCGGTCTGCCCGTGAGCGTCGAACGATTCGTCGAGAGCGCCCGGCGGGGAGTCACCGCGCTCGTGTCGATGCAACGAGACGACGGCGGCTTCCCGTCGGCAAAGCCCGCGGACGAGCTCGCCGTCGCGGCGCTCGCGGCGCTCGCGCTGCGCGCTGCCGGTGCAGCGACGAAGGCCGGGGCGCCGGAGGCGAAAGCCGCGCTGCGGAAGGTCGAGTTCCGCATCGATGCGCTACTCGCGAACGAGGATCAGAAGACGCCGCTGAGCTTCGCGTTCGCCGTGATGGAACGCGCGGAGCGCATCGGTCCGTTGCCGAATGCCGTGCAGCTCGCGGGTCCGAAGTCCAAGGGCGGATCGTCGGGCGGATCGAGTTCGCTTCCGATGGGTGGCCCGAGCGGCGGCTCCCACGTCATCACCCTCGAGGGTGCCTTACCCGCGGACCTCGCGAAGATGATCGAATCGATCGGCGGCAAGGGCGCCAAGATCACCTTCGGCCCGGCCGGAGCCCCCGGAGCCAGGCCGGGCCCGGGCGGGTCCAAGCCGGGCAAGATCTCGGGCAAGCCCGCCGACTCCGGCCAGGCGCTCGCCGCGCTCCTTCAACTCCTGGACGGGGATCGTCTGCCGAAGCTCGAAGGCCTGGAGCCCATCGTGGCTGCGCTGCTCGCCCATCAACAGGATGACGGCGGATTCGGCCCGACGGATGCCCCCGCTGCCGACCGCATCGCCCTGACGAGCCAGGCGCTTCTCGCCCTGGGCGCCGCCAACCGCGTCGGTGGGGAAGCCTCGGTCGATCCGGCGGGCAAAGCGATCGGGTTCCTGTCCGCGCGACTCCACGGAGGCAAACTCCCCGCCGCCGTGGCCAAGGGCGCCGACCGCCGTTGCGAGGCCGGCCGCTCCGCGCAGGCCGCGCTCGCGCTGCGCGCCGTCGGGTGCGGCGACGACGACGACCTCCTGAAATCCCTCGTCGGGTTCAGCGACCGCATGGGCAGGGAGGTCTGTGCTGCCCCCACCAGCCGCCCCTATCACGTCCTCGCGACGGCTCTGCTGCGCCGCGGCCGCGGCCTCCGCGCCTGGCAGACGTTCTACGACGACTTCCGCTTCCTCCTCCTCGCCGGTCAGCACCCCGACGGAACGTTCCAACCGATGCAGAGTCCGGACCCGACGCCGCTCGAGGGCACGCTGACCGGCCCCGCGTCCGCCACCGCTCTCGGCGTGCTCCTCGTCTCCCTGCAGTCGGAGCGCGTCCCCACCCTCACCGGCCACGCGCGCAACCCCTTCGCGCCCACCCTCGACGGCAAGGGCAAACCCTCCTCCGGCAAGGCGACCACCTCGACCCCGATGACCGACTCCAAGCAAGCCGCCGACCTCCTCAAGAAACTCGGCGCTCCCGCCCCCACGAAGAAGAACCGCTAAGGCGGACTCTCTCTCGGGAGCGCGGACCTCCAGGTCCGCGCTCCCGGCGGAAGCAGACTTGCTTGGCGACTTCCTACGGTCGGATGGTCACGTGGAGCCCGGGGGAGGCGGAGATGCCCGCCGCTGCGCCGGGATCTACCCAGGCCGCCTGCATTCGGATGCCGGTGCCGATCAGGGCCGGATCCTGCGGCAGCGGCGCCGCGAGCGCGAACGCGCCGCGGGGGTCGGCCACGATCGCGACCCACACGCCGGGCGCCCCGGGGTCGAAGAGGTCGACGAGGAGCGTGATCCCGCCGAGCGGGACGTTCGTGGGGTTCGCCGCGAAAGCCAGCACACCGCTCCCGCTGGGGGGCGCGCCGCCGAGCACGACCGCGAGTGCTTCGTTGCCGATCCGCGCCTCTGAGTTGGCGCCGATGGTGACCGGTCCCCATCCGCCCGGTGTCTCCGGGCCGTAGACGTCGGGCGCCTCGTCACCGTCGAGCACGCCGTCCCCATCGCGGTCGTGGGCGATGCGGTCACCTCCGCCGGGAGTCGCGCCCGTGAACGTGAGCGTGTCACCGCTGACGATCGTGCTCTGCATCGCCGCCAGCGACAGCGACGGCAGGGAGGCGCGATCCGGGAGGAAGAGCTGCGACGCGGGGGAGTACAGCCACGCTGCATCCTGGCCGGCGAGGCGACCGCGGCTCACCAGGTCGATGTCGCCGGCGGCCGCGCGGGTTCGCATCAGGTTCAGCTCGGCGACCACGGACGGCGTGGAGAAGCTGCTCGCGTCGACCGTCACCTGGTACCCGACCAGCGGCGCGGTTCCGGTGTCGAACACTTCGATGAACCGTTCGAGGTCGTTCTTGATGTTGTTGGGCCACGCATTGAACTGCGAGCTCTGCAGGAAGTGCTGGATCGTGTCGATGGACCCGTCGTTGATGAGCCCGAACCCGAGTTTGGACGCCTGCCCGTTCTGCTGGGTGAACCCGAGCTTGCGGTAGACGTTGCGCAGCTGCGGCACCTTCATGTCCTGGGGGATGTTCATGAACATCCCGGACACGACGAAGCCGCTCGTCCCGGTCGGTAGCCCATGACAGGTCGAGCAGGTCCCCTGGACCATTCCGCCTGCGAAAGAAACGGATTGCGAGGTGAATGCGTTGAACCCGGCCTGTTGGTTCGCGTTGTTCGGGGTCGTTTCGAGGCTGCGGTCCAGATTCTGGTTCGGGTTCGGCGGGAAGGCGACGCTGGTTCCGAACGCCGCATACGAGTTCATGTCGACGGTTGGGATCGGGGCCCCTCCCATCAGTCCGTCGAACGCAGGATTGAACGCCTGGAAGTCCGCGCGGTCGCCTCGCCAGTGGAGCGGACCCACGTTTTCGAGGCCGCGAAGAGTCTGCGTCGTCATCGGGCCCTTCATGGGATGGAACGAGCCGAGGCCAATGTTGAACGGGAACGGTTGTCCGCCGGGGACGGCGGCGAGGATCCCCCCCGGATCGCCGAGGTCCCACGCGATGCCGTCGAGGTCGCCATCGACGTGGCAAGACGCGCACGACATGGTCCCGTTCCCGGAGAGCTTGGCGTCGTACAGGAACCGCCGGCCCTCGCTGATGTCGGGCGGCTCGGGATCGAACGAGGCCACCGGGTGCTCGCCCACGACGACGCGACCTTGCGTATCTATGACGGACAGCGTCTTGGAAAGACGGTTGTAGACGTAGAGCCGGGACGCCGACGGATGTCGGGCGAGCCCGCGCGGCCCGCGCTTCTCCCTCGTGTTGTTGTTACCGAGCGCGACGTCGATCCGTGCCACCACGTTGCCCGATAGATCAGTGACTCCGATGCGGTCGGTGCCATGGGCTGCGACGAAGAGCTCGCCCGCGACCTCGTCTAGCACGATGGCCGTCGGCTCGGCGAGCGCGGTCGCCGCCGCTGCCGGGTTGGGCAACATCGCGTAGTTGATCCCGGGGTTCAGGTCGAACGCTGCGACGATCGGGTTCGGGTTCAGCGTGACGCGCGTGATCCGGCTGTCGATGCAGTGACCGCGCAAGTTCGGCTCGAAGCGCACCAGGTTTCGGGCCTCGGTGTTGGACACCCAGAGCCGCTGGCCGGCACCGTCGACCACGAGGTCGAAGTTGTTGGTGCCGATCGCGGCGATGTAGCGCGTGACCGTGAGCGTGTTCGCGTCGATCTCGGCGATGTCGTAGTCGGGGACCGAGTAGCCGAGGGTGTTCGTCCACTGCGGGTCGTCGGCGCGCACGATGAGAGCCTGGTCCGGTGCCGGGGGCAGCGCGGGGTTCGTCGGCGCGGGCGGAGGCGGGGCATCGCCGCTCGGCAAGACGGTCGTTCCGTTGCCGGACCGCTGTACGAGCGCGTAGATCTTGGTGCCGCTCCCGACGAGGGCCCGCGGATCCCGGCCGAAGACGGATACCGCACCGACCTCGGTTCGGCTGCTGACATCGAACACGCGAACGAGGTCGGACGCCGCTGACGTCACGAAGGCCCGCCCGTTCGCAAACGCGACGTCCGCTGGCTCGTCGGGCGCTCGCAAGGTCTCGACGACGCGCCCGGCCGAGAGCGACACGATGCTCACGCTGTCCGACAGCCAGTTGACCACCCAGATCTCGTCCGTCGTTCGCGGAGTCACCGACACCGGACGTTGGCCGACGGGGATCTCTGCGAGGATGACGGGCGCCGAGGGGTTGGCGAGGCTCCAGACCGTGAGCCGATCGTCGACCGTGTTGACCGTGAACAACCGCGCGCCGTCGGCGGATACGCGAACGGGGTGGCAGAGGGGTGCTTCGTAGTTGACGAAGGACTGGGCGGGCAGCGCGCAAAGCGCGGCCCCGAGGACGACGCCGATCAGGAGCACGCGGGTCATATGACCTCTCCCAACCTGACAAGACTCGGCGCGGCGGTGAGGGAAGCCGGCCATCGAGCCTTCGATACTACGGGATCGGTCGATCCCGTGCTGGATCAGATACGGCGAAACACCCAGGTTTCGAACTGGACCCCATCGGCCTGCGGCGTGTCGTCGGGGAGGTGCATCTCGATCTTGACGGAGAGGGCCGCGAGCCACGCGAGCACCTGGTCGCGTGGCGTGGCGCTCAGGAGGATCCGAGGACTCAACTCATCGCCTGCACGAATCGGGATGCGCTGGGTGCCTTGGCCGTGAGGGACCTGGGTAGCGACGGTGAACGTACAGATGCCACCGCGGTTGAGCACCCGGCGGAACTCCGCGAGGTAGCGAGGCACCGTTGCGGGCGGAACGTGGATGAGCACGAGGTGCGCGAGGACGGCGTCGAAGACGCGGTCCCGAAATGGAATCGACGTCGAACTGCTTTGGACCAGCGCCGCATTCTCGACGCCCGCCAGACGTGCGCGAGCACCCTCGAGCATGGGGCGGCTGATGTCGAGGCCGACGACGCGCTCGAACGTGGTCGCGAGCGGCGCCGTCAACCGGGCCACGCCACATCCAAAATCGAGCGCAGCGCCACTTTTGAACGTGACGCCGTGACAAGCGAGCAGCCGTGCCGCGTCTTCGATCTGACGCCGGCCCGTCTCGTCGAAGACTTGCGGGTCCCAACCTCCGCCGCGTTTGCACGGATCGGACAGGACAGCGAAGCGCGGATCCTCCGCGCCCAGGGCCTCCCAACCCTTGCGGCATGCCTCCAGTTCGTGGTCCTCCAATGGCGACGTGGTCATCGTTCCCCTTGATGGTTTGCTCCCGCGCTTCTTGTCGAGGTCAGCGTAGCGGATCCGGCAGGGGCGTTCCTGCTCCGGTCGCCCGATCGCCCTTCGCACCGATCAGCAGGATCCACACGCCGCCCCGCCGCTTGCCGGACCCAACGTGGCGGCGACCGTCCACCGCCGTTTTCGACCCGGCACCTTCAGTGGTAGAGTTCCCGCGTCCTACCCCGTGGTGTAATTGGCAACACAGCTGGTTTTGATCCAGCTATTCCTGGTTCAAGTCCAGGCGGGGTAGCTTGCACCATGGTGCCTGAGCCTGAGAAACAAGGCGTTTGCGATACCCACACTTGGCGTGGAGTGCCTGGGAGTGACCGAGTTCCTGGCACGTTTCTGGCACCGGTGATCTTGCGTCCTCTTGCCGCCGGATCGAGCGAGCGCCAATGCCGACCGGCTCGCTCTCTTGATCTTCGATCACCGGGAAGTCGCACGTCGTGACGGGCCACATCAGCACCTTCCTCGAAGCCAACGGGCAGAGACGACAGGCTGGCGGCATACTCGAACTCGCGGACCTGTGCAGCCTTGCCGCCGATGCCGCCGAGGCGGCGATCGAGACCCTCTCTCAAGCGCTGAAGAACCGCCCCGTGGAGTGGGCGGACTACTTCTCTGTAGGAGGCGGTGGCATGCACGGGGCCCCCACGATGACTGCCTCGCCCGTGCGGGGCTTCGTGTCGGGCCCGTCGCCTTGGGAGGTATCCCTCGCCAATCTCCACCGAGCTACGGAGAACTTGGCGGTCGAGATAGCGGCCCTCGGCATCCACATTCCGCTTCCTCGGATCGCACTGCCCGTGCAGTGCGACACGCAGCTCCTTTCATTCTTCGCTGACGCGGCGGCAGAGCTGCGGAAGGCCTCGGGTACGCTCAGAGCCAGGGAGTCCGCGCAGTGGCTCTCGGTCAGTGAGATTCGCAATCGTCTCCGCAGCCAGGGCCGAATGGCGCCAGCTGAGAGCCAACTGCGCACCAAGCTCCTCGCCGCCCTTAGCCCAAGACTCCGCGGCCCCAAGAAGGTCAAGACCTTCGCATGGGACGAAGTCCGGCCGATCCTCGTCGCGGCGGGCTACGAGGCCGACTGAGATCCGACTACATCCGACTCCACCGACTAACTGGCCCATCGCGTCTACCGAATGGTGGCTGTGAACCCGCGGCTACCCTATTCCGTAGGGCGTGATTGAAGCCACAGCTCGATACCTGACGCCCGAGCGCTTCGCTGAGACCCACGGACTCCCCGTCGCCCTTGTACGACGGGCGGTTCGCTTGGGGCATCTCCCAAGCGTTCCCCTCGGCCGCGGCGCTCCCGCCCTGATACCCCTCGAAGCCCTGGATCTGCTGCTCCCAGGCTGGGCTCGCGCCGGCCTGGCGGAACTCCGGGAGCGAGCGTCGAGGCCCGCACCGACGACGGTCGCTGACGCCTCACAATCATGCGGTGAGGGCGAGCGCGGCTCTCCGCCTCGATCCGCCAATCAGGGAGAGCAGTGATGGGCGCATCTTTGCCCACCCTGGACGAGATCCGCGAAACCGTCCGCGCCGTGGTGCGGGAGGAACTCAAGCAGCTCCTGCAGGGGACTCAGATGCTCGACCCGGCGGCCGCCGCGAAGCACCTCGGCATCTCGCGTCGTCAGCTCTATCGGCTTGTTAATCGCGGCACCCTGCCGGCCGCTGATCTCAAGCTCGGTCGCGTTGTGCGCTGGCGTCGCGACTCGCTCGAATCGGCCGCCCGGGCGCTCGCCGAGAGCGACTCATGAGTGCCCTCAAAGAAACGCTTGCCCGGGCCGGTGCCGTGCCGTCCATGGGCAGGGGACAAAGTGATGACGAGATCGCCCATAGGAAGCTGACCCAGCGCGGTCGTTGATGCGCTGGGTCAGCAGGAAGGAGTCGAACGGCCGTGAACCACTTCGACCACCAACATCATTATGCCGACCACCACCGACACAAGAGACTCTCGCTTCAGGGGGCGTCAACGAGATCTGCGTCGGGGCCGGCCTCGGCTGGCGGATCCGGTGCTCGGCGCCACGAGGTTCTGCTTGCGAACGTTCGTCGCTGGCGGACGGGGGATCTCCTCCGATACCTCGACCTTGCTGCCGTTCGTGCGACCGCCGAGTGGTTGCACCGCTCCGCGTTCCTTGACCCATGCAACAGGAAGAGGAGGTTGGAGGTGGCAGCGAGCCGAGTCTGTGGGTTCACGTCCGCCTCATTCGCCACCGCGTCGGTCTCGATCGCACACGTCGCGTGGGGAGTCTTGGACTGTCTTCTTCCCTTGATGGCGACCTCCGCGTTCACGTCCCTACATCGCGAGGAGCCGTGGCTCGCGGGGCCGGACCTACCGGATGTCCGTTGCCTGCTTCCTCGTGAGCCAGACTGCGAACGCTTCCTGGCGGGTCGCATTCACGGGGTCTACCGGGCTGCGGTGAGTCCCCCCGCGCGTGGCACGGGACCGTACCTGCCGATTATCTGCGGCCTCCACATCGTCGATGGCGGTCGTGGCCCCAGGCTCAGTTTCTGCGGCTATCCGACGTGCCTCAGGTGCAGCTTCCAGCGGGCCAGGCGGGACGCGCGCACCCTCCTGGGCAAGGTCAAGGGGCGGCAAGGGAGGTGGTCGTCGGTCACCTTGACGTCGCCCTACGACGTGGCCGGTGGTCTTCAGTCGGTGGATAGGCTCGTCCGTCGGACCGTCAGGGCATTCTGCAAGGCGCGGGAGTCGGCGGGGACGACAGGTCGGGTAGACGCCGAACCGCGCATCTTGGCCAGCCGTGTTGGCCTCGGCGCAGCACATGCCCATCTGGCTGTCTTCGGGGATCGTGAGTCTGGGTACCGCGTGCGCGACCGCTGGCTGAGCGAGACGGAGCGCGAGGGGATCGAGTGTGACGTCAGCGCCCAGATCGTGCGGCCGTGCCGGACCTACAGGCAGTCACTGGACGCCATCGCCTACGCTCGAAAGCGGCCCAGATTCCAGATCGACCCGGAACTCGCCGCCACCGTCAAGATGCCGTCCACGATCACGGTGGGGTGTCTTCGCGGGGAGCCGAACTCATGACCAGCTTGGACGACCCCACGGCCGAGCTCAGAGGCCACTTCCCTCGAGCCTGGGTGCTTCTGGTGGCTTCATGGAACCTCGATCTCCAGGAGGCCTGGGCGGAGCGAGCAGCGGTCCTGGAGTTCGACGGGGGCCTTTCGCTTGCCCTGTCGGAGGAGGTGGCGTTCGAGGAGATCAACGGTCAGGTGCAAGGGACACGAGAGAGCCGGACACCATGATCCAAACGAGAACGCGATCACGTAGCGATCGGCCCGGTCCCGCCAACATCGTCACGGTCGGGCACATCCTCGTCAGCCCTGCCGCGCTGGACATCGCGAAGGCTGAGCTCGGCGATTCTCGCGGGCGGCTCAACGAAGGCCACCCCGGATCCTCGCTTCGCAGCGTGACCTGCCCGATCGGTTCGTCTCGCTCCCACTTGGATGCGAGAGCGACACCGGACGAGGCGGACATCCACACCACGCGGCGGCTAAGGGGCGAAGGTGGTGGATCGCATGATGTAGTTCGGAACGGTCTTCGGAGGGTCGTGTCACCGACCGAGAAGGTCGGCATCACGATGCCCGGCAGAGCCACCGTCTCGTGTTCTCGCCGATCGCGATCAACACGTTTGGGATCAGGAGCCCTCATCAACGATGCGCGGACCGTCGTGCATGGCGGCGTTTCTTGGAGCCGCCTCCAGTGAGTTGGATCGAGGACTCACAATCCCCCAAGCAGGAGACCGTCCTGGTCTGGCTCGGTGCACAACGAGTTCGGCGTCGCACACCGAGGACCATCTGCCCCGCTTGCCGAGTTCACTGGCAGCGACCCTCAGGATGGGTGGGCAACTTCTGCCGGCCCTGCAAGCGAGTCCAGATCGAGGCTTCGCAGTGCCGACGCCGGGAGGAGAACGCCAACACCAACCCCTACGTCGATCCTTCGCCCAAGACGTGCCGACGATGTCGAGCATCGCTGCCACGGACGGCATTCGGCCCCGAGCCCAGGGTGCGGGGAGGTCTCAAGGCGAGCTGCCGCCCTTGCATTCGCAGACGTAAGAAACGCCAATGCTCAGCGTCAATTACTTTTCCCGCTGCCGACATCTACACCTCCCCACTGTGTCCATCGGGTTGATGTACCGACCGATGCACGTTG
>NZBC01000016.1 GCA_002687715.1 Planctomycetota bacterium | reverse complement strand
TGGATCTGGAGTACGCCTACCCACCGAAGGGAAACAGCGGTGTGTTCTTCCGCGTCGGAGACGTGAAGGACCCCGTCAAGACCGGCATCGAGGCCCAGATCCTCGACTCCTCCGGCAAGAAGGGGGCGATGGGCGCTCATGATCACGGCGGCATCATCAGCACCGTCGGCGCGGCGAAGAACATGTCACGACCGCCGGGGCAGTGGAACCGGATGATCGTCCTCTGTCGCGGCCACCACCTCGTCGTGGATCTCAACGGCCACAAGATCGTCGACGTCCAACTGGACACGTCCGCCGTGAAGGACCGCCCTCTCAAGGGTCACATCGGCCTTCAGGACCACGGTGTCCCGAACACGCTCCGATTCCGGCGCATCCTGCTGAAGGAGCTCTGACCAAGGACCGCCGGCATTCCCTCCGGGGAGCAGCTCCATGATCGGCCACCAGTGTCCTGATCCCTCTCCGCTGGAGCTTGCCACCAACGAGTGAGAGGGACGTACATCGACCCCGATGGGTCAGGTCATCTCGTGCCTCCCGGGCTCGAGGACCCACTCGCCGGCTCGACGCGGTGGGACTACGACGATGTCGCGTCTTGGGACCCAATCGCTCACACCGTCCTGGACTGCTACGTCACCGCACTCCTGGACGCCGTCCCCCAGGCGGTGACCGTCGTGCTCGGCGCCCTCAGCCCCGAGGGTGGGGGGCCCCGCCACCAGGTCATCGCGCATCGCGACTGACCCGGTCACGCGACACCGCGGACCGGACTGCTCCAGGACGCTCGGGGCCGCACCGCGCGAACGCTCAGCGGAGTCTCGTACTCACCGGAGCTTCGACCGGCTCTACCGGCAGGGAGTCCGAGTGGCCGGCCAGCACCTCATCGGCGGTCTCCGGGTCCAGAACCTCGACCTGCCGAAAGGCCTCCAGCACCTGCGCGGGAGAAAGCCGCAGAAGGTCCGACGGGTCCATGCAGACCCCGCACGCGGAACTCCCGGTCTTCTTCACTTCAACGCAAGCGAGGCACACACGGTCCTCGAGGGGGACGTTCAGCGCCGCGCACCCGATCAGGAATGCGATGACGGCCAGGAGGCCGTAGAACGTGATCCCGAAGATGATCGGCATCTGCTCCGGTCCTGCGACGTCGAGCCCTTGCGGCCCCACTACGACCTCGATGAAGAGCTGCCCGGTCCAGACCAGTCCGATCAGGAGTGGCGACGCAACACCGAGCGCCGCGGCGAGTGGACGACGCTCCAGCTCCGGGTGACCGGGCGATGCAGCGATCCCGGCGGCCTTCACGCTGAAGAGGACGAAGAACCCGATGAGGGACGGGAGCACGCTCTCGAGCTCCCACGCCCACCACACGTGCGCACCGGTGCAGATCATGAAGATGACCCCGCCAACGAACCACGGGATCCACGGCTGCCGGTGATCCCTCTCGGTGACGATCCAGACCACTACGCCGCAGGTCACTGCCGCCATGAACTCGCCTCGGACCCAGTCGAGGAAGTAGCCTCGAAGGCCGCCGACCAAGACGTCGAGGTGCACGCACACGAGGAACGCCGCCATGAGAGCCGGCCCCCATGCGTACCCGAGTGCGCGCCACCGAAGGACGGGTATCGGCACGAGGTCCGTCGGTGCGGCGGCCGGTGTGGGAGGAGTGCGGATCACGGCGTGCACCAGCGCTTCGGTGGCTCCGAGCCCGGCGAAGTACACGGCTCCGAGTAGCAGCGCGTCGCCGGCGACTCCTGCAAGAGCCAGGATGCCCACCGTCGCGGCGAGCAGAGCGGCGTAGCCAGTGACCCACGCGGTCGCGATCGCTGCCGTGGTCCGATCCGCCCGCTTGACGAAGTGGAAGAACTTGAGCAACAGCAGGACGAAGGCACCCACCGTCGACCACGCGCTGCCCGTGATCGACGCCAACAGGGGCGTCGTCGGCAGGAGGATGAAGGTGAGCAGGATCAGGATCAGGAACGCACCACCCCGAAAGCGGCGGCCGAGCCGGGTGCCGAACCAGATCAGCAGGGCAGAGACTACGACCGCGAACGCCTCGCAGGGGATCCACCACTGGAACCCGTCCGCGAACCCCGTCGCGCCCGGGAGACCGGCCGCTGCTCCGCCCCATGCATAGAGAAACGCCCCTGCGAGCACGAACTCGGGCAGGGCCTGTGCGAAGGACCTGATGACGCCGCGACTCCCGATTCCTCCGCCCTCCTCTGCAGCGATGCCGTGCTGCGAGACCTCCCCCAGAGGTCGTATCGGGCGGGACGCACGCTCGGGTTGACCGACTTCTCGACCGAAGGCCACCCGGCGTTCAGGGTCGATGAACGCCGGGTGGGCACCTCGCCACGGCTGGACCTCGTGTCTAGCGCTGGTTTCCGCCGGTGCCCGTGCCCACCGCCTCCGCCTTCTTTTCCGGCTTCGGGTGCACCGGGTGCTTCGGCGGGTTGAACTCGAGCTTCTCGCGGTCGCGCTCGCGGTACGGGACGCCGTCGGTCATCCACTTGGGGGCCGGCGCGCCCTTCAGATGGTGGTCGAAGTACTGCTGCATTCGCTTCGTCCAATCGCGCTGGTTCGCACGCCGCCGCAGTCCGTGCCCCGCTCCGACGTAGTTGAACATGTAGACCTCGCGGTCGAGTCGCCGAAGCGCGCAGAAGTACTCGATGCCCTGGTACCACGGAACGGCACCGTCCTGGTCGTTGTGGAGCATGAGCACCGGCGTCTCCACCTTGTCCGCCGAGAAGATCGGCGAGTTCTCGAGGTAGCGGAGCGGGTAGCGCCAGAGGGAGCCGCCGATGCGGGACTGGGTACGCTCGTATTGGAACGCGCGTGACATCCCCGAGCCCCAGCGGATCCCGCCGTAGGCGGAGGTCATGTTGGAGACGGGGGCGCCGGACTCGACCGCCTTGAAGATGTTCGTCTTGGTGACGAGGTAGGCGGTCTGGTACCCGCCCCAGCTGTGCCCGGCCGCGCCGATCGACTCCTCGTCCACGAACCCCTTGGCGATCAGGGACTGCACACCGGAGACGACGCACTTCAAGCACGACTCGCCGGGGTAGCCGTCCCGGTAGACGATGTCGGGCTGGAACCACAGGTAGCCGTTGCTGACGTAGTAGGCGGCGTTCGGCGAGGTGCCCGGCGACGGCGAAACGTACCGGTGGAGCCGCGATGATGTCTTCTCGTAGAAGTACACCATCATCGGGTACTTCTTCTTCGGGTCAAAGCCGTCCGGCTTCACGAGGAACCCCTTGAGCTCGACGCCGTCCGCGTTGTGCCAGCGGACGAGCTCGGACTTGCCCCAGCGGTAGTCCTTCTGCTGCGGATTGACGTCGGTCAGGCGCCGGCGGTCCTTCAGGTCCGTGCCCGAGGTCCAGAGGTCGCCGCACTCGGCGAAGGTGGTCAGGGAGAACACGACGCGGTCGGCCTTCTTCGCCTTGGTCAGCCGACCGAAAGCCCGGTCGAGCATCACGATCTTTCGCGGCTTGCCGAGTCCGCCGATTTCGTCCTGGTAGTACCCGGACGCCATGGTCTCCGAGTCGGTTGCCGAGAGCAGCAACGCCCGATCGGTTGGAATGAAGCGCTCCTCACGGTCGAGGGTGGTGTAGCGCAGGGTCGTCCGGTTGGCGCGGCCCCAACCATCGGTGACGCACGCGACCTTGCTGCCGTCGAGGGCGACCATCCACAGGTCGTACCGGTCATTCAAGAGCACGTGCTCGCCGTCCTGGGTCCAGCCAGCGATGCCATAGGCACGGGCGGGCTGGGGCGTGTCCCAATCCTCGGTCGCGAAGTTCACGGGGAGCGTCTTCGTCAGACAGCGCTCCGCGCCGGAAGCGACGTCGATGACGTACCAGTGCCCGTTGCGGAAGGCAGCGACCGTCTTGCCGTCGGGAGAACCCTGCGCTCGGCCGCGCAGCTCGGACATGATCTTCTGGCGTTCGCCATTGACCGTATTGACGACGTAGACGTCGGTGTACCGCGAGTCCCAGGACACCCGCTGGGCATAGGGCGACCCGTCCTGCACGAGCACTCGGGATCCGCACGGAGTGAGAAACGAGACCTGGTCGGTGTCCCGGCTGGCCAGCACGGACATCTTCCCTTCGTCGAAGTGCCAGGCGCAACGAAGCTGCGGGTTGGCGCTCTGCTTCTCCTGCATGGGCTGGAGCAGTGCGTCCTTCCAGTGCCACAGGTCGAGCGTGACCTTCTCCTCGTCAAGCAGCTTCGGCATCTCGGGCTTCGGGAGCCGAGTCGCGCCGAACATCAGCACCTTGCCTTCGCGGCAGAACGTGAGGCCGGAGCCGCCACCTCCCCCACGTCGACCGCGGCGAGGGCGTCGTGATCTTCCGCCACCACCTCCGCCCCCGCGGGCAGCGGCCACACTCCGCCCCTTGGGAAAGCCGGGGGTCTCGACATGGGAGACGATGCGCTTCGCGGGTTCGGCGCCGAGGTCCCACGCGTAGAGATCGGACGTGGGCTTCTTCGCCTCTCGATCACGCCGATCACTCACGAACACCATGCGCGTGACCTCGCGGTCCGTCGCGATGCCCGAGTAGTTTGCCGCGCCTTCGACCAGGGTCTTGCGCTGACCCGAGGCGAGGTCGATCGCGAACAACCCACGGACGACCTTCTCGTCGTCCTTCTTCGAGTTGCACGCGAACCAGACGATGCCCTTCTTCCGCGTCAGTCCGTAGGACGTGACCCCATCGATGCGAGTGTCGGATCCCTTCACCAGGTCACGCACGACGAACGGGGTCCCGTCCTTCCGGTAATCCGGCGTCTTGTCTTTCTCACCGTCGGCGCGGCCCCGACCGCGCCCACCCCGCCGCCCGCGACGCCGCGACCGTTCGCCGCCTTCTTTCTCCTCGCCTTCGCCGCCCTCGTCTTCGTCGGGCTTCTTCTCCGGCTTCGGCTTCTCCAGGTGGTACACGACGAAGGCGGGTCCCTCCTCGGGGACACCGAAGCCCTTCACCCGGTCGATGACCTCGACCTTGCCGTCGGCGAGATTCATGATGCCCATCGCGGACAGCGGCTTCTCGTTGTCCTCTTCGCCATCGCCGCCGCGACCACCGGAGCCCGATCCGCCCGGCCCCCGACCGCGGCGTGCGCCTCCGCGGCCTCGCCCGCCAGACCCCGACTTCTCGAGACGTCCTTTCTCGTACGCGAGCTGGTCCGCTCGCGCCGGGCTGATCGTGAACACGACCCACCGACCATCCTCGGTGAACCGCGCCCCGGTCCCGCGCGCATGCCGATACTCGGTCTTCCCGGTCGTGCTCCGCACCACCAGCTCACCGTCGCCGACCTGCGGCCGTACGGTCACCGCGAGCCACTTCCCGTCCGCGCTCAACGCCTGTCCGCCGACCGACTTCCACCCGTCGTAGTCCTCGTGGGTCAGTGAGCGTTTCTCCACCTGACCGAACGACACCGGAGCGGTCACCAGGACCGCGATCGCACACATCGCGAACGTGAATTGACGCATGGGGAGTTCCTCTTGGGGTCGAGAGGCCGAGCCTCGCAGGGGTCGGCGGACCATCCATCATATGCGGAGGCCGGAGATCAGGTCGGACGAGGTATGCCGGCTCCATTCGCCCATGATCCGGCCCGGAAACGGAACCACGCTTCCAGGATTCCTGGCTTGAGCTACGGTAGCAGGACGCTTTCGGAGACCGTGAAATGCGCTGCATCGCCGTCCTTGCCGTCCTTGCCGTCGTCGTTCCGGCCCAGCCAGATCTACGCACCCACTACGACGTCCTGACCTACCGACTCGACCTCGAGGTCAAACCTAAGGTCCAGACCCTTGACGGCTGGTCGGCAATCGAAGCGAAGGTCGTGGCCGAAGGCCTCGACACACTCCACCTCGACGCGTCCCCGAACCTGGAGGTCGATCGGGTCATCCACCTGGATGGCGCGCTGGACGGCACGTGCGCTCTGAAGGGTCGGAAGCTGAAGTTCACTCGCGACGGCGACGCACTCCTCGTGACACTGGGCAAGCGGGTCCCCAAGGGTGGCCTCGTGCGCGTGGCCGTCCGCTACCGCTCCAAACCCGTCGCGGGCACCGGCCGCCGCAGGCGCGGCCCGCGGACGGTGGGTGTGCGCTGGTCCCAGTCGGCTGACGGCAGCCCCTGGGTCGGTACGTCGTGCCAGGGCCCGGGCGCACATTCGTGGTGGCCGTGCAAGTCGAACTGGTATCACCCCGACGACAAGTTCGCGACGCTCTACGTCAACGCCACCGTGCCCAAGGGCCTGTATGCGGTGTCCAACGGAGTCCTCGTGAGTCGGAAGAAGAAGCGTGGCAAGTCGATCTTCTCCTGGCGGCACCCTTACCCCTGCGAGACGTATTGCGTGACCCTCAACGTGGGGCCCTACGTCGTCGTCGAACAGAAGCTGGCCCTCCCCGGGCTCGAGAAGAAGGTTCCGTTCATCTACTACGTCCTGCCCGAGAACGCGAAGAAAGCTGCGCTCCAGTTCAAGCAGGTGCCGGAGCTGCTGAAGATCTACTCGGAGCGGTTCGGCCCGTGGCCGTTCCCAGACGCGAAGTTCGCGTTGGTAGAGACATCATTCTGGGGCATGGAACACTCGACCGCGGTCGCGTACGGATCGAGCTATCCGGCCTGGTGCAAGAAGACCAACACCCGCGATCGCTACGCGGCACGCAACCGACACTTCGACTACATCCTCGTCCACGAAGTCGCTCACGAATGGTGGGGGAACGCGGTCTCCGCGGAGCACTGGGGCCACTTCTGGATCCACGAGGGCTTCGGGACGTACGCGGAGGGGGTCTACGTCGAGTTCACCCAGGGGCGCGAAGCCGCCGACCAGTACTTCGGTTCGAACCGCGGAGGCCGCGGGAGCCTCTACCGGGGCGACCACCCCAACTCGCGGCTGGCCTACAGCGGCCTGATCTACAGCAAGGGGTCGCGAGTCCTCCACACGCTGCGGCACTACGTCGACGACGACGACGCGTGGTGGAAGTCCCTGCGTGACTTCAACCAGAAGCACCGCTACGGCAACGCCACTACCGAGGACTTCCAGAGCGTCCTCGAAGCCAACACGCAGAAGAAGTGGGGACGGTTCTTCAAGGAGTGGTTCTACGGCAGCGGCACCCCGCAGGTCCTCGGTGTCGTCCGCGCCCGGAACAAGGGCGTCGAACTCGCCATCGAGATCAAGGGCGACTTCCACGTGCCTCTCGACCTCACCTGGACGGAGAACGGAAAGAGCAAGACCGCGCGCCGCTGGCTCGAGCCCGGCCAGAACGACCTGACGATCGCGTGCCAGGGTCGGCCGAAGGGCCTTGCCATCCCGCATCTCGGGCGGGTGCTCGGCCGCCATTCCGTTTCGGTCGAGTGACGTGGTTCCGAGCTCTCTGGCGATCTCCGCGTACGGCGCGACGCCGTGCGCGCGGGGACGAGCTCACCGAGCCCTGATACGATCCGCGGTCGGCACGACTCGTCGCCGCGAACCCCCAGCCACGGGGTCCTGGAGAAGAACGCACCGGGTTCACCTACCCAGGCGGAGAGAATTCATGAAGTGGATGCTGAGTAGTCTGATCTTGTTGACGGTGTCGGCGACCGGGACTTCGCAGGTCGCAGAGTCCGACCAATGGAAGAAGATCTTCGACGGCAAGACTCTCGAAGGGTGGGACGGCAACCCCGAGTTCTGGAGCGTTGCGGACGGTGCGATCACCGGCCAGACGACCAAGGAGAAGCGGGCCAAGGGCAACACCTTCCTCATCTGGCGCGGTGGCGAACCGGGCGACTTCGAGCTGAAGGCCGATTTCCGCATCAGTGCCCACAACAGTGGGATCCAGTACCGCTCCTTCGAGACCAAGAACAAGTGGGTCGTCGGCGGCTATCAGGCCGACATCGACTTCGGCAACAACTGGTCGGGAACCAACTACGGAGAGAAGTTCGGCGGCGTGCTGGCCAAGCGGGGCCAACGGGCCACCCGTCCCAAGACCGGCAAGCGCACGGTCGAGAAACTCGGCGATCCGGCGGAGCTGGCGAAGAAGATCAAGCCCGGCCAGTGGAACGAGTACCACATCATTGCCAAGGGCCGCCACATGATCCAGAAGATCAACGGCGTGGTGATGTCGGAAGTGATCGACAATTCAGCCAGCTTCCGAGCCAAGGGACTCCTGGCGCTGCAACTGCACGCCGGCCCCCCGATGAAGATCCAGTTCCGGAACGTCCACCTCAAGACCACGTCGCCTGGAACCAAGAAAGTCGTCTTCATCGCCGGCCGGAAGAGCCACGGCAACGGTGCCCACGAACATCGTGCGGGCTGCATGCTCCTGGCCAAGAGATTGGCGAAGCTGCCCGGCTTCCAGGCCGTTGTCGCCACCGAGGGCTGGCCCGAGGATGAGTCGGTCTTCGACGGTGCTTCGGCCGTCGTCATCTACTGCGACGGCGGCGGGCGTCACATGCTGAACCGCCGGCTCGACCCCTTCGACAAGATCATGAAACGTGGTGTGGGCCTCGGCACCATCCACTATGGCGTCGAGACCACCAAGGGTGCCGCCGGCGACAAGTTCCTCGAATGGCAGGGCGGCTACTTCGAGCCGCACTGGTCGGTCAACCCGCACTGGACGGCGAAGTTCGAGAAGTTCGTCCAGCATCCTGTCACTCGCGGCCTCACTCCCTTCGAGATCAACGATGAGTGGTACTACCACATGCGTTTTCGTGAGGGGATGAAGGGCGTCACACCCATCCTGACGGCCATGCCCGGCCGCGAGACCCTCAGGCGCAAGGACGGCGCCCATAGTGGCAACCCCCACGTGCGCGCGGCGATTCTGGAGCGCAAGGAGCAGCAGCATCTGGCGTGGGTCGCTACGCGCCCCGACGGCGGTCGCGGCTTCGGCTTCACCGGCGCTCACAATCACATCAACTGGCAGAACGACAACTTCCGCCGCACTGCCCTCAACGCGATCGTCTGGATCAGTGGCGGTGAGGTTCCGGCCGCCGGCGTTCAGTCCGCCACGCCCGACGCGGCGGAGATCGACGCCAATCAGGACAAGCACGGCGACCTGGGTGGCCGACGCCTCTTCCCTTACGCGGCGAACAGGTAGAGAAGCTCGCGCCCATCAGTCGGGGCGGATGGCGCGCGGAGTCGCGGCGCCACCGCCTCCGGGAGAGAGCTCACCGCCGCCCCCCCGACGCCGAGGTCGACAGTCGGCCTCCCCCATCCCCATACGTGGACGCGGACGGCGTCCACCATGGCGAGGACATCACCGCGGTCCGGCCGAGCGGCCACGGCGGTTACGCGGCCCGAATGCTGGCGGCCTGGATCAGCGCGACCTGTTGCACCTCCACGATGTTGGCAATCTGGCGAATCAGGGTCTCGGCTCGGCGGCTGCCCCGCACGCGCAGACGGGCCTGGAACAGGCCGTCGCTGCAGGTGCGGGAGACGTCGAGTCTCATGAGTTCGAAGCCGCGGCGGCGCACCACGCCAAGCAGGCGTTGGATCGTCGCCGCCTGCGCATCGAGAACAACGGTGATGGTGTGCATCATGGTCATGAGACGGCTCCATCGAGCATGCGGTCATTGGCAGCGAGGGGCGGGACGAGCGGCCACACGTTGTCACCGCGTGGAATCCTGGCGTGAACGAGGACCGGTCCCGGGCTGGAGAGGAGACGGTCGACGGCATGGTCCACCTGGTCTGCGCGATCGATGGACATCGCGGAAATACCGAACGCTCTCGCGACCTCGGCGAAGTCCGGGTTGTCCGAAAGGTCGACTTCACTCTCGCGGTTCTCGAAGAACAGCTCCTGCCACTGACGCACCATGCCCAGCGCCGTGTTGTCGAACAGGATGATGCGCACCGGGAGGTCGTAGCGCCGAAGGGTCTGGAGTTCCTGGACGTTCATCATGAGCGAGCCGTCGCCCGTGACACAGACCACGGGCGTCCCGGGGTTGGCGATGCACGCCCCGATCGCCGCGGGCAGGCCGAAGCCCATGCTGCCAAGGCCGCCGCTCGTCAGGTGCCGCGTCGGATCGTCGAAAGCGACGTGCTGCGCGACCCACATCTGGTGCTGACCGACGTCGCAGGCGAAGACGGTCCGGCGGTCGGCACGAGCGGAGAGGCGACGCAGGAGCGACGGAGCGTCGACGTGGTCGTGGCCGGAGGGTGGGCGCCACGCGTGCGCGGCCTTGAGCTCTCTCAGGTGGCCGCGCCACGGTTCGATGTTCCGGGGGCTGGTCAACGCATCGAGCGCTGGCCGAATGTCGCCCGCCACGCCCACCGTCGGGCGGCGGAGCTTCCCGAGCTCGGCCGGGTCCACGTCCAGGTGGATCACCGCCGCGTGCGGGGCGAACGCGTCGAGCTTCCCGGTCGCGCGATCATCGAACCGTGCCCCCACACAGATGAGCAGGTCGGACTCCTGGACCGCGAGGTTCGCAGCCCTCAGTCCGTGCATACCCAACATCCCGAGGAGGCCGTCGTAGTCGGCGGGGACACCGCCCAGGCCCTTCAGCGTATGGACAACCGGCAGCCCACCGCGCTCGACGAATGCGCGAAGCTCCTGGGTTGCGCCGCCGAGGGCCACACCGCCGCCCGCGTACACGACGGGTCGCTCCGCCTTCTCCAGCAGTGCGCACGCGTGAGCCAGAACTGCGGACGACGGAGCGGGGGGACGTATCACAGGAGCGCTCGGGAGCGGTTTGCAATGGGTGGTTGCGAGCCCGACGTCCTTGGGAAAGTCGATGAGAACCGGGCCCGGACGACTCTCGCGAGCGATGCGAAACCCGTCCCGTACGATCTGGGGGATCTCGTCAGCGTCCTGCACCAACCAGCTCATCTTGACGACGGGTAGCGTGATCCCGAGGAGGTCGGCCTCCTGGAACGCATCCGTGCCGATGAGCGGGCGGGGAACCTGGCCCGTGATGGCGACGAGGGGAACCGAGTCGACGAACGCATCAGCGAGAGGCGTGACGAGGTTCGTCGCGCCCGGTCCCGACGTCGCCATGCAGACGCCCACGCGTCCCGTCGACCGGGCGACCCCTTGAGCGGCGAACCCGCACCCCTGCTCGTGCCGGCAGAGGAAGTGCCGGATCGGCGAGTCGAGCAGCGCGTCGTACACCGGCATGATCGCTCCGCCCGGGTACCCGAAGATGGTGTCCACACCTTCGGCCTCGAGACAACGGATGAGGAGCTCGGCTCCGGTCATGCCTCCGCCCCTTGGTGTCTCGGGGCCGCATCCTCCACCTCTGCGGCATTCCAGGCGAATCCGGCGCGCATCTTGTCGCCGACTTCCTGGAGGGGGTGCGCGACGTCCGCGACCTGCAGCTCTTTGAAGCGGTCACCGCCGCGGGCGTGCTCGGTCGCCCACTCCCGTGCGAACGTCCCGTTCTGGATTGCGGCGAGAACGTCGCGCATCCGCTGTCGCGTCTCGTCGGTGATGATCTTCGGGCCGCGAGTCACGTCGCCGTAGCTCGCAGTGTCGCTGACGAAGCGATGCATGCGCTCGAAGCCACCCTCGTAGATCAGGTCCACGATGAGCTTCAACTCGTGACAGCATTCGAAGAACGCCACCCGCGGGTCGTAGCCGGCCTCGACCAGCGTGTCGAACCCGGCCGTGACCAGCTCGGTCACGCCGCCGCACAGGACGGCCTGCTCGCCAAAGAGATCGGTCTCGGTCTCCTCGGCGAACGTGGTGTCGATGACCCCAGCGCGCGCGCCACCGATGAGCTCGGCGTAGGCATAGGCAACGTCACGCGCGTCGCCGTTGGGATCCTGGTGCACCGCGGCCAGGCACGGGACGCCCCGACCTTCCTCGTAGGTCCGACGGACGAGGTTCCCCGGGCCCTTCGGTGCGACCATGACCACCGGCGTCTCCGAGCCCGCCTCGAGCTGTCCGTAGTGGACGTTGAACCCGTGGCTGAAGAGCAGGGCTGCGCCGGGACGCAAGTGCGGCCGGATCTCCTGCTCGAACACGGCGGGCTGCTCCATGTCGGGGACGAGGAGCGCGACGAGGTCGGCCTGCCCGACGGCGGCGGCGACGGTGGTTCGCTCCAGACCATCCTCCGCGGCACGAGCCCACGACGGACCACCATCGCGGACACCGACGATGACGCGGGCGCCGGAGTCGTGGAGGTTGAGCGCCTGGGCTCGGCCCTGGCTGCCGTAGCCGACGACGGCAACCGTGCGGTCTTGGAGCAAGAAGTTGTTGGATTCGAAGGACATGGTGCTCTCCTGAGCAGGGGTATGACGAGGGGGTCAGACGGTGGGAGGTACCGGACAAGTGATCGCGCCGTCGGACGCCGATGAGACGGTGGCGGCGTAACGCGCCAGAACGCCGGTCGCGACCCGCGGACCGGGCGCGTCCCATCCCTCGCGTCGGCTCTCGAGATCCGCATCGGTTTCGAGACACCGGCCGACGACGTCGATGCGGACGCGATCTCCCGTTTCGAGAAGTGCGAGGGGGCCGCCGGCCATGGCCTCGGGACAGACGTGTCCGACCATGACGCCATGGGTCGCGCCGCTGAACCGACCATCCGTGACGAGGGCGACGGAATCACCCAGACCGGCTCCGACGAGAGCCGCGGTCACCGTGAGCATCTCGCGCATGCCTGGCCCACCGCGGGGCCCCTCGTAGCGAATGACGATCACGTCGCCGGAACGCAGCTCCTCTCGCTGAAGGGCCAGGAACGCCGCCTCCTCGCTGTCGAAGACGCGAGCCGGCCCTTCGAACGCCGCGTCGACGTTCGGGGGCAGTTTCAGGATGCAGCCCTCCGGGGCGAGGTTGCCACGCAGGACGGCGAGGTGGCCGTACGGCGCGATCGGATTGGTCGTCGGGCGCAGCACCTCCTGACCCGGCGTCTCGATCGCCAAGGCGGCTTCGTCGCCAATCGTCCGCCCGGATACGGTCGCGCCGTCGTCTCGCAACAGTCCGAGATCCAGGAGGCGCCGGGCGACCAAACGCATGCCCCCGGCCGCGTGCATGTCGGTGGCGGTGAAGCGTCCGGTGGGTTTCAGGTCTGCGAGCAGGGGCGTCTCGCGATTGATGACATCGATGTCGTCGAGGCCGAACGGGACCCCGGCTTCCCGCGCGATCGCGATGAGGTGAAGCACGGCGTTGGTCGACCCTCCGGTCAGCGCAACCGAGGCCATCGCGTCGTTGAAGGCCTCCTCGGTCAGAATCTGGCGCGCCGGGGTGCCCGACCGGACGAGGTCCATCACCAGGCCACCGCAGCGCCGGGCCCCGTCGGAGCGTCCGGCGTCGTCCGCAGGTTGCCCGCTCTCCATCGGGCTGATGCCGAGCATGCACGCGGTGGTCGCCATCGTGTTGGCGGTGAACTGCCCCCCGCACGCTCCGGCTCCAGGGCACGCGGCGCACTCGACGGCCCGCAGCTCGGCGTCGTCGATCCGTCCGGCAGCGTGTGCGCCGACGGCCTCGAACACGTCCTGGATCGTCACGTCCCGCCCGGCGTGGCGTCCGGGACGGATGGAGCCGCCGTACAGCATCAACGACGGCAGGTCGAGCCGTGCGAGGGCCTGTATGGTGCCCGCGACCGTCTTGTCGCAGCCGGAGATCGCGACGACACCGTCGAATGCGTGCCCTTCGACGAAGAGCTCGATGGAGTCTGCGACGGTCTCGCGGCTCACGAGCGATGCTCGCATCCCGGCGGTGCCCATCGCGATGCCGTCGGTCACGACGATGGTGTTGCACTCGATCGGCGTGCCGCCGGCCTCTTTCACGCCGGCCTTCACGTCATCCGCGAGCGCGCGCAGGTGCATGTTGCACGGCGTCACTTCGGACCACGTGTTGGCGATTGCGATGAGAGGACGCTCGAGGTCGGAATCCGTCAGCCCCGTTGCCCGGAGCATGGCTCTGGCCGGAGCGCGGGCCGGCCCGCGTAGGAGGGTGTCGCTGCGCATGGTTGATGGACCAACAAAAAAAGCCCGCACGAAGGTGCGGGCTTTGTGTTCGATTCGGCCGTCGGTCTAAGTCAGGGGCCCGCTCCCCTGACACGACGGCCAGGCGATAAGAACGAGAACGTTGACGAGAAGAACGGCGAAGTTCATGGGAGCGCGAAGTTAGTGAGTTCGAAACAGCGATTCAAGCCGCATCGAGACATTTCTTGCGTGCGGCTACTGGACGAACTCTCCAATTCGAACGGCCGGTCCCGACCTCGCCCTACGGGCAGACGACGACGGTGACGCGGTTGGTGAGGCGGATGGCCGTCGGCGAGGCGACCACTGCCTGGAGGTAGAGCGGGAGTCCGATGGTGCTCGGCGGAAAGCCCGCGGTGGCGATCGGGAAGATGAGCAGTCCGCCGCCGGGAATGGGAACGGGCACGGGATCAAAGAGGACCAGCGAGCTCAGCTCCAGCAGTACGTTGCCCTCCGGCAGCAGGAGGTTGCCCTCGCCCAGGGATACCGCGCGCACGGCGACGTCACCCGCGGGACCGGTGAGGTCGATGGAAGTCGCACCGAAGCCGATGGAGATCCCGAGCGGAACCGAGAGACGGACATCGGTGACTTCGTCCGAGCCCATGTCCGGATTCTGGATGCCCGTCGCTCCCGCGAGGTTGCGGGGGTCGTCGTCCAGATCGGCGCCCATGTAGGACGGCAGCCCCGGTGTGCCTGCATCGACGCACGGCGAGGTCGGCATGAGGTGGTAGTCGCCACCAGCGGGGTTCACGTAGGCCGGGTCGACGGAGATCGAACTCGGTCCCGCCGTCACGGCCTGGTAGTTGGTCCCGTTTCCGAACACGCAGTTGAAATCCAGGGTGTAGCTGAAGACCGGCGCACCCCCGAAGTCGTAGATCCCACTGTTCGTGCTGTTGGTCACGACGTTGTTCATCACGGTCCAGGCGCCGCCCTGAAGGCGGATACCGTTTCCGTTTCCGTCGAGCGTGTTGTTGTAGATCTCTCCACCACCCGTAGCACCGCTGCACGGGTTGAGGTTGATCGTGATGTCCGAAGCCCAGATCCCCTCAGCCACGCAACCCGTGAAGACGTTGTCGTGAAACTTGAGGTCATCGGATGCGCCGAACGTCGCGATGCCGGAGCCAGCCGACCCGTCGAAGACACAAGAGTGGATCTCCACGCCATGCGCTTCGAAGCCCGGCGTCGTGCTTCCGAGACGGATCGATCCCAGGGTTCCGGCGTAACCCCGAAGGGTGAATCCGCGAAACTTCGCCCCGGCCGCGAGCTGGCGGAAGCGGAGGATACCGACGCCGGAGGTCAGTCCTTCACCGTCGAGAATGGTGACGGCGGCGCCGCCGGTTCCGATGATCTCGATCCCGAGCTGAGACAAGGTCGAGTTGGCGCCCCATTGGTACGGGAAGGTCTCTCCCGTTTGGCTTGGACTGTATGTTCCCGGAGCGACGAAGATGCGGTCGTTGTCGTCCGCGGCACCGATGACGTCCCCGAGCCGGACAAAGGGATCCGTCTTGGAGCCGTTGGGGTTCGCCGAGGTCGACGCGGCATCGACAAACCAATCGGTGACGGCGGAATTGGCGTTCACACTGGCGCAGGGTTGAGCCACGACAGAAACGGTCAGTGCGAAGAGGACGAGGCACGTGAGGCGCATGGGTTCTCTCCCGTAATGCCCTTGGGTGATGAGGTCACAAGTGGTGCGGTCGGAAGAAGGCGGATCCTACCGCCATTCCGGACGGACCGGGTAGCGTCGGCCGTCGGCTTGGAGAGTTCCCTGCGTGCGAGGCGGCCCTGCAAGTAGGATCTCCCCATGCTGACATTTGCCGCCCGGTGTCTCGCGCCCCTCCTGTTCGTCGGCGCCGCTATCGCCTTGCCGCAGAGCGAGCGGCCAACCGGGTCCACCGAGGACACCCGGCACTGGTCGTCCTGGCGCGGTCCGCTCGGCACCGGATGCGCAGTGTCGGGGAGCCCACCGACCCAATGGGCGGAGAAGACGGAGCAGGGTCCAGCAAAGAACATCGCGTGGAAGGTCAAGGTCCCCGGACTCGGCATCTCTTCGCCGATCGTGTGGCAGGACCGGATCTACCTCACCACGGCGATTGCGACGGATCGCCCCGGCAAGGTCGGTGATGTCCTCACGGAGCGAGATCGACGCGCAGAACCCCGACCGACCGTCATCTACGAGTTCGCGATGATCGCCCTGAATCGCGGAGACGGCAGTGTGATCTGGCAGAAGAAGCTCGTCGAAGCGGTACCGCACGAGGGTGGCCACAGGACCAACAGTCAGGCGTCGAGCTCTCCCGTGACCGACGGCGAGCACATCTATGCGAGCTTTGGCTCCCGCGGCATCTACTGCCTGGACCGGTCCGGGCAAGTCGTCTGGTCCAAGCGACTGGGGGTGATGCGTACGCGAAGGCAATACGGCGAGGCGAGCTCGCCTGCGCTCTACGGTGACCGATTGATCGTCAACTGGGACCACGAAGGCGACTCGTTTCTCGTAACCCTCGACAAGCGCACCGGAGACGAGTTGTGGCGACAACCCCGTGAAGAGGTGACGAGTTGGTCCACGCCGATAGTGGTCGAGGTTCGCGGGCGGCCGCAGGTCATCGTCAACGCCACCACCGCGTCGCGGGGCTACGACCTGAAGAGCGGGAAAGTGATCTGGTCCCTCTCTGGGATGACCGTGAACTGCATCCCGATCCCCATCCACGTCGACGGGGTGGCGTACCTGATGAGTGGGTACCGGGGCCAGATGCTGCAAGCCGTGCGGCTCGAGGACGCGAAGGGTGACCTCGGCGACAGTCGGCACGTCCTGTGGACCCACCAACGCAACACGTCGTACGTGCCGTCAGCTGCTCTCTACGATGGTCGCCTCTATTTCCTGAGGGGCAACAACGCCGTCCTCTCCTGCCTCGACGCGAAGACCGGCGAGGTTCTCTATGAGGGCCAGCGTCTGAACGGACTGCGGCGCGTCTACGCGTCACCCGTCTGCGCCGACGGCCACATCTACGTCACGTCTCGGGATGGAGTCACGATGGTGATCGACCACGGGCCGACCTTCAAACAACTGGCGGTCAACCAACTTGACGACGCCGTCGACGCGTCCATGGCGATCGTCGGCGACCAGATCTATCTACGCGGGCGGCAACATATGTACTGCATTGCCGAACGCCCCGCCCCCACGGCCGGACCGGGCAAGGAGTCGCACCAGGTACGAGATGGGGGCATGTCCTACCAACCCATCGGTTCGCTCGGCACGGCCGAGGAACGCACGGCGTCGATCTCGATCGGCGACGTAGACTCCGACGGCGACCTGGACCTCGTCGTCGCCAACGGACGCCACTGGGCGGGTCAGAACAAGATCTTCCTCAACGACGGCGAGGGCGCGTTCCGGGAACAGCGCAAGCTCACCCCCGAACGATCGACGACGTACGCTGCGCCCCTCGCCGACCTGGACGGGGACGGCGATCTGGATGCCGTCGTCGGGAACGACCGGGCGCCGAGCTACGTGCTGCTCAACGACGGCAAGGGCCGGTTCACCAGGGGACCGCAAGTCGGCAAGATCTCGAATACACGCAGCGTCACACTGGCGGACCTGGACGGCGACCACGGGATCGATGTGATCCTGACCAACCGCAGGGAAGCCAACCTGATCTGCTTCAACGACGGCAAGGGCGGCTTTGGTAGGCAGAGGACCTTCGGAGCCAAGACCGATTCCACCATCAACGTGGCGGCAGGGGATGTCGATGGCGATGGCGACCTCGATCTCGTGGTCGCCAACCGCAACGGCCAGCAAAACCACGTCTATCTCAATGATGGAGAGGGAGGGTTTGCCAAGTCGGTTCCCTACGGAACGGGATCCGATGCAACCCGGGGCGTCGCTCTTGCCGACATCGACGGCGACGGACACATCGACATCCTCAACGCGAACATCGGGC
Organism: Planctomycetota bacterium; assembly: GCA_002687715.1. Lineage (GTDB taxonomy): Bacteria > Planctomycetota. The sequence goes on along the minus strand of NZBC01000016.1, from coordinate 9,088 downwards.
AACCCAATGCCGTCTACTTCGGCAACGGGTCCGGCCAATTCGATCGATCCAGGGAGTTGGGGGGGGACAGCCAGAGCTACGCATTGGTACCGGCTGACGTGAACGGGGACGGGCGCATCGACATCGTGGTGGCCAACGTGCGGGGGCCGAATGCCCTCTACGTGCAACGCGGCGACCGAACGTTCCGAAAGACCCCATTCGGAGCATCGAACGGCATGACCTATGGTCTCGTGGTGGGCGACTGGACCGGGGATGGCCGGCCCGAGATTGCGACTGCGAACTCCGACGGCCTGAATCACCTGTATCAGTGGGGCCACCGTTAGGAGCTTGGGCGTCAGAAGAGGCAGACGGCCGATCATCCGCAGCGGGGATCAGGTCTACTGCATCGCCTGGCGGGACTGACCCGGACTGGCGGTGGTTGACCGCCGATCGCCGCCGCCGCAAAGACGACGGCGTTGGCGCCTTCATCCCTCGCCACGATCCTCGAATTCTCCCGCGAGAACGCCCACGATCCGGGAACAGCGACAGAGTCCCCCCGGTGGTGCGTAGGTACCCCCGGAAAACCCGTTCTCCTCTCGCGAGCGTTCCCATGCGAACCACCACCAACCCTGCCCACTTGATTCACCGTACGAGCGTTGCGCTGCTTGCCCTGGCCATCGTCTCTGGCGGTGCCCTCACCGCCCAGGCCTATCCCCAGAACATCCTCGAAGTGGAGCGCCTGCCCGACGGACGCACCCTCATGGTGGACTCGGGAGACCAGAGCGGGCAACCGGCGGGTATCGCGTTCCTCGTGGAACCGGACGGCACGTTGGTGCACTCGTGGCTCGTGCGCAGCGAGTGGACCCACACCGTCGATTGGGTCGGCGGCGGTGTCGTGCTGCTCGCCGCGTCCAACGACGACCGGATACTCGAGGTCGCGGCGGATGGAACCATCCTCTGGAACAGCGATGACGTGTCGCCGCTCTCCGATGGGTCACAGCTCGACTACCCGAACGACGTCAAGATGCTCGCAGGCGGCAACCTCCTGGTGTCCGACCGGAACAACCATCGCGTGGTCGAGATAGACCGGAATGGAAACGTCGTCTGGCAGCATGGAGTGACCGGCACGCCGGGAGGTGGACCGAACCTGCTCTGGACGCCCCATAACTCGGAACGCCTCGCCAGCGGCAACACCTTGATCTCGGACACGCGGAACGATCGCGTCGTCGAGGTCACCCCCTCCGGCATCATCGCATGGTCCTACGGGCCGGGCATCGGCGCGGGCCTCATCGACGCCCCTCGCGATGCGGACCGCCTCCCCGACGGCAGCGTGCTCATCACCAGCACGAACAACGCGAGGATCGTGCGCGTGTCCTCGACGGGCGCGTTGATGCAGTCGATCCCCACAGCCGTCGCACCCTACGAAGCCGACCTGCTCCCGAACGGCAACTACCTGGTAGGAGGTGGGTTCGCCCGTGAGGTGGACGCCGCGGGCAACGTGCTCTGGTCGTATCCGCCCATGAGCGCTCCCCTCACGGAGACGCCCCTCGTCGTGAACCCGTCGAGTGGCGTCAATCTCGCCGTTACGATCCACGTGCCGGCGAGCGCATCGCCCGCGAATCCACGGCCGGCAGTGGTCATGGTCCCGGGTGACAACGACGCCGGAAGTGGGTTCCTCCCCACGTGTCGGGACCTGGCCCGTCTCGGCTACGTCGCCGTTCACTTCGATCCTGATGGGCGCGGCCAGAGCACCAACGGGGGCACCTACACCACGGAGGACTATTGCGGTTTCATCCAGCAGGACGGGCTCCACCAGATCCTGCTTCTCCTGGCGGCGCGACGCGACGTCGACGCGACGCGAATCTGCGTCGCCACGCACTCCTACGGCGTCACCATGGGCTCCGGTGCCCTCGCGCGCTACCCGGACAATCCCGCGGTGGCCTTGATGGTCGATCGGGAGGGGCCAGCCGCCCGCTTCGAGACCGCTCAGCAGTTTGGCGGCCACGTGCCCGTGCCCGTTTCGAACAACCTCTTCTGGAGCGAGCGCGAGGCGATCGCCTTCATGCCCCAGGTGCGGTCGCGCTACGTCCGCATGCAGACCGAGGTGGATCAGCACCCCCCACATCCGGGCAACCAGCACGCCATCGACCTTGCGCTGGCAGCGCTGCCGTCCAACGGCGGCCAGGCGACTCTCTCCCGGATCGGGTTGGAGTGGAACAACCCCACCAACGTGGTTGCGAACGCGGTGTGGATCTCCGAGGGTCTGGAGGGCGCGCCCTACGACGAGCACTTCCTCCACCTGGCGCTGGCGCGCGAGATGTCCGGCCTTGACCTCGACGTTCCGAACACCGTGCCGCTCGGCGGCACGGCGACCCTGGCAATGAACGCTGGCGCCGCCCGCGCGGGGTTGGATTGGGCCACGGCATTCTCGCTCGGTACCGGCCCGACGTTTCTCGGCACGGGCTGGCTCGCGCTCGACGTGGATGCGCTCTTCTGGGCGAGTTTCCAGAGCGGCCCGTTGGACACCGCAGGCCAGGGCGCCGCGGTCTACCCCGTGCCGAGCAACCCGTGGCTCTCCGGCCTGGTGCTCCACACCCAGGCGGTGGTCGCGGCGCCCGGTGATCCGGTGCCGTACGTCCCGTCGCCACCATCGACCGTCATCCTCCAATGAGACGGAGCAAACAGACCTCCCCCAGGCCACGGTGATAGGATCGCGCGCCCGAGGAATACGCCTCGGCGAAGCCACACTCACGGTGGTCTCGTCCCGTGACGACCCAGAGCCCGCAAGGTACACCGCACCGGTCGAAGTTCCGCGGCCGCCTCCTGACCACGTTGCTCCTGGCGGGCGTTGCGTGGTCGGCCCATGTGCTCGTGCAAACGGTCCAGCGTCGGGTTTCGCTCATCCTGATGTGGGGCGGGTCGTATTGGGTCGTGGTCGGAGCCCTCGCCGCCGGGACTCTGCTCCTTCTCGTGGCGTGTGCGCGTGAAGTACGCGCCGGGAAGGACGGCCGCACCAGGTCATTCGCCGCCTTCCGCCTCCTCTTTTGCTTCTTGGTTGGGAGCGTGGCGATATCGCTGGCCTTCCTGCAGCCGTTCCGCAAGCTGCAGGCAGACCTGACGCTGGCCCTTTGCATGGGCGGCTTTGGATTGGCGCTCAACGTGGGCCCGGTGATCACTCGCCACCTTCCCCGCCGGATGCTGCGCGGGCTTGACCTGGTCCTGTTCAACCTCTGCCTGGTTCTCGTCCTGACCGAGCTCGGGCTTCGGGGCGTGGCGTGGATCCGTCCCTCGCCACTCTACGCACGCGCGCAGGGAACGGCCGTCGAGCGCCTGCGCAACCAACGTTTCACACCCGGCGAAGTCCGCCTGGGGTTCCCGACCAACTCCGGCGGCTACTACGATCGCGGCTTCCTGCCCTTCGACGAACGCTCCGGACCTGCGGTCGTCATGATCGGTGACTCGTTCAGCTCGGGAATGGTGCCCCACCACTACCACTTCACCACCGTTGGTGAACGAGAGCTCGGCGAGGTCGAGATCTACAACATGGGGCTACCAGGCCTCGGCCCACACGAGTACCTCCATCTCCTGCGCCACGAGACGCTCCCGCTGCGGCCCGACGTGATCGCGGTGAACTTGTTCGTGGGCAACGACATCACGGACACCTCACCCCGCGAGAGTGACCACCCGGGCTGGCGACGGTGGTTTGACCGGGAGAACTGCCTCCTCTATCTCGTGCCCAGCCGGCTCCGGAAGTTGTCTCGTGAGGGCCTGGTGGACGCTCAGCCGGGCTCCCCCGAAGTGGAGACGCCCGAGGAACTGGAGCGCGTCTATCCCTGGTTGACGGACGAACTCCGGGAGACGCCGACGTTCACCCGGGAGACCTTCCTCACCGTCGAGACGCGACGGGCCTTGGAGGTCTGCGGATCCCGCAGATCGCACTTCCAACGTGTGTTCGAGCTGATCAAGGACATGCAGCGGGCCGCCGGATCGACTCCCTTTGTGATCGTCCTGATTCCGGATGAGTTCCAGGTCGAGGACGATCTGTGGCGCCAGGTTCGCGCGCGGGTCGACGGGATTGCCTTGGAACGCGCCCAGCCCCAACGGTTGCTCGGGGATTGGCTGAAGGCTCACGACGTGCCCTTTCTGGACCTGCTACCAGCCCTGCGCGCGGTGCCCGTGCAATCTGACGGCAAGCGGCACTGCTACCACCTGATGGACACGCACTTCAACGCCCGCGGCAACCGGGTTGCGGGGAAGGAGATGGCCCGCTTCCTGCGGACATGGCTGGAATGATCGAGGTGCGATGCGCTGCTCCGCTTCAGCGTCGCAACCGATCCGCGGTGACCCGCGCAGCATCGCGCGTGGCGGCGTCGGCGTGCTCGAAGAGCGGAACGATCCGCTGCAGGAGCGGCCGGGCGGCTGGCCCCAGGCCGGTGATCGCGGCCAACGTGTTGCGCAGGCGAACCGGGTCGTCGAACTCGAGATACTCACCGAGCACCGGGAGGGCGGCCTCCGGCCCCATGATCGACGCGACCGTCTCCAGGGTCCGCAGGTGGAACGCGTGACCCGGTCTCAGAGACGAGAGCAGCTGCCGCAACGCCTTGGGCCCGATCATGGCCAGCGCCTTCCGCGCCCACGCCGCGATCTCGGCGTCCGCGTGCTCCAGGGCTGCGATCAACGGAGGAACCGCGTCCGAACCGAGACGGGTCAGCTGTCCCACGGCCTCGACGCGGACCTCGCGGTCACCTCTCGCTACCCGCAAGAGCAAACCCTGGACGAGCGCAGGGAGCACCGCCTCCCGTTGCTGGGGCTTCCACTGCGGAGACTGATCGACCAGGACCCGGACGATGGCCGGGCTGTGACGACCCGCGAGACGGAAGGCGTCCGCAAGTCTGGCCGGCGCGTGGGACGCCGACCGCGGCCCGGCCAACTCGCCGACGAGTCTCGGTACGTGGTCAGCGCCGCCGGGTGTCTGCTCGAGCACGACGATGATGAAGGCGAGCGTGACGGTATCCGTGGTCTGGGCCGCGTCGAGAAGTGCGGGAACGGCATCGGCCCCGACACGCACGAGGGCCATCACAACCGACCACCGGTCGGCGGTCGTCGGGTCCTTCAGGGCGTTCATCAGGAACGGCACTCCTGCCGCGCCCACCTCCGCCAGATAGAACGACGCGTTGGTGTGTGCACCCGAGATCCCGTCGCCCGGCCGGGCCACCTGAGCGGCCAATTCCGCCAGTGAAAACGGTGCCAACGCGCGCAAGCTGGTGTCCGCCCAGGCCCGCACCTCGTCGTCCTCATCCGCGAGGGCTTGGAGCAGAGCCGGAATCACTCGCTCGGCGTCGCCCGGAGAGCTCCGCCCCAAGGCCGCCGCCGCCATCGCACGTGCGAAGGCATCGTCGCCTTGGAGATCGGTCAGCCAGTCATCGGCCTCCCTGGCACACGCAGCGAGGACCAAGCACGTGATCCAAACCACGATGGGCAGGATCTGCGAGTGGTGGCTCGGGCCCCGACCGCGGGCTCTGCGCGAAGCCACCGGTGGCTCGAGGGGGATCATGCGGGGGTCGAACGCCATGTCAGGAACGGATCCTACCCTTGACTGGATGCGGTCGGCCGGCATGGACCAACTCTTGCATCCCGTTTCGACCCCCTCCATCCTGGTAGGTGTTCATGAAGCGGTGACGTGGCCCGGCCCCGTCCTGGAGCGCCTGCCCGATGACCGACTCCGACCAACCCCGAAGTGCCGACGGGGCAGAACCGCTCTCGGTTGCCCGGCGATCCCCAAACCACGACGCGGAGCCGATCTTCGTGGTCGGCAGTGTGCGCTCAGGGACCAGCGCCCTGGCGCAGGCGCTCAAGACGGGCGCTTGCATCCCCGGCTTCAACGAGGGCAACGTCGCCGCACTCATGCGGCTCATACTCGACCAGATCGACGAGTACTTCCGCCAGCTCTCACCCGAGTACATGAAGGTCCCGTCGCACCACTTGATCGCGAACGTCGACCGGAAGGCGATCGAAGATCACATCGTCAATCATTTCGTGGACGTCTACGCTCGCCACGCTGGCAACGGCCGATGGATCGACAAGTCGCCGGACAGCTATCTGTTCGCTCCGATGATCCGATCCTGCCCCGAGCTTCAACGGATGTCCCCGAAGGCCAGGTTCATCTTCTGCGCACGGCGCGGCATCGAGAACGTCCTCTCCCGGATGAACAAGTTCCCCCACATCCCGTTCGACTACCAGTGCCGGAGCTGGGCCCACACGTTCGCGGAGTGGGGCCGGGCCCGGGAAGAGGTCGGGGCCGACCGCTGCCTGGAGGTACAGCAGCGCGACATGGCGATCCGGCCGCACGCGGTCGCCGCCGATCTGCGCGCGTTCCTCGAACTCGACGAACGGCAGGAGAGCAGCATCATCCGGTTGCTCTCGGAACGGCGCCATGAACAGAGCCGGATCGCCCAGGAGTACCGCGAGATCCCGCTCTCGGAGACGCCGTGGGACGAGGAACAGCGCGACGGCTTCTACCGCTGGTGCCACCCGATGATGCAAGCGGCGGGGTTCGATCTCGAAGGCCGTTCCATCGCTTCGAAAGCGCCGATCCGGCTGTTCTTCCCCACCATCGCGGCGTCCGTGGCGCTGACCAACGTCGACCCCGATCACGGTTTTTCCGAGATCGAACCGGACGTCCTCCAGCTCCGTCCCAACGAGGTCGGCGAACCACCGGCAGTCGTCCGCTACGCGGCCGTCCCCCTCGAGGGCCAGGAGCGATTCGTGGCCGACGTCGGGGTCGACCATCCGCAAGGGGGGCCGGTCCAGTTCGGCTTCCGCCTCAGCGAGACCGGGACTGGATGCGAGGTCGCCGTAGCCTCGCACACCGTCTCGACGCCCGAGCGGTTCGAAACCTGGTCGGTGTCTCTCCCGCCGCTCCGCGGGACCTACGACATCGAGATCGCCACGCAGATGCACGAGGACGCCGAGACCGCGGCCTACGCCTGGGCCCGGTTTCGCATGCCACAGCTGCGGACCAGGACCTGAAGCGCGGAACGCAAGTCGTTGGCTGGTCGAGAGCTCCCCCGAGCCCGCACAAACGGGGTACCGTACCGCCTTGCATCGCCCCGACCGCGGACCGCCGCGCGTGAGAAACGAAACATGAAGCCACTCGTGAAGACGACCGGTCTGCTCCTGTCTCTGCTCTTGTTCGGCAGCGCTGACCTGCACGCTCAGCAGCACCTGAAGGTCTTCATCCTGGCCGGACAATCCAACATGGAAGGGCAGGGCGTCGTCGACCTCGATCACGAGAAGCACTACAACGGCGGCAAGGGGAACCTCGAACATGTCGTGGCCATGCCGCACAACGCGAAGCGGTACCGCCACCTGAAGACGCCCAGCGGCGATTGGCGCGTGCGCGATGACGTATGGGTCTGGTTCAAGGCCAGGAGCGGGCTCAAGAAGGGCGGCCTTTCGATTGGATACACCGGGTACGGCGGCAAGCACCACATGGGCTTGGAGCTCCAGTTCGGGCATGTCATCGGCGATCACCTGGGCGAGCAGGTCTTGCTGATCAAGACGGCATGGGGCGGCAAGAGCCTGCATGAGGACTTTCGCCCACCCAGCGCGGGCGGCGAGGTGGGCCCGTACTACGGTCGGATGATCGCGGAGGTCCGGGAAGTGCTGGGGAACCTGAAGTCCGAGTTCCCCGAATACGACGGCCGGGGATACGAGATCGCGGGCTTCGTGTGGATGCAGGGTTGGAACGACATGTGCCACCCACCGGCGATTCCAGAGTACGCCGACAACCTGGCCCATCTGATCGACGACGTCCGCAAGGAGTTCGGTACGCCGACGCTCCCGGTGGTGGTTGGCGAGCTCGGCAACCTGGGCCCGGAGGCCCGAGGACCGATGGCGGCCTTTCGGCAAGCCCAACGGGCCGGGGCGACCCGGGCCCGCTTCGGGGGCTCCGTCGCGTTCGTCGAGACCACGGCCTTCGCACGCCCGAAAGAGGAATCTCCCTGCGTCGGCCATGGGCACCACTGGTTCGCGAACGCCGAGAGCTATCTCCTGATCGGTGAAGCGCTCGGGAAGCGACTCGTCTCTCTCCTCGAGGTGCGGCGCGCGCAGAATCGGCTCGAAGGGAAGATCGAGGCGTTCCTCGGCGAGCCGGACCTGGAGATCCGGCCGTTGTTCGAGAAGGGCCGCTTCCCCAACCTCGTCGTCACGCTCGAAGGGACACTCGTTGCCACCTGGGGTAGCGACCACATTCGTGCATGCCGAAGTGAGGACGGAGGAAAGACCTGGGGCAGGAAGACCACCATCGCCGATCACGGCATTCAAGGTGGTGGCACGACGGTTGACGAGAGCACGGGCGAGATCCTGGCGTTCGTCGAATCCGAGCATCCACCGGCACCGCTCACCGTCTTCCGCAGCCGCGACGATGGCCGAACCTGGAGAGCCGAGAAGGTGACGGTGCACCCGGACGGCAAGGGCAACGTACCGTCCATGCACATGAACGAACACGGCATCACCTTGCGGCATGGCAAGCACAAGGGGCGGTTGCTGCGTCCCGCGCGCTTCTACGCTGGCAAGAACCACGCCAGCAAGTGGCCGGACCACTACACGAACGCGATCTACAGCGACGACGGTGGCAGGACCTGGCACACGAGCGACCCGTTCCCGGCGTTCGGCGCTGGCGAGGCGATGGTGGCCGAGCTCTCCGACGGACGCATCTACTACAACTCGCGCCGGCACTGGGCACCTCCGGGTGAGAATCCGCGCCGTCGGTGGACCGCCTGGAGCGCTGACGGCGGCGCCCATTGGCAAGGTGCAACGATCTGTGACACGCTTCCCGACGGGCCGCAAGACACCAACTACGGCTGCATGGCCGGCCTGGTGCGATTGCCGATCAAAGACAAGGACATCCTCATCTACAGCAACTGCGACAGCCGGAAAGGTCGCAACCACGGGACGGTTTGGGCCAGCTTCGACGGTGGCAAGACCTGGCCGCTGAAGCGACTCGTTCACGAGGGCGGCTTCGGCTACTCGTCGCTCACCGCCGGCCGGCCGGGCACGAAGTCCGAGGGCTGGATCTTCGTCCACTTCGAGAGCCGTGGCTCAAAAG